>NZ_JARKNB010000003.1:0-544984 GCF_029360735.1 Flavobacterium sp. H4147 | reverse complement strand
ACGGAACAGATAAGCAGTTCAGCTATATTGACGAGACAGGAGCTTCTAAAGTGATTGATATCAGCAATCTTGTTAAGAACAATGAAACGGTTACAACGTTAACCAATAATAACGACGGCACCTACACGTACACTAACGAAAAAGGTGCTACGGTACTAATCAATGTTGTGGGAGATGTTACAAGCAACTTTACAGCAATTGCCGGCAACGACCAGGTTAAACAGATCATCGAGAACATTGTAAAAAACACGGGAGGCAATGTAAGTTATAACGGCACTACAAACCAGTTCAGTTACATTGATGGGACCGGTGCTTCTAAAGTGATTGACATCAGTAATCTTGTTAAGCAGAATGAAACGGTTACAAGTCTGACGTTTGATGCTACAACGAAAAAGTTAACTTACAAAGATGAAGCACAAACTTCAAATTTAGTTGATCTTAGTTCAATAGCAGCTCAACAGCAGGTGGTTGATGAGTTACCTGTAACATCTGTAGGTCAAATAAATTTTACTTTAACTGCCACACCTTCATCCCTGTCTACAGTGAAAATGTACAGAAATGGTGTTCGTTTAAGTAAATCAGCCTTTACTGTAACAGGAACTACTGTGAAATATAACCCTTCTGGTAATAATTCGGATGTTTTACAGCTAGTAGACACTATAACATTTGACTACTTAAAATAGAAATATAAAAAGTTTAATCATGTTTTTAAAAGCCAGCTTATGCTGGCTTTTTTTATGCAAGATGTAAAATTAATTGCAAGTATTAAACAATGTTTTTTTTAATGTATTGATATCTAGTTATTTGATTTGTTTTTTAATATGAAAGCTTTTTTAAGAATTCACCTTATTCTGATATTCTAAAGACTTTTAAGGGTTAATTAAACTTCAGTATAGCTCTAATTTTGCCCCATAAATAGAACGATAATTTCTTTAACTATGAAAGACAACATTACACATAAGATAGTAAAAAAATCAGGATTGGTTTTGAGTTTTACACTAATTGCACTGGCCAATCAAAATGCACATGCTCAATTCGTAAATAAAGGCGATGTAAAAGTGAGTAATGGTACGCTATTGTCAGTCCACATGGATTACGAAAACAAGGATACAGGAAATTTTATTAATGATGGAGCAGTTCATATTTTCCAAAATTGGAGTAATGAAGGTATAGTTTCTTTTACACAGTCTTTGGCTGGTAAAACTTTCTTTACTGGAACTGAAGAACAGATTATAGAAAATAAAGATGTTTCAGATTTTCAAAACGTCCAGTTTAATAACGGAGCCACTAAAATGCCATTTATTCTCTCAGGAGATATTTCAGTTGCGACTACAGCTGAATTTATAAAAGGAATTATTGATGGTGACTCAGTTGGAGGACTTGTGATCTTTAAAGAAAATGCAGGACATACTGGAGCAGGAAACAATACAGGTTTCGTAGATGGACCAGTTCAAAAAATTGGAAAAAAGGCGTTTGAATTCCCTGTTGGAGATGCATTTCATTACCGACCTTCAATTCATGCAGACGGAAATGATATAGGTAATATTTATACAACGCACTATTTCTTGCAAAATTCAGAACCTATTCATACACATTCTATTAAAGATAAAAATATAACATTTATAAATGATAAGGAGTATTGGATGGTGACAGAAGATCAAGGAAGTGAAAAAATTGTTTTGAGTCTTACAATGGACAATTCAACTACCCCTCAGGTTTTCTTTGATACGACTGATAGTGATGTAGTCATTGTTCGCTGGGATGAAAGTAAAGGAGAATGGATCAATGAAGGAGGAGCAGTAAGCGATTCTTCATTAGGTGCTCCATACAGTAATTTGGTTACAGCACAAGTGTCAGGATATGGAATGTTTACATTAGGATTGGTTAAGAAAATTGTAGATGAGCCTACAGATGTAGTTATCTATAATGCTATTTCTCCTAATGATGATGGTAAGAACGATAGTTTCTTAATCGAAAATATTAGCAAGTTTCCAGATAATGAAGTTGAAATTTACAACCGCTGGGGTGTAAAAGTATTTGGAACAAAATCATACAACGAAAGCGACAATATGTTTAGAGGGTATTCTGATGGTCGCGTAACGGTAAACAGAGGAGAAAAGCTTCCTACAGGAACGTATTTCTATATTTTGAAATATAACAACGGTACTAAAACAGTTGAGAAATCTGGTTACCTATATATAAACAATCAATAATTCATTTACAATTAATAATTTAATTAAGTAGAACTAATGAAAAAAATCATTTCTCTATTGGTGATATTGTTTTTGGGAGTTTTGGAGGTATCAGCTCAACAGGAATCACAATACACACAATACATGTATAATACAATGACGATTAACCCAGGATATACTGGTACACGCGGTTTACCAAGTGTTTTTGGGTTGTACAGAACTCAATGGGTAGGTCTTGATGGAGCACCTAAAACAGCAAACTTTTCTATAGAATCACCAATAAGCCATAACGGGCAAGGTTTAGGTTTGTCTGTAATGAATGATAAAATTGGACCTTCAGAAGAAACAAATCTAATGTTGAACTATTCCTACCCAATACAACTTTCTGCAGATGTTCATTTATCTCTAGGAATCAACGGAGGACTGAACTTTGTAGACGTTGATTTGAATAAATTGAAAGTAAAAGATGCTAATGATATCTATTTATCAGGAACACTGGCAAAAACATCACCAAATTTTGGTGCTGGTATCTACTTTCACTCAAGCAAATGGTATGCAGGTTTATCAGTTCCAATGATGTTAGAAACAAAATTCTATGATGATGTAAAAGAATCAATCGCTTCTAAAAGAATGCACTTTTATGCCATGGGAGGTTATGTTTTTGATTTGAATGATAATTTAAAATTTAAACCTGCTGCTATGATAAAAATGACAAATGGTGCACCATTAGCAGTTGATTTATCGGCAAACTTTTTATTCGGTGACAAATTAACACTAGGAGCAGCTTACAGATGGGATGCTGCAGTTAGTGGAATGGCAGGATTTCAAGTTACTCCAGGTCTAAACATTGGCTATGCATATGATTATGATACACAGAAAATTGGAAATTACAATTCTGGATCACATGAAATTTTCTTGCGCTTTGATTTGTTTGCAGGAACTAAATACAGACTAGTAACTCCGAGATTCTTCTAAGAAAGTTTTAATTTAAAAAGCACACAATGATTTATAAAAATATTAAAACCATATTATTCTTGTTGCTGGCTGTTGTATCTATAACAGGTACTTTGAATGCACAAGATAAAAAACTTGAAAAAGCAGATGCAGCCTATAATAAATTTGCTTTTGTAAAAGCAGGGAAATTATATGAAAAACTCATAAAGAACGGAAATAATTCTGTGGGTGTTTATACCAAATTAGGAGATTGTTATTATTTCAATGCCAGATACCATGATGCAGCGGAAGCGTATTCTAAAGTTTTGGAAACTCAAACAGATGTTGCTTCTGAGTATTATTTCAGATATGCACAAGCGTTAAATAACAGCCAAAATTACGATGAAGCTGCTAAAATTTTGAAAGTGTACTATGCAAAGAAAGGTGACAAAGATCTTAGCGATAACTGGAAACAAGCCAAATTAATGGCAGATATTAAAAAGCAATCTGATAGATATCTTTTAAAAGAGGTAGAAATAAATACTCCTGCATCTGACTTTGGAACTGGTTTCTATGGACAAGATAAAGTGGTTTATGCGTCTGCAAGAGATACAGGTGTTATTATAAAACGTAAACATAGCTGGAATGAAAAATCATTTTTAAAGCTTTATACCGCAGATATTTCAGTTGATGGTGGTTTACAAAATCCAACGTTAATAAAAGGAGATGTAAATACAAAATATCACCAGAGTTCACCAGCTATAACAAAAGATGGTAAAACGATGTTTTTTACCAGAAATAATTACAAAAACGGTAAACTTGACGCCAATAAAGAAGGCATCAGTTATTTGAAAATTTACACAGCCCAAAATATTAATGGAGAATGGAAAAATGTTAAGGCTCTTGGTTATCCTATTAACAGTGATGATTTTTCATCAGGCCATCCCGCATTAAGTGCAGATGAGACGCAATTATTCTTTGTCTCTGACCGAAACAATAAATTTGGAAATTCTGATTTATATGTGGTAAGTCTTAAAAAAGGAGGTTTTGTTAGCAATGATGTTAGAAAACTGGGAGATGAAATCAATACTCCGGGAAGAGAAACTTTTCCTTTTGTAGATAATAAAGGAATTTTATATTTTTCTTCGGATGGACATCCAGGACTTGGTGGTCTAGATGTTTTTGCTGCAATGAAAGATACGGAAGGTGTTTATCATGTAGTGAATGTAGGAGATGAAATCAATTCAGCAGATGATGATTTTGCGTATCAGATTAATGAATCCAAAATGGGATATTTCTCTTCTAATAGAGATGGAAATGATAATATTTATGCTTTTACAGAAACTCGTCCAGTCGATTTTGGGTTTATCAACAAACCAATCATATTCGGAAAAGCAATAAACTTGAGTGAGAATGTTCCAATCGCAGAAGTTGAAGTGGATATCTATAATGATAAAAATGAAAAAATTACTTCTTATTTAACCGATAAACAAGGAAAGTATCAATATACAGCAGAGCCATATAAAAATTATACGATTATCTTTAAAAAACAAGGTCTTATACAGAAAACAAAAGAAGTAGCAGCTATGCAGCCTATGGAAAAAACAGAGGTAAATGCTGATTTATATAATGATAGACAGGTTAAATTAGACGATAACAGTATTGTAACGATAAAACCCGGAGATGATTTAACTAAAATTATCAATCTTAAGCCAATTTATTTTGATTACAATGGATATAAGATCAGAGAATCATCTAAAGCGGAATTAAACAAAATTGTTGCTTTGATGAATGATCGTCCAAAAATAGTTTTAACTATTAATTCGCATACTGATAGTAGAGGTCGTGATGAATTTAACATGAAATTGTCTGAAAACAGAGCAAATGCTACAGTAGATTATCTGATAGAAAAAGGCATTAGCCCAGATAGATTGTCAGGTCATGGATACGGAGAAACTCGTTTAATAAATAAATGTTCAAATGGAGTACCATGTACAGAGGCAGAGCATCAGTTAAACAGAAGATCTGAATTTATAGTTGGGTTTAGAGAATAATAACAATTCTATAAAAAAAAAGAAAGAGAGAATAAATATTCTCTCTTTCTTTTTTTTGCCTGTACTTTAAAAAATATAATTTTTAAAATCTCCTTTTAACTAGATCGTTAATGGGTCTAGTATTAAAAAGTTCATAATACTTAGTAGAAAAATGACTTAACTTAGTGTAATTTAATTCATAAGTGACTTCTGTAAGAGAATGAAAATTACCACTTTTTAGGAGGTCTCTTCCAAGACACATTTTATTTATGATAAAGAAATTATTAGGCGTTGTGTCAAAACATTTTTTGAAAGCAGTTTTGTATTTTGATTCAGACATTCCTGCCATAGCAGCTAAAAAAATAACAGAAGGGAAAGGACCATATAAGTTATCCATCAAATAATCGCGGGTTTTATTTACGGCTTCATTTTCAGATGTGGTTAATGCACGGCTTGTTTCTTTCACATCATAGAATTTACTAAAAAAATTGCCCAATAATTTCAAAGCAATACCTTTAATAAAAACATCAAAAGACAGGTCATTTATAGATTTGGTTTTTAATGATTTGAGTAATAAAATACTGTTGCTGTCAACATGTCCGTAATGGTAAAATGCTTCTTTTTTAGCTTTGTTTTTTGCTTTTGTTTTATATTCTTTTTTAGGATACTTTTTGATAAAATCAGCCAATAGTTTTTTATCTACCAGTATTCTCAAAGCAAAAGTTCTTTCATTGACTGCAGGTTTAAAAGAACTTTCAATTTGATTGTCAATTATAGCAAGTTCTAATTTATCATAGTATCCAATCTTGTAATCTTCATTATTTATTTTTATCAAATTAGCATGTTCACTTAAGTCATAATGAAAGATAAATAATTCATGCTCAGAAGCCTGACGACATAATTTAATAGGAGTATTTAACTTCATATCAATAAAAACAACTGAAATGCCAGGTGTAATTTGTGCGAAATAGGAATGTCCGTTTCCTATTTCTTTTGGGAAATTAATTATCTTGTCGTTTACCAGTTCTCCTTCTGTCTGTTCAGCAAGCTGCTGCTGCCATTCAGGAGTTAAACTATAATAATGGAATATTTTTTTCATAAAATAAATCGATTTGATAAAAATTACTTGACCAGTTTATAGTTCTTTTACAAATGTTTTAGGCGATATACCGAAATGTTCTTTAAATTTTGCTGCGAAATAAGAATTATTAGTAAAGTTGAGTTTATCAGAAATCTGTGAAATAGACATTTCTTTAGTTTCAAGAAGATCTTTTCCTAGAAGTAATTTGTTTTCCATAAAAAACATATTAGGAGTGCTTCCAGTGATTTTATTAAACAAACTCTTAAATTTTGATTCTGACATATTAGCTTTGTCAGCTAAAAATTTTATACTTGGAAAATGTCCTTCAATATTTTCAATCAAGTACATTTGAATGGCGATAATAGCGGATAAATCTTCTTGATTTACAGTTTGAATAATAACACGTTTTTCAGCTATCTTTCTTATAAAATTAGACATCAGCATATATACGGTGCCCGTAAAGTTGAGATTAAATATAGGTCCTCCAATTTTAATCTTTCTAAGATCATCAAGAAGATGGAAAGTGTCATTACTGATCCTGTCAAACCGGATCATCGTATTTTTGGTTATATCCAATATATCATCAATTTTATCAAGCTGTAATTTATGTTCTTCCATAAATCTTTTGATAATACTTTTTTTGATAAAAAAACAAATGGCAAATGTTTTACTGCCAACTTTTACTTTATACTCAGAGTCCAGAGATCCATCTATAACGGCTAGATTGTATTGCCATCTGCTTGTGTTGTACAAAAAATTATGTACAGAGGTAGTGGCTTCTCCATCGGTAAGATTATAGTAAAAACCGACAAAATCTGAAGAATTATTTTTTTGAATTAAGTGGAGATTTTTTTTGTATTCAACATCTAAATAGTAAGCAACAATTCCTTCTTCGATTTCTAGAAAATATCTCGTCCCTGTTTGAATATCTTCAGGTATTACTATAAAATTACCATCAACTTTTCCACCAAACTGTTGGGCTAGATTTTCAACCCAGTTTAGATCTGCGCTATAAAAATGTTCAATTGTTTTCACCGGAAAAAAGTTTGTTCGCATAAAGTTAGTAATTATTTTGTTAAAATGTTGATATTTAGATACATTGCTTTTTATTTGTATTAAATGTCCTATTTTAATCCTGCTTTTTTTGATTTGATCAAAACTTAAAAATGTAAGTTTAAACTTATTTTATTACTTTTTTGACTTTTAGAAGGCAAATCATGTGCCCATAATTTTGTATTTTTGGTTAAACTTTGATAATCAATTGCTTATATTTTTCAATTGATTAAAGACATTATTTTTAGTATTTTTCTTAATAGGTAAAAATTCCTTTGCGGGGAATTTTTACGCTATTTTTTGATTTAGGGTTTTACGATCTATCTGAAGGATTTTGGCGGCTTTTGTCTTGTTGTTATCAACGGCTAGGAGTACTTTTAAGATCAATTCTTTTTCATACTCTCTTAAAGATTTAAATGGTTCTTCGTGTTTGGGTATATTATATTTTAAATATTCTGGCACTTCTTGAAGGCTTATATTGTTTCCATTGCTTAAAATAATCATACGCTGGATTATGTTTTCAAGTTCTCTTATATTGCCTGGCCATGAGTATCGCATTAGTATTTCTAAAACCTTTTCATCCATAGTTATTTGGGGTTTATTGTACTCAATACCATATTTTTTTAGAAAACGTTGTGTAAGCAGCGCGATGTCATCTTTTCTTTCGCGAAGGGGAGTAGTGTCGATTTTAATAACATTAATACGATAGTAAAGATCCTCTCTAAAAGTGCCTTTTGCAATCATATCGTTAATATTGCTGTTCGTAGCACAGATAATTCTAACATCTATCTTTTCTGGAGTAGTAGAGCCAATACGAGTAATTTCTTTTTCTTGTAAAACTCTTAATAGACGAGTCTGTACCGATATAGGTGCATTGCCAATTTCATCTAAAAAAATGGTGCCTCCAGATGCCGCTTGGAAATAACCAATTTTAGATTCGGCGGCACCGGTAAAAGCGCCTTTTACAAATCCAAATAGTTCAGATTCCATTAAATTTTCAGGGATTCCGCCACAGTTTACAGATATAAAAGGCATTTTAGCAAAACTACCTTTATAGTGTATTGCCTTTGCAATCAGTTCTTTTCCTGTTCCGCTTTCGCCTTCAATTAAGATGGTAGCTTTATTGTCTTTAACTCTTTTTATAATATCAATAAGATCTTTAAACGATTGGGAATGTCCAATAATTTCTCCGAAATTATATTCGTCACTTATTTCAGAAGAATCACTTATTACACTATATTTAGTTTTTGAAAGTAAACCTGCAATTGCTTTAGAAAACTCGTCAGAGGTAAAAGGTTTTATTAGGTATTCTAAAGCGCCTGATTTTAGAGAATTTAAAGCGTTGTCTATACTTGGGACTCCTGTAATGACTAATTTTGATACCTTCGGAAAATGTTCTTCTGCAAATTTTACAAGTTCAATTCCGTCCGTTTCGGGCATTTGAATGTCCGTAATCAAAAGATCAATAGTATTGTGTTTTAACACATCAATTGCTTCGCTGACTGAAGAAGCTTTATAAGTATTATAATTTAAAACTTTAATTACACGCTGCATAAAATTCAGCATTTCGTAATTATCATCTACAATAAGTATGTTCTGTTTTCTTAGATTCATTTTGTTTTAACTTAAAGGCAGTTTGACTGTGAAAATGGTTCCTTTTGGTAAATTGTCTTCTACCAGTACTTCCCCATTGTGATTTTTAACAATACCATATACTACGCTTAAACCAAGCCCATTGCCTTCATTGGGACTTTTGGTAGTAAAGAACGGTTCAAAAATTTTGCTTTTTATATCTGCAGAGATACCGCATCCTTCATCTTCAATTCGGATAAATAAAAAATCGCTGTTATTTTCAACAATTGTTTTGATAGTACTTTTTGGAGATGATGCTTGAATAGCATTGATTAATAAATTAAAAAGAACCTGAGTTAATTGTACAGAATCGACTTTGATAGTTTCGACAGTATTGCGGAATATAAGTTCACTTTTGATTTCTTTTTTCTGAAAGTTCTGTTTTAAGAATGACAGAGCAAAAATGAAAAGAGGCTGTATTTCTTCCATTTTTAATTGCTGTGGAATTTCTTGTGAAAAGAACAGTAGCTTTTTTACGATTTCCCGGCTGTAAATTACTGAGTTAATTATAGTGGAGATATCGGAATCGATTTCAGGATCAGAATTTCCAGCTTTAATTAATTCTGCATATCCTAGAATATTGGCCAGCGGATTATTAAGCTCGTGGGCTATTCCGGTTGTCATTTCTCCCAAAAGAGATAATCGGTCGATTCTTTCTATAGTACGACGCAGCGCTTTTTTCTTTTCAAGAGTATGAAACTTTTCGATATAAAAACCCACTTCTACAGCAATTGTATTTAACAGTTCCTGCTCTTCATCAATAAATACACTTACATCACGATTTTTTGTAGGATAATGTACTTTTATAAATCCTTTTTCTTTATCAGGAAGAGGAATGTCACTTACCAGAAATATCGTTTTTTGGGGAAGTTTTGATGTAGTCAAATAAAAATCTCCAGCAAGAATTTCTACAATTACTTCTTCGTGAAAACGCCATGCATTTTTAGTGCTTAATATTACTTTTTTTAGCACAGCTGATTCAACTGCTGTCGCCTGCGATATTGTCTTTGTTATTTCGAAAAGGCAGGTTAATTCTTTTATCCTTTCTTTTAGTTTTTCTTCTGTTTCTGCCTGTTTCATTTTGTAGGAAATAATGATTTGTGTTTTTTAAATTTTGCGCAAAAGTACTTAATTGTTTTAAGAATTTTCTTAAAAATTACTTATAATTAATTATTTGATAATAAATAAATTAGCTAAAAATATTTATAACTTAATCTATTGTTTTTTTGACTTTTGGCGGCATTTTTATTTGCAAAAAAGTCTATTGAAAATGTCAGAATTTATGTTTTTTAACTTCACAGCCGTTTGAAGCAGTAAAACATTTAATAGACCCTTATTTTTTAATTCTGATTTGCCTGATTAAAAAAGTCTTATTTTAATAGTATTATGACTTTAATGGGAATATTTACGCTTTGCCTTTGTCTTAATTTTGCGGTATTACAAAAACATAAGCAAGCCAGATTTAATTAAAGAATAGATGAAAACCTCTCACTTTTCATTGCAGTTTGAACTCACTCTATCAGAGATACGAAAATTGCATAAGATGTATTTTGAAGAATCAAGTAAAGAAAGGATTGGAGCATTCTTTTTTATTACAGTACTCAGTTTGATCGTTTTTGATTTATATAATGAAGAGAATGATTTGATAGACTGGATCATTAGAAGTATGATTCTTATTTTGGTCTTTTTGATGGTTCAACATTCAGTTGTAAAATCAATTTCTAAAATTTTGTTTAAACTGGAAATGGAATTATTACACTGCAAGGGTTTTGTAAAAAGATACAAATTCAGTTTTACAGATTCATTTATAAGCGTAAGATCACCGCTTAGAAGTGTGTCGCATAAATGGTCAAAAATTGAAAAAGCTATTTTGACAAAAGATTTTTTCTTTCTGTATGTGAAAGGAAAAAACAACTACATAATTTCTATTGCTAATGAATCAGGGCACAATCATAATATAAATGAACTGATTGCATTTGTTGAAAATAATGTAACACATGTTACTAAAGTTTAAAGTAAATACGAAAAAAATTTTCGAATAAGATGACAGAGAAAAAAGAAAAAGTTTTGGTTCGCGACAATAAAGGCGTTTTTCTGAAAATGTTTAAAAGAAAATTTAAAAATGAATTTGAATTTTCAGAAGATTCTTTTTTGTTGAAAGATGAAGAAAAAGCAAAAGAATTTGATCATTCAATATTTGTGGTGTATGATAAATCGGAATTAATTGAGTTTCTGAAATTAGATTATAAAGGACGTAATTTTTTATTATGTCTCTTTGACAAACAATTACAAGTTAAGCTTTCGATATTTGATGAAATCAAGAATTTCAATTTAATCGATGCATCAAAAACTAGAGCGGAAGTTTTTAAAGATTTAAAATTATACTTTAAGAAAAAAACAGATTCGGCAACGAAGTTTCCGGATATGAACTTTTTGAATTTTAAAAATAAAGAAATGCCAGATGATGATTTTCAAAAGGCTTTATTTTTTATGATTTGATTTAATTGATTAGTTAGAAAACGGATAATAGTATTATCCGTTTTTTTTGTTTCCTAACAAAATTTTCTGCCAGAGTTTTTCCGTTTCGATTAAATCAGTAAATTGAACTTAAAATGAAAATAATAGAATAATGAAAAGTAAAATTAGACATTATGTTCCTCTTGCAATCTCCATATTTACCTTTGCAGGCTGTTATGCACAGAAAAAATCAAATGGAAATACTATTGTTTTAAAAAATAGTTCTGCAATAGAATTATCTCAGAAAGCGGTTTCTATCAAACGAAATCAACTTTCTTTAAAAAATGATTCAGGTAAATATCCCATTTTAATCAATAAAAAAGACACAATTCCTGCTCAGGTTAACGATCTGGATGGAGATGGAAAATGGGACGAACTTTTTTTAGTAACTGATTTTGCTCCAAATGAAACTAAAACCGCGGTATTAAGCTGGTCAGATAAAGATCCTAAATTTACAATTAGGACCAGTGTACGTTTTGGAAAAAGAGAAGGTAAAAATCTTCCTGTGCATCCTGATACGCAGGAAATACTTTTAGCGAATCAGGTTCATAAAAAATTAGGCTATCAAAAATACCAAACTGATGGACCAAGCTGGGAAAATGATAAAGTTGGATTTAGGCATTATCTTGATGGAAGAAATTGTAAAGATGTTTTCGGGAAAAAAATACATGGAATCACACCAGAAGATGTCGGTATAAATAGTAATGGCGCTGTAGAAGATAATTATCATGTAATGCACGAGTGGGGAAGAGATATATTTCCTGTTGGAAGTTCTGCTGGATTAGGCGGTTTTGCATTACTAACGGCAGACAATAAAATAAATAGGTTGGGAATTTTGGCTAATGATACCATAAATAATATCGAAAAAACAACTTTTAAAATTGTAAGCGAAGGTCCGGTCAATTCTGTTTTACACTATGAATATAAAAACTGGCTGGCATCAGGAAATAAATATCAGGCAAACGAAACCGCTTCTATATGGCCGGGAATGTATGGTTATAAAAATACAGTTTCTGTAAATGGTTTAAAGAATGATGACACACTCCTTATTACACTTTCAAATATTAATAATCAAAATCCATTGCAGGTAATCGATTCTGGCGATTTCGTCTGTTTTATTCAGCACGATAAATTAACCTATGAACGTCAGTGGATTTTAGGTACAGCCGTAATTATTCCGAAAAAAGATTATAAAGGATATATAGAAGCTCCAAAAACCGGTCAGCTGACTGATTCTTATTTGATAAAAATGAAAGTCAAAAATAATCAAGAAGTAAGCTATTATCCAATTGCTGGCTGGGAGCTAAGCGCTGATCCCGGTTTTAAAGATTCGGCTTATTTTACGACTTATGTAACAAATTTAGCAAAGCAATTATCTGCTAAAATTAAAGTTGAAGTGAAATAATACTGATTTCGGAAAACCAATATTGATAAAAGCGTAATAAATGATAGGAAATTTGGGTGCGCTGTGGGTAAATAAATAATGAATCGAGTAGTTTTTCCGCACATTCTCAATAGGGTAAAAGTTTTTTTAAGCCAAAATCCTATGTTTTGATAAAAAATAAAACGTTAAAATAAAATTTTTTAGGTCACTTTTGAAGTGCTTCAATCAAAGGTTAAGAAATTATTTTGATAGTAAATGTCTGAATAATAACTTGTTGTAAAGTGGCTGTTTTTGAAATATACTAATGTAATTTTAAAGTTAATTTTTCTCTTAAAAAACATTGACAATTTTTAACAGCAAATATGTTGTAACTACCAATCAAACTTCTATTTTTGCGCCTTAATTTAATAATTATAAGCATGAAAGATCTATTAGTAAAAATCAACGCCGAAATTGAAACATTCAAGGCAGAAGCTGAATCTTTAACTGAAAAAGGTATTAAAGCTGCAGGACCAAGAGCACGTAAAGCTACTTTAGAAATCGAAAAACTTTTAAAAGAGTTCAGAAAAGTTTCTATCGAAGAATCAAAAAAATAATACAATTAAACCTCGTCCAACTGACGAGGTTTTTTTTGCTCTGTATTTTTGTATTTCCATCAAATTACATAAGATGAAAAACTAGCTGTAGGAGAAAATTAATAAATTAGGGATAAGGCTAATTTCGTTCAATTTTATATAAAAAGATACGGGTAATTTTGTTCTATAAACAACATTAATTATGATAAAATTATTCTTTTTGATTGTATGGACGTTTAGCAGCTTTTTGAATGTATTTGCTCAGGAAAAATCTGTCCGTATCGATAGTCTGCTCCAGTCAGCTGTTCAGCGTGGTATGTTTAACGGAGTACTATTGGCTGCTCAAGATGGCAGAATTATGTATGAAAAGGCTTTTGGTTATGCTGATTTTGGGCAAAAAAAAGCTAATACCATACAAACTGGTTTTGAATTGGCTTCGGTTTCAAAAGTATTTACGGCAGTTGCTATTCTTCAGTTGAAAGACAAGGGAAAGTTAAAGTTTGATGATCCTTTTAGTTTGTATTATCCTGATTTTCCATACAAAACAGTTACAATACGTCAGCTGCTTTCGCATACTTCGGGCATTTCAGATCAGGATATTGAAAGTCAAAAAGCAGAAATTCCTTTTAAAGATACTTACACCAATCAGGAACTGGTAACATTTTTATCTCAACACACTTTTAAATTTAAATTATCGCCAAATGAGAAATGGTGGTACAGCAACACTGGATATGCTTTATTGGCGGCACTAGTTGAAAAGTTATCAGGAAAAACGTTTGATGTTTACCTTCAAAAAGAAATCTTTAAGAAAGCGGGAATGAAACATACTTATCTTAAATCGGATTTTTTGAATACTAAGCCGAATTTCCCAGAGGCTTTTAATTACGATTATCCTAAACGCTATATCTCGGAACGCGAGAAAATGGAAGGCAGTAAAAGTTATTATCATACTGCCAGTTATGGCGCCAGCAATGTAGTAAGTACAGTACATGATTTATTATTATTCGATAATGCGCTATACAATACTACATTGGTGAACCAAAGTACATTGAAAGAAGCATATCAATCTACAATGTTGAAGAATGGTGAAAAGAATTATGTCTGGATCAATATTGGAGGAATGGGAAAGGCATATGATGGTTTGGGCTGGTTTTTGTTTGATGATGAATCTGCTGGAAAAACAGTGTGGCATACGGGTGGAATGCCTGGTTGTGTTACGATATTACTTCGGAATGTAGAAAAGAAACAAACCGTTGTATTACTCGATAATGTAAACAGCGAAGGAGTGTATTTAACCGCTTTTAATACACTAAATATTTTAAATAATCAGCCGCTTCTGCCAGTGCGTAAATCTTTTGCAAAAGTATATGGAAAAATACTCATGAAATATGGGGATGAAGCTGCAGATTTATTTTTGATTGAAAATCGTACTCGTAAAAATCTGTATTCAATTTCTGAAAACGACCTGAATAATTTAGGTTATGATTTTCTTTCAGATAAATTGTATTCACAAGCTTTGAAGGTATTTAAAACCAATATTGTACTTTTTCCTGAAAGTGATAATACCTACAACAGTTATGGAGAAGCATTATATAAAATAGGGAAAAAGGACGAAGCCCTGCAAATGTTTAGGAAATCTTTGGAAATAAATCCTGAAAATGAGGACTCAATAAAGGCAATTGAAGATTTTACCAAATAAAAATATCAAGTTATTTTTAATATAAAAATTTCAAATTCCAATTGATATTGTGATTCATTGACGAAGGACGAGAATTAAAGTGCTGCAGAATTTTTTTTGGGGTAACAATAACTTCTTTTTGAATCTGGTCAAACCATTGTATTTCTTTGGTTACTTCGGCACAGCATTCATTTTTTGCATTAAAAAAAGAACTTTTGATTTTGATTTTATCATCAATTTGACAGTGCTTCATTTCAATTAAAAATGACTCAGTAAACATAAGGTTTTTATAGCAGATGAATTCATTATTTGCTTCTACAAAGCCCAAATGTAAAGCATTTAATTTCTCTTTTGAAATACCATTATCAAATAAAAAGTGGTACCATAATTTAAGCGTGTAGGAAGTATAAGCGATGGTTTCCATTACCATACTATCATTTACATCTTCGCCTGTAACTGTGTAATTTTTGCAGATCATTTTTGAATTCAGTTTAGGTTAGTAATAAAAAGAGGCCGGCTAAGTATGAAACCGGCCTCATAATAAATGTCCAATGAATTTCTTAATCAGAAGACATTTATTTAGTCAGTAAAAAGTTGTAATCGATTTTGACTTTGTCAGCAATTTTCTTTCTCACTAAACTTGGTATTTCTATACCGTAATCTTCAGGTTTTGCTTCAAAAGAACCAATCATATTCACGCCTCCATTTGCAGCTTTTGAAATTTTTACCGTCACGGTTACAGGTTTTGTTTTTCCGTGAATAGTAAGGTCGCCTTTTAAGGTGAAGTTTTTTGGTGTATTTGAGATTTTAGAAATGTCAAAATCTTCAATTTTGCCTTTTAAGGTTGCTTTCGAAAACTTTTCAGATTCCATGTAATTTTCATTGAAATGCTCTTCCATCAAAGCGACTTTAAAGCGAAATCCTTTTATAAGTACCAGCGAAGCAAAATCTCCAGTTGACTGCTCTAATACGGCCGATACACTTTTGTTTTCTGCAGCCACTTCTTCATAAGAAGGCATCGAAGCCTGAAATTTAATACTGCCAGTTTTAGTTATTAGTTTTTGTGCCGAAACATTGGTATTTATACTCAAAAACACAAGCAGTATTAAATAGATGATATATGACTTTTTCATATTGATTAATTTTCTTTTAGTCCGTCTGTATTCCATTTTACAATTACGTCAATATTTGCTTGAGACATTCTCCCGCCTTGTGGCATAATACCTTGTTGTCCATTCTGCAGCTGAATTCTAGTAAGTAAACCCGCTGTTTCTACGGCTGCTTTTACTTCGGCATAAGTAGTTAAAGGTCTAAAAGCAGCTGTTCTTCCAGCTTGATGGCATGATACACAATTAGAAGTAATAATTGCTTTTACATTTTTATCATAAGTAACTGCAGTTGCTGGTTCTGAAGGATTTCCGGTTCCAGGATTTCCGGGATTAGTTGGTGTCTCGATATCTTGATACGTGTCAGAATCGCTGCAGCTTGCAAATACAGCCATTAAAATAGAAAGTGCTAATACTTTTTTCATAGTTTGTTTTTTTATTGGTTAATTAAAATACTCGATATAAGTTAAATCCGAAGAAGAAATCTCCTTTGCCCCAGTCGCCCGCTGCATTTGTTACATATCCGCTTTCGTTCATAGCCTGCGAATTGGTGAATATCAACTGAAATACGTGTCCGCCGGTTTCAATATCAAGACCTACAGATAATGGGTTTTTGTAAAAATCTGGTTTGTCAAAATTGTGCATGTATTCTAAGTTGACAGATAATCGTTTGGTGATTTTATAGCGTCCGCCGCCTCCAAAAGAAAACTGATTATCTCTTTCAATATCAGGATTGTAAAGGTTTTTATGAATGAATGACGGCACTAACTCGAATGAAAGTTTTTCAGTGAATTTTCTAGAGATTAATAACTGTTGTACATAGGTTAAGCGATGTTTAAATTCTAAACCTGGATATTGATCTTTTTCTAAAAAAGAATTAATATCTGCAACGCTGTACCCAACAATGTCTACAGGAAAATGATCGTCCTGCCTTGCCAAACGGTATTTCAAACCAGTTTCATACATTTTATTTAGAGTATGTCGTGAAAGACTCACAGAAAGCCAGTCCGTTACACCATAAATTCCACCCAATTTTGTAGTGGCATTATCAAGACCAAAAAAACTGTCAAAACCATCTTTTACAGTTCCAAAGCGGTGTGAGACTATAAAATAAAATTCTTTTTTGGCAGCCATTTTTGTCGATTGTAAGGTTACGATTTGTAAAGCTTTAAAAGCTGTTACCGGCGTTTTTCCGTCTACCTGTGTAGAATCAAGGCTGTTTAATAAATCATCCTGCGAATAAGCCATAGAAGCCAGGAAAAGGCATAGAGGCACTAGAAATTTCTTCATAAATAGTTAATTATTTGGTTTGTTAATCGTGCATTGATCTAGTTTAATTTCTTGAAACAGTTCGTCGTAACCAATGCATTTGCCTTTAACGACTGCATTAGTGTTTAATAAATTATGTTTTAGTTTTTGATTGAAAAGACAGAAAACACTGCTCTGAAGTATGATAACAGAATCTGTTTCTTTAGTTACAGTTCCTTTTATTTCGATAGTTTTATTGAGGTACTGTAAATCTGCTTTTTTAGGATCAGAATTATAATCATCAATCAATTGTGAAGCGGTGATGCTTATCTCTGGATTTTCTGATTCTATATTACGTGCTTCCTTAAATAGAAAGCCATAATAAAAATAAATGCCACCAGCGACAATTATCAGCAGGGCTGCCATTAATAAGGCTGTTTTTTTTCTTTTCATTTCTATTCTTTTTGATAGGGTTTAATAGTAAAACAGCTTTGATGCAGATTACCCTACCAAAGAATTGTGATTTTGTAAAAAAAAAGATAAAAAAGTAAAGAAAGGATTGTTATAACCTTTGTTATTAAGGAGTTATAATGAAACCCTAAAGCTCATATTTGGAGTTCTCTGCAGGGCAAAAGTTTCAACTTCTTCTATAGAATTCGTCAGTGAGCTAATTCGGTAGTATTCGCCGATTTCGTTTTTTCGGTTTAAAATATTCAGAATTGAGATTCCTATTTTGTATTGAATGCCTTTAACACTTTCCCATTTATAAGTCGAAGAAAGATTAACCTGTGAAAAGACATGTAAATTGGTGTTGTTTGGTTTGTGATACACTAGTACAGGATCTGAAAAATCAATTTGAGAAACGTCTGGAGAAGTTATTGGTTTACCCGAAGTCCATTTGGTTCCTAATGCAATTTTGAAATTGTTTTTCTCATACATTACCGCCCACGAAACCGTGTGGATTAATTCAAAATTGTTTGGAAATCGTTGAAATTCATAATTAGGAAAATCGTAATTATTATTGTTGAACGTATAACTAAACCAAGTTAGAAAATGATTCATTTTTTTCTGAACCAAGATTTCCGTTCCCAGAACTTCATAATCTCCTGTGGTGCGTACAAATTCCAATTGGTTTTGAAATCCCTGACTAGAAGTTGTAATTCCGTTTACTCTTTTATAAAAGTTTTCAATATCCAGCAGCCAGTCATTCTTCTTATAAAATAAACTTAAAGACAATTGTTTGCTTCTTTGAATAGGAATTGAAGTATTGTTAGCTATAATCCAGCGCCTTTTTTCAATTCCGAAATAATCTTTCTGTAAATCAATTATCTGCTGTGAATTTTGGTTTTTAAGTTCGCCTAAAAGTTCAAAATGAAGGTTTTTGTTAATACCGTAATTAAATTGAATTCGCGGCTCAATAATAAACTTTTTAAAGTTTTCGATGTAATTCAATCGTGTGCCAGCTTTGAAATAAATCCTGCTGATGGTATCATTGTATTTCCCTTCAACAATAAGAGCGTGGGTTCTTAAAACGTCTTTTACTTTGCGGAAAAAATCAGGATTGCTGACACGCTCTAGATTCGTAACGCCAATTTCGTTAAACTGATAACCATCATTTAGGCTGAATTTAGAATTAAGAATATGCTGGTTTTCTAAATTAATTCCGTTGTTGTTAACCGTGTTTTCTTGAATAACAAGCTGGTTTCCAATGCTGGTTCTTTGATTTCCCAGTAGTTCGTATGACGAATTGTAAATGTTGATTTTTGTGGTATTAAAACTATTCCAGTTTCTTTTCCATGATAAATTACCGCCATAATTCTGCTGGCGTAAAGTATTGTTTTCAGATCGGTATATGTCGTATGCCGTTGCACTCTGGAAAACTTCCAGATTGTCCTGAATCGTTATTAAATCAAGAATTATTTGATCTTTTTCGCCAATTTTTTGAGCGTATTTAAAAGTCGCATCATAAAAACCAAACTTTTTGTCGCTTTGATAATCGACATTTTGATTTTGTGCAAAATCAGTGATTGTAGTGTTTTGGAACACTTTATTGAAATATTCTTTATAAGTAGGAGTTTCTACAAAATCTGTAATAGATTTACGTGCCGAGATTTCGATAAAACTCTTTTTGGAAAGATTGTATTTTCCATAAACATCGGCGTTAATCATATTTATTCCGGCACCAAAACTGTTTTTTTCGGTTGTTTCTGGAGTAGAAGAAATGTCAACTACACTCGATACGCTTTCGCCGAAAAAAGCCGAACTTCCGTTTTTATAAATTGAAATAGTATGCGCCAAATTGGGATTAAAAACCGAGATTAAACCAAAGAAATGTCCGGTTTGGAACATTCGGATTCCGTTCCATAAAAATAGATTTTGATCGTGCGTGCCACCGCGGACATTAATGCTCGAAACACTTTCGTCAATACTGTTTACGCCGGGAATCTGCTGCATTGCCTGAAGTGCATCAGGCTCGATAAGTCCGGGAAGGATTCCGAATTTTTTCGGTTTAATTTCAAATGAACCGTCTGTGTTTTTCGAAATACCCGAAGCAAGAATAGCGCTGGCTTTGATTTCTTTTAGTTCTGTAATTTCAGGTTCTAGTACAATCTGAAAACAATTTTTAGGATCAGAATTATCAGCAGAAACTTTTTTAGATAGAAATCCAATGTGGCTCACTAAAAGCGTATTTGTATTCGTTTTGATACATTCAAAATATCCATTGTAATCCGTTTTAACCTGCGCTTTGTTGTTTAAACTTATATTGGCATTTTCAATAGGTTTTTTATCTGTGGCAGAAAAAACATATCCGCAGATTTTTTGAGTTAACTCTTTATTTTTATGAATATTGATGAATTTGTTGTCAATATTTTCAAATGACAAATTGGTGCTTTGGGTGAGATACTCCAATTTCTGATCTAACGAAAGTGACCTCTTTGGCGGCATTAACTGCAATCCAGCAATGTTTTCTTCAAGATAATTAAAGCTAACCTGATGCTGCTGTTCAATATCAATTATAATTTTATTCAAAGACACAGCTTTTCCTTTGTCCTGACCCAATAAATTGAGGACATAGAAAAAGAGGCAAAACAAAAAATGATATTGTTTGGGGAGCAACATTTATTTTTCGTCAATAATTATTTTATTTTTTGAAACTTTTTGAACTTTTACGTCATATGTCGTACTGATGATCTGCAAAACAGTTTCCAGATTTTTCGCAGGTAATTTTCCTGTAAATAATGACGTCGTATCTTTTGCATTTAATTCGATACTGATATTGTATTGTCTTTCCACTTCGTCTAAAATAGTTTTGATATTTTCTTTATAAAAAGATATTCGATTTTCTATCCATTCTGGTTTTACTGAAGTGATGGTCATTTTAATTTCTTTTCCATTTTCAAAACTCACACCTTGACCATGAGTCAGCAGAATTTGCTGGTTGGCATAATTTACTTTTACACGTCCTTCGTAACACACAACATCAAACCTGTTTTTTCTGGCCTTTACATTAAATTGTGTTCCTAAAACGGCCACTTTACCAAGTTTTGTTTGTACTTCAAAACGTCTTCCTTTGGCCACTCTAAAATACGCTTCTCCTTGAAGTTCGAGATGTCGGTGAGTGTTCCAATTCCATTTTTTGTATTGTATTTCAGAACCGGAATTTAATACTACTTCTGAATGATCTGGTAATGAAAAAGAGGTTCTTTCGCCTAAAGCAGCGGTTTCTGTTTCATGTACAGTCATTTTAAAAGCAAGCGTAATTCCTAGAGCGATAACAAAAATTGCTGCCGCACGGAAAAGCCACGTTTTGTATATCGGAATTACTTTTGGCGTTTCTTTTTTCTGTTTCAGAATAGAAGAAAGCATTGCATCTTCATCTGAATCATCTATCATTAAATGATCGGTATATTTTTTTATTTTCTGATATTTTTCAAAGTCGGGACTGGCTTCAAATGCAGCTAATTCGTCCTGAGACAAATCGTTGTTAAGCCATTTGGCCAATAAGTGATTCTTTTTCATTGTACCGGTATTATGTTATTAAAACAGTCAGGATTAAATTTACCCTACTTTTATAAATCAATTTCTTTACGTAAGCTTAACAAAGCCAAATGAATGCGTTTTTCGACTGCTTTTACGCTGATATTTAAATCTGCCGCTATCTCGCTGTACTTTTTTCCATCAATACGATGCATTAAAAAAGCAATACGCTGTTTTTCGTTTAAGTTTTCTATTGCCTTTAAAAGTTTGGCTTGAAACTGCTTTTCTTCCAGAAGATATTCAGGATTCTGATTGGTTTTGTCCAAGCCAGTGAAATCTTTTTCATATTTCAAAACTACTTTTTGATGTGCAATTTCATTAAGACTGCTGTTATTGGCAATTGTGTACACGTATGATTTTGCTTTTTCAAGCGGCACAGTAGAACAGTTCTGCCAAAGTTTTAAAAAAGCTTCCTGCGCAATATCTTCCGCCTTTTCCAGATTACCAAATTTGTAAAAAAGGAAATTGCGGAGCGCTTTTATATGACCTTTAAAAAAGGACGAAAAAATAATTTCGTCGCAAGTGTTTGATTGGGGGTTATTTGGCATTTAGATTTTACAATTTGTAAGATGCAAAAGTATTTGTTTTTAGTTTAAGTAGGGTAAAAGTAATCATGATTGTTTTATTAGAACATAAAATGTTGTTTTTCATGTGATTATTAAGTAGAAAAAATGAAATCAAATCTTTTCAAACCCAATTTATTAAAAAGCAGTTTCTTGAATTTTTATTACCTTTGTAAAAATAAAAGTATGCTGTCTCTAAAAAAATATTTGTCACCAATAATTTTGCTTTTTTTATTGTCCTGCCAGAACGGAATGGACGAGCAGGATTCTAGCAATCAGAGTACAGTGACCAAAAATTCGCCTCTAACGACCTATTTGCAAAGAGTTGCAATGGTTCCAACGGTGCAGGATAATATGATAGACGGATCGACGTATTGTACTATAAAATTCCCATACACTGTAACCGTAAACAATGAAGTAATTGCCATTAATTCAGCAGCTGATTACCAAAAAGTAGTTGATAATATCAATGCGAGTAATACTGACGATGATATTGTGAAAATAACTTTTCCCGTTACAATGGTGTATTATAATTACATTCAGAAATTAATACCTAATCAGTCTGATTTTAATGATTTAATTGCCTACTGGAATCTTTATCCCGACCTTTTATCTAAAATCAACGGACTCAATATTAATTATCCTATTACAATCAACATTTATAATAGTGCTAATCAAATTGCAAGTTCAACATCGATAATAAGTGATCAGGCGTTTTTTAATTTTATAAAAAACCTAAACGAAAGCCAATATATTTCTTTACAATACCCGATTTCAATAGTAGATTATAATTATCAGACAAAATTAATTTCGAGCAATTTAGATTTCGAAAATGCTATTAAATACGCCATTGACAATTGTCCGGAAAATAATATTGCAACTCTTAATTTTGCATCAACGATTGTAAACGGAACTTGGAAAATTCCCTATTTTTTTGACGATTCAGATAAAACGTCTTTGTTTAGCGGATATTCATTTGTATTTAAAAATGATATGTCTGTTGTCGCAACGAAAGACGGAACCACCGAAACAGGCCAGTGGCAGACAACAGCCCAATA
This sequence comes from Flavobacterium sp. H4147, assembly GCF_029360735.1. Lineage (NCBI taxonomy): Bacteria > Pseudomonadati > Bacteroidota > Flavobacteriia > Flavobacteriales > Flavobacteriaceae > Flavobacterium > Flavobacterium sp. H4147. Next base: position 521,893 of record NZ_JARKNB010000003.1, on the reverse strand, counting down.
TGGCGTACAGGAATTAAAATTAAACTTTAGTTCTGCATTACTCAGTAAATTAAATAACAACAGCTGGAAATTATTTGAATTCAATAACTCACAGATTCGATTACGAAATGTAGCCACTAATAATACTGATTATCTTTATTTTGAAAAGTAATAGTGAAATGATATTTAAACAAAAAAAGGATGAACTTATGTTCATCCTTTTTTATTCTGTGAAAATTGAAAGCTTGTCTTTTGTAAATCTTCGTCAAAAAATATATTTTCATTTTACGCTTTAACCTTCTTCGGTTTTGATTTCTTTTTTCCTTTTTTCCACCAAATAATAAATCCCGTTATAGGAAGAGATGCACTAATTAAACTGACCAAACTCCAGATTATTTTTCCGGCAAGGCCAAAGAAAACTCCTGTGTGCAGATCGTGGTTGCTGGCTTCATATATATCGGCAGCATTATTATCTTTGTAAAGTTTAGTTCGAAGCATTTGCCCCGTTTTCCCGTCGAAGAAAATTGTATTTTGGTTTCTAGCCCAATTGTTAGGGTAGGTCATACGCAATCGAAGTTCGCCCGTTTTTCTAATTGAAAATGAAACCGAAGTCGCTCCCGGATATTTAGAATTCGCATTTTCATAAATGGCATTGTACCGAACAGGAATCGTAGTTGAATCGATTTTTTGATTCGAAATCACTTCATCACCTTTTCGAAGTGTACTTCCCGTTACTAAACTGACCGTTTTTTTAACCGTATCATATTTAAAATAGGTTCCTGAAAAAGCAATTAATAATAAAAAAATCGATGCATAAAAACCTAAAACCTGATGCAAATCGAAATTAACTCTTTTAAAAGAACCGCTCCATTTTATTTTCAAAGATTGTTTTATCAGTCGCCTTTGATTTGGAAACCATAAAATGAGTCCAGTAAGGAGCATGATGATAAAAATCACAACCGACCATCCTTGTATAAATTCCCCAAAATCGCCTAATAATAAATTGCGGTGTATTTCTAAAACGGTATTCAGCCAGTCGGAGCCTTGTTCTTTAATCAGAGTTCCATCGTAAGGATTAAAATAGTACGTTTTTTTCTTTTTGGTAGAAATCTCAACTGCCGCATTTGGTTCTTCACGGTTTATTTTTAGAGCCGTAATTTTCTTTTTAGGTTCAAGATGTTCGTAATTTTCAAGTATCGTTTTTAATCCTATAAAAGGCTTCTGCTGAACGGGAACGTGTAAGTATTCTTGATGTGAAAAATCACGGATTTCTTCTTCAAAAACATACAGAAATCCAGTAATGCTCACTATAAAAACAATGAGGCCCGATGCTAAACCGAGCCACAAATGTATTTGTCTGATAGTATTTTTTAAACCTTTGGTCATAATTGTAATAAAGTCCAAATGTAGAGAATATCATTGGAAATGATAAACACAAATATTAGAATTTAAAAGTAATATTTCCCGTTACTCTCGTTGGATTCTGAGCAGCTAAACGATACGACCAATATTTTTCATTCGTAAGATTGTCTACTTTTAATCCTAATCTGTATTTTGGTCTGTCGTAGAAAACAGAAGCATCTAGAACAGTATATTCAGGAATACTAAATTTGAAATCAGCAGTATTGGTTTGATAGTAACGGCTTCCATAAATTCCTCCCACACCAAATCCCAGACCAGATGCAGCACCTTCCGTTAAACGGTAACTTGCCCAAAGATTGGCAGTTGTTGGCGAACCCGCAGTTGTTGGTCGTAATCCGTTTGTGCTTGGACTTGCTTTAGTAAGTCTACTGTCATTATACGTATAACCCGCTACAATGTTTAATCCGCGAATTGGGTTTGCAATAAACTCTGCTTCAAAACCTTTACTTAACTGTGTTCCATCCTGAATTTGAAAGTTTACGTGATCAGGATCTTCACGAGTAACATTCGTAACTTGAATATCATAGTAACTAAAAGTAGCACTGATTTTGCTGAAATCAAATTTCAATCCTCCTTCTAACTGATTGGCTTGGTTTGGTTTAAAAGTATTTCCGTTGAAATCAGAACCACCAACGTTATTAAAACCGTTCATGTAATTTCCAAAAACAGATACTTTTTCCTTTACGATTTGGTAAACCGCTCCAAATCGAGGAGAAAATGCTGTTTGGTTGTAATTTCCAGTAGTAAGATTGGTACTTGGGTAATAGGCTCCTTTATTAATATAACGATCTGCTCTAAGACCAGCCATTACGATTAATTTTTCCGTAACGTTTAATACGTCAGATACATACGCACTGTACGTTCTTTCGTTATTAGAAACAAAATTTGAGTAAGTAGCGGCAGCAAATAATGGTTTTATTTTCTCAAGAGTAAAGTTGTTATAAGCCGCTCCCGGTTCTCTATAATTGATAGCTGGCATGTTTACCGATGCATCGTTACGAGTTGCACGAAGACTATAGAAATCAAAACCAGCAACAACTCGGTTACGAAGATTTCCAATTTTAAAATCACCATTAAAATTCTGCTGAATATCAGTTCCGTAATAAGGATAATCTTGGTTGGTAACTTGTTGTCTTAGTGTTTCATTACTTAATGCAGTCAATTGTACTACATATCCTTCTGACGATGATCTTGTACGCGAAATAACGGTTTGCGACGTCCATTCATCGGACATTTTATATTTCAACTGAGCAAATATGTTGTATTGCTGACTCGTGTAATTCACTGTATTATTGGCAAATGAAAGTTTATAAGGAATTTGCATTTCTTCAATACTATGTGCTGTAGCATCTGCTTTTGTATATGGCGCTAATCTTGTCGGAGAAGTTCCTTTTGAAGCACTAAATTCAGCATCGATAAGTAAAGTCAATCTTTCGTTTACCTGATATGAAAAACTTGGCGCTATAAAAAAGCTTTTGTTGAATCCAGCATCTTGAAAACTTCTTTCGCTGTGTAAAGCTGTGTTGATTCTAAAAAGAGCTGTTTTTTCTTCGTTAAGCGGTGTATTAATATCAGCCGTAAAACGATTCAAATCCCAATCTCCAGCAGAATAGGAAACTTCACCTTTAAAGAAATCAAAAGGCTTTTTAGTAACTCGGTTAAACAATCCTCCAAAAGAAGAAATCGTACTTCCAAACAAAGTTGCCGATGGTCCTTTAATAACTTCAATACGTTCTAAGTTAGACGGATCGATAGTAGTATAAGTAAAACTTCCAACTCCGTTTCGTACCAATTGAGGTGTTGCAAAACCTCTAGAAATGTTGGTTGTTCTACCTTGGTTTCGAACTTCGGCAATACCGGCTCCAGGAACGTTTTTAAAAGCACTGTTATAATCGGTGATCACTTGTTCCTTCATAAGTTCCTTACTTACAATGGTATAAACCTGCGGATTTTCCATGTTTTTTAGTTTCATTTTCGAAACCTCTTCACTTTCTTTTCTGGCAAAACGATTTCCTCCAGAACTCACGATTACTTCTTCTAATTTTTGAGAAGTGTACGTTAGTTCAAAATCAAGTTTTGCATCTGTATTATTTTGATCTACTAAAACAGTAGCAGGAGAAGCATCGTATCCGTTTAATTTAATTTCAACTAAATACGTTCCAAAAGGAATATTTCTTAGTTGGTAGGAACCATCAGAATCAGTTGTGGCAGTTTTATTTAATTCTGAAATTTTAATGGTGGCACCTTGTAAAGAATTTCCGTCTTTCAAAATAGCGTGACCCGAAATTGTTCCCACTGTTGATTGAGAAAAAGCTGTTTCTGAACCTATGAAGATCGCCAGAAAAGCAAGAAACACATGTAGTAAAATATTGTTACTAAGTGTTTTAAAATTTGTTTTCATATAAAATCTGTAATTTATTCTTATTTAGACTGATTACAAATATATTAAATAAGACAAACTTCTAAGAGTAAGATTAAAATTTTCTTAAAAAATAATTAAAATGTTAACATAGAGATTTGTGCCAAATTTCAAAGCTGATATTTGGATAATGAATAGGGAAGTGTGTATAGATTTTAAATCGAATTTCGATCAATAAAATTAAACGGAACTTTAACTTGTCCTCTTTCTTTGTTTAAGATCATTCGGGCGGCAGTTTCTCCCATTACATTAAAATCAGTTGACATAACGGTAATGCCTAAAAGCTCTTTTAAAGGAGTATCATTATAAGAGATCACACCAATTTCTTTTCCTAAAACAAACTCTTCATCTCGAATCTGCTTCATTAAATTTACCAGATCAGATTCTTCGATTGTAATAAATAAATCACCTTTCTTCAGAATCATATCGTCATACACTTCACTCAAAATCTCAAAATTGATTTCGTGTTCAACGCAGAATTTTCTAAAACCATGTAAAATTCTTCTCGGATACGGATAAACGGCTTTATCCGGATATACCAAAATTAAACGTTTGTATTTTGTTATTTTAGAAAGACCTTCTTTTAGAGCATTATAAATATCATTTTCGAAATCCTGATAAATTTTAATCACATCATCACCAGTTCCTAATTTGATATTGTCTAAAACAACCAGCTTTTCCTGCGGGATCTTTTTAATCGCATTTACAACATCGTCAGTGAAACTTAAATGCTTTAATTCGTCGGTTTTAAAATGGGTGGTAATCACATAATAATCGTAAGCGCCTTCAAACTTATCTAAGATATTCAGAAATAAAGTTTCGTCGCAGTGGTAAATTTGAAGATCAGTATGAGCATTTGCGCCAAGAGTATCAATAAATGAGCTGTAGGTTTTCATTTTATACGAACTCAATTTATTGGTCAAAAACAAAATATTGACTTTCGATTCTAATTTTGTTCTCGTTATATAATAGCCTTTTCCTCTAATAGAAGAGATGATTTTTCGCTCTTTTAAAATATTATAGGCTTTTTCAACGGTATCGCGTGACATGTAAAACTCCTCACTGAAACTGTTTATAGAGGGAATTTTTTGGTTGATTTTTAAATTTCCGTTAGCAATATTCTGCAAAATCGAGTCTACAATCTGCTTGTATTTTGGAACTCTCGAATCCTCATCTATTTTAATTAACTTAATCATGCTTGTAATTTCCAAATCAGTTCATTTTTTTTAAATGAATGCCGATTTTTTTTAATTATAATTTAATGAAAAGCAACCTAAAAAACTGCTTATGTATTGATTTTACTACTTTCCTTACAAAATGCTAAATTAAAATCAAACTTTATTTTATTTTCAAGCAGTTATCTTAATTTGAGACTTATTTGCGGATATAATAATTACGAAATCGATTGCTAAAATAGCGTATTTAAATTTATTTTTCCAATATAATCCAATTGTTCTTTATAATAAGTATGCACTTTTAACATAATTAACCGGAATTATAAAGGATAGTACAGGACAGTTTTGTTTTTAACATTACATTATTTTACAAAACCAAATTAACTATCACAATTAACCAAAAACAAATATTATTAAATGGAGTCATTATTAGGAATCATTTTTCATTCTATCGGAGGATTCTCTTCAGGTAGTTTTTATATGCCTTTCAAGAAAGTTAAAAATTGGGCATGGGAAAGTTACTGGCTCGTAGGTGGATTTTTTTCATGGTTAATTGTACCGCCAATTGCCGCTTATTTAACGATTCCTAACTTTACAGAAATCATCGCTGCAGCTTCACCTTCTATTAAAGCTTTTACATTTTCAATGGGCTTAATCTGGGGAATCGGCGGATTAACATACGGTCTTGGCGTTCGTTACTTAGGAATGTCATTAGGAAACTCCATCATTTTAGGATTCTGCTCGGCATTTGGAGCATTAGTTCCCTCTATTTACTACGATTTATATCCAACATCAGGAAAAGTATCTTTTACCGATATGCTCGGAAATTCTGGCGGACAACTGGTTTTATTAGGAGTTGCAGTTTGCTTATTGGGAATTGCCATTTCAGGAAAAGCAGGAATGCTGAAAGAAAAAGACTTTGCCGTGGGACATGAAGATAAAGACAAAGATTTCAGCCTCGTAAAAGGTTTAATCATTGCCGTTGTTTCGGGGATTTTAAGTTCATTCTTCAATTATGGAATCGAAGCAGGAAAACCAATGGCAGAACAAGCTGTAATTAACGGCTCAAATCCTTTGTTTCAAAATAATGTCACGTATATTGTGTTGCTTTGGGGAGGTTTAACAACCAACTTTATCTGGTGCATTTACCTAAACTTCAAAAACAAAACAATCGGTGATTATACCAATAAATCAACACCGATTACCAAAAATATCCTTTTTTCAGCTTTGGCGGGAACAATGTGGTTTCTGCAGTTTTTCTTCTACGGAATGGGAGAAAGCAAATTAGGAAACGGAGCCAGCTCATGGATTCTGCACATGGCCACGATTATTTTAACCGCAAACTTCTGGGGCTTTTATCTAAAAGAATGGAAAGGCGTTTCAAAGAAAACCTTCAATACTTTCCTTTTAGGAATCGCATTAATTATGCTCTCAATTGTTCTAGTCGGAATTGGAAATTCACTGTAAATATTAACCAACTATATGATAACAACGTCGAATATAAATACAAAAAATATGAATTTTAAGCATGTAAGCTATCTTTGGGATGACGATAAAGCCGAAGCATTAGCCGGAGATGAAGTAGCGCTTTTCATTTATCGTTCAAACCTTTTAGGAGCTGATTTAAGGCTTACTAACTATGGAGGAGGAAATACTTCTGTAAAAATTATTGATAAAGATCCTTTAACAGGTGAAAATTCAGAAGTAATGTGGATTAAAGGTTCTGGAGGAGACATCGGGACTTTGACAAAATCTGGTTGTGCGGCACTGTATTTAGACAGATTACGTAATCTTGAAAATGTGTATAGAGGAATTGAATTCGAAGACGAAATGGTAGAACTATTCAACCACTGTATTTTCGATTTGGCTTCAAAAGCACCTTCTATCGATACACCATTACACGGATTTTTGCCATTTAAACATATCGATCACTTACATCCAGATGCGGCAATTGCAATCGCTGCTGCGAAAGATGGAAAGAAAATCACAGATGAATTATTCGACGGAGAAATCGGTTGGGTAGGATGGCAGCGTCCTGGTTTTGACTTAGGGCTTCAATTAAGAAGCTGTTTGGAAGAAGCCGAAAAGAACGGTAAAAAACTACGCGGGATCATGTTAGGTTCTCACGGATTATTTACTTGGGGAGATACTGCATACGAAAGCTATATCAACACGCTCGAAGTTATCGAGAAATGTGCAGCCTATCTTGAAGATAACTACGGTAAAAAACGTCCCGTTTTTGGAGGTAAAAAAATCGACAGCCTTCTAGAAGCTGATCGTAAATTAAAAGCAGCAAAAGTGGCTCCAATCTTAAGAGGTTTCTGTTCGTCAGAACGTCAGATGATCGGACATTATACAGATGATGCCAGAGTTTTAGAATTTATCAACTCAAATGATCTTTCAAAACTAGCGCCGTTAGGAACTTCCTGTCCAGATCACTTTTTAAGAACTAAAATCAGCCCATTGGTTTTAGAATTAGATCCAAATGAAGATTTATCAGATGTAAATGTCGTTAAAGCAAAATTAGCTCCGGCTTTTGAAGCATATCGTGCCCTGTACAAAGACTATTACAACGCTTGTAAAAAGTCGAATTCACCTGCAATGCGTGATCCAAACCCAGTTGTGATTTTATATCCAGGAGTTGGAATGTTCACTTTTGCAAAAGATAAAACAATGGCGCGTCTGGCATCAGAATATTATATCAATGCCGTGAACGTAATGAAAGGTGCTGAAGCAGTTTCTGAATATACTTCATTACCTCACCAAGAAGCTTTTGATATTGAATATTGGTTATTGGAAGAAGCTAAATTACAACGTATGCCAAAACCAAAAGCATTATCTGGCAGAGTAGCTGTGATTACAGGTTCTGCTGGAGGAATTGGTAAAGCAATTGCTAAGAAATTTGCTCAAGAAGGTGCGTGTGTAGTAATCAACGACATCAACGAAGAGCGTTTAGAAGGGGCAACAGCAGAGTTCATCCAATTATTTGGTAAAGATGCCGTTTCAAGCACTTTGTTAAATGTTACAGATGAGGTAAGTACAGAAAAAGCATTAGATGAAGCTTGTTTAGCTTTTGGAGGTGCAGATATTATTGTAAACAATGCTGGAATCAGTATTTCTAAATCAATTGCAGAACACACTCTTGAAGAGTGGGACCGATTATACGATATTTTGGTAAAAGGACAATTTATTGTTTCGAAAGCCGGAATCGAAGTAATGCGCAAGCAGGGATTTGGAGGAGATATTGTAAACATTGTTTCTAAAAACGCAGTTGTAGCGGGGCCAAACAATCCGGGCTACGGTTCTGCAAAAGCAGCGCAGGCACATTTAACACGTTTAATGGCTGCCGAATTAGGAGCAGATAAAATCCGTGTTAATACTGTAAATCCAGATGCAGTAATCTCAGATTCAAATATTTGGTCTGGCGGATGGGCAGAAGGACGCGCAAAAGCATACGGTATTACGGTGGAAGAATTACCGGCATACTATGCAAAACGTACATTATTAAATGAAATTATTCTACCAGACGATATTGCCAATGCATGTTTCACATTTGTCGGCGGTTTCCTGAACAAATCAACAGGAAATGCCCTTAATGTAGACGGCGGAGTCGCAATGGGATTTTATAGATAATAGATAAGTTTTTTTATAAGTTTGTTTAAGCAAAAGTGGTTTTTTGTGGTCTAGCGTTCGAATTTTTTCGAACGTTAGATTTTTTTAGATGTATCACTTTTTGTAAACAAATCTACCAGCATAAATAGTAAAGTGAAACAAGAGTTTAGTGTATAGAAATTCTATATATTGTAAACTCTATTAAAAGAATAAATAACTATGTTAATCTCATCAAACCACATTGAATCTCATAACGAAGATCTATTAAAAAAACACCAGAATAAATTTGCCTTTACAACCTCAGAAATTGAAAATGCTGAAGCCATTATTCAAAAGTTAATCGATTTTCAAATTGCCATTCCATCTTGGGCTTTAGGAACAGGAGGAACAAGATTTGGACGTTTCGCCGGAGGTGGAGAACCTCGTTCATTAGAAGAAAAAATCGAAGATGTTGGATTACTTCATAAATTAAACAATGCTTCAGGAGCCATTTCACTTCATATTCCGTGGGATATTCCAACAAATTATACTGACATTAAAATACTAGCAGCACAGCACGGATTAAAGTTTGACGCCATGAACTCAAACACCTTCCAAGATCAAGCCAATGCTGAACATACTTATAAATACGGTTCTTTGCAAAACGTAAACAAAGCCGTGCGTAAACAAGCAATTGCTCACAACATAGAAGTAATTAAACACGGAATCGAATTAGGATCTGAATCTTTAACCGTTTGGTTAGCGGATGGTTCTAACTTTCCAGGACAATTAAACTTCAGAAAAGCTTATCAGAATACATTAGAAAGTTTAGAAGAAATCTACGATGCATTGCCTTCAAACTGGAAATTGTTTTTAGAATACAAATGCGCAGAACCTAATTTCTATTCGACAACAGTAGCAGATTGGGGACAATCGTATTCATATGTAAAAAAATTAGGAGACAAAGCACAAACGTTAGTCGATTTAGGACATCACCTTCCAAATGCCAATATCGAACAAATTGTTTCTTTATTATTGATGGAAAACAAATTAGGAGGATTCCACTTCAATGATTCAAAATATGGAGACGACGATTTAACTGCCGGAGCTTTAAAGCCATACCAATTATTCTTGATTTTCAATGAATTGGTTGAAGGAATGGATGCCAGAGGAATGAATCATGCAAAAGATTTAGGCTGGATGATCGATGCTTCTCACAATATCAAAGATCCGTTAGAAGACTTATTGCAGTCGGTTGAAGCCATTATGATTGCGTACGCCCAGGCACTTTCTGTTGATAGAAAAGCATTAGAAAAAGCACAAGAAGAAAATGATGTAGTAAAAGCACAGGAAATTCTTCAAAATGCATTCCGTACCGATGTTCGCGCTTTAGTGGCAGAAGCTCGTTTGCGTTCAGGAGCGGCTTTAAATCCAGTTGAATTATACCGCAGCCTTTCCGTTAGAAAAAATCTAATTGGAGAAAGAGGATTAAAAACATTGGCCACTGGGTTGTAATTATAAGTTATGAATTATAAATTATAAGTTATAAGTTAACCGTTGGGTGAAATTATTTTAACACATAGAAATCTATGTTTCTATGTGTTAAAATTAAATTTGTTTCATTTCGCCCAACAGGTTAAATTAGTGTGTACATATTTATAACTCATAATTCATAACTCATAATTCATAATTCTTGAACTCATAACTCATAATTAAGAAATGAATGTAGTTGCAATTTTTGATATTGGCAAAACAAACAAAAAGGTTTTTTTATTTGATGAAAATTATAAAATCGTCTGGGAAAAATCAGTCAACTTTGATGAAACAGTCGATGAAGATGGCTTTCCTTGTGAAGATATAAACCTTCTTAAAAATTGGATTTTTGACCGTTTAGAAGAAATAAAAAACCTGACGAGTTACGTTTTAAAAGCCATCAATTTCAGCACTTACGGCGCCAGTTTTGTCTACATCGATCAAGAAGGAAAAGTTTTAACTCCTCTGTATAATTATTTAAAAGAGTATCCAGAGAATTTAAAATCAGACTTTTATAAAAAATACAAAGGCGAAGAATCATTTGCCGTAAAAACAGCTTCTCCAGTTTTAGGAAGTTTAAATTCGGGAATGCAGATTTACCGCTTAAAAGAAGAAAAACCAGACGTGTTCGAAAAAGTAAAATACTGTCTGCATCTGCCTCAATTTTTAAGTTTTCTTTTAACGAATGAGGCTTACGCCGATATTACAAGTGTGGGCTGTCATACCAATTTGTGGAATTTCAAAAAAATGAAATATCATAAATGGCTTGAAAAAGAAGGCATTTCAAATAAAATTCCACCGTTTCATTACGGAAAAGATAGTATTAAAAATTCAGACGGACTGGCAGTTGGAGCCGGACTTCACGATAGTTCATCGGCGATAATTCCGTATACCATAAACTTTACAGAACCGTTTGTTTTATTATCGACCGGAACGTGGAGTATTTCCTTAAACCCTTTCAATAATAAACCTTTGACTTTTAAAGAATTGCAAAATGACTGTTTGTGTTATTTGCAGTACACCGAAAAACCCGTAAAAGCCGCAAGACTTTTTGCAGGAAACGAACACGAAGTACAAACAAAAAGACTAGCAGAGCATTTTAAAGTTCCACTTGATACGTACAAAGAAGTTTATTTCGATAAAAATATTGTTTCGAATTTAAGAGCTTTAAATTTTCAAATCCTATATCCTAAAAAATATAATTTTGATATTTTAAAAGAATGTCCTTTTCAAAAAAGAGACCTTTCGACTTTCAAAAATTACGAAACAGCCTACCATCAATTAATGCTGGATTTGGTAGAACAACAAGTTTTTTCAACTAATTTAGTCATTCATAACAGCCCAGTAAAAAAGATTTTTGTTGACGGAGGATTCAGCAAAAATTCAATTTACATGAACTTATTAGCAGAAGCTTTTCCAGACGTAGAAGTGTACGCCGCATCTATGGCACAGGCAAGCGCATTGGGTGCAGCATTGGCAATTCATCAAAACTGGAATCCTAAACCAATTCAAAATGATTTAATTGATTTGAAATTTTATAAGCATTAAAGTGATCGTTGATGAATAGATTAAAAATTATGAATTAAAAATTAAAACCTTTTTGATCTGATTTAATCTGCGTGAAAAAAAATAGGTAATACGTAGAAAAATAGATTTTTATGGCTAAGGTTCAGAGTAAAAAATAACATATTATTACACATAACTATGTTTGTTTAAAGAAATAAAATGTCTTTTTTTGAGCTATGAAATCTATATTTCTATGTGTTTAAAAAATAAAAATAAACTAAAATGAAAATCGGACTTTTTATACCGTGTTATGTTGATCAGTTTTACCCAAAAGTAGGAATTGCGACATACGAACTTTTGCAGAAATTAGGCTGCGAAGTTGAGTTTCCGATGGGGCAGACTTGCTGCGGCCAGCCCATGGCAAACAGCGGTTATGCACATTTAACAAAAGGCTGTGATGCCAATTTTATAGCTAATTTTTCAGGATACGATTATATTGTTTGTCCTTCCGGAAGTTGTGTTTTACATGTGAAAGACCATTTACACGACGAAAAACAGGAAGAAAAAGCCACCGCAATCCGAAATACAGTTTACGAACTGACAGAGTTTATAACTGATGTTTTAAAAATCGATCACATTGACGGAAGTTTTCCTTTTAGGGTCGGAATGCACGTAAGCTGCCACGGACAAAGAGGATTAAAGCTTTCGCAGATGTCAGAACTAAACGCACCATTTTTCTCAAAACCAGAACAATTATTGCATAGCATTAAAGGACTGGATTTGGTAGCCTTAACTCGAAAAGACGAATGCTGTGGTTTTGGAGGAACATTCTGTGTTACTGAAGAAGCGGTTTCGGTAAAAATGGGACAAGACCGAATTAAAGATCACGAAAGTCATGATGTGGATTATATTACTGGTGGAGATATGTCCTGCTTAATGCACTTAGACGGAATTCTAAAAAGACAAAAAAGCAGGATCAAAACCATTCACATTGCTGAAATATTAAATTCACTCGAAAATTAATTTTCTTTCTACCATTACGATATTAAGTTCATTTAGCTTAGTGTGGTAGATAAATAAGGGATTTAAGTGATTTTAAATTGAACTTAATTTTCTTTTCACTATTAAGAAATTAAGTTTAAAGTTTGGCTTAATTTACTTAATGCCTTAATGGTAAAAAACAACAAAAATGTCATCAGAAAAAGTAATACCGCACAGCGAAGCCGCAACAAAATTTAACAAAAATGTCGAGCGTGTCAATTGGCATGATGAAACACTTTGGTTTGTTCGTGCCAAAAGAGATAAATCAGCACACCAGATCGAAGATTGGGAATTGCTTCGCGAAACGGCTTCTAAAATAAAACTGAACGTTCTCTCCAATATTCACGACTATTTAGTTGAATTTGAAGCGAATGCTCAAAGAAACGGAATAATTGTACATTGGGCGGCAGATGCCAAAGAACATAATGAAATAGTACATTCGATTCTGGCAAAACACGATGTAAAGCAAATGGTGAAATCCAAATCGATGCTTACAGAAGAATGCCATTTAAATGATTATTTAGCCGAAAAAGGAATCGAAGTAATTGATTCTGATTTAGGTGAATATATCGTACAACTTCGAAAAGAACCGCCAAGCCATATTGTACTTCCGGCGATTCACTTAAAAAAAGAAGATGTAAGCGAAACTTTCCACGAACATTTAGGTACTGAAAAAGGAAATTTCAATCCGCAGTATTTAACAGAATCGGCTCGTCATAGTTTGCGAAATACATTTTTGACGAGGAAAGCAGCTTTAACGGGAGTTAATTTTGCTGTGGCAGAAACCGGAGAGTTTGTGGTTTGCACCAACGAAGGAAATGCCGATATGGGCGCACATTTAGCCGATGTTCATATTGCCTGTATGGGATTTGAGAAATTAATTCCGAAAAGAGAACACTTAGGCGTTTTTCTGAGATTATTGGCCAGAAGTGCAACAGGACAGCCCATTACAACTTTTTCGAGTCATTTTAAAAAGCCAAGAGACGGAAAAGAAATGCACATCGTAATTGTAGACAATGGCAGAAGTACACAATTAGGAAGAGAAGACTTTAGAAATTCGCTAAAATGTATTCGTTGTGGTGCGTGTATGAACACTTGTCCAGTCTACCGACGAAGCGGCGGACACAGTTATCACAATGCGGTTGCAGGACCAATTGGTTCTATTTTGGCACCAAACCTAGATATGAGCAAAAATGCCGATCTGCCTTTTGCAAGTACGCTTTGTGGTTCTTGTACCAACGTTTGTCCCGTAAAAATCGATATTCACGATCAGCTGTACAAATGGCGTCAGGTTTTGGTAAAAGAAGGACATACGCCAAAAGCAAAATCCATCGCCATGAAAACTATGGCAACCGTTTTAGCTAATCCAACGATTTTTAATATTGCTGGAAAATCAGGAAGATTTGTAATGAAAAATGTGCCAGCAATGGTCAACAATAAAATGAACAAATGGTACGATCAGCGTGAAATGCCTGATGTTCCAGAACAATCCTTTAGAGAATGGTACAAGAAAAATTCTAGGGAATCTAAAAATAAAGAAAATGAGCAGTAAAGCCGAAATCCTAAAAAGAATCAAACTGAACCAGCCTAATGTTGCTGCAGACCTGCCAGATTTAACCGTTTTAGGTTCGGAACAATTTGATACAATCGAAACCTATAAAACGGTTTTAAAAGGCATTGGAGGTGATCCAGTTGAAGTTGCTGATTATACAGAGATTATCAAGTACATCAAATCCAATTACAATCTGGAAAAAAGATTAATCACAACGCTTCCAGAACTTTCAGAAATAGCATCTTTAGACTGGAAAAATACCGATCCGCATTCGCTTGAAAATGTAGAACTAACTGTTATTAAAGCCCATTTTGGAGTAGCCGAAAACAGCGGACTCTGGGTAACAGATGATATTTTAGGACAGCGTGTTGCGCCTTTCATTGCACAATATCTAGCGATTATCGTTCATAAGAGCGATATTGTACGCACGATGCAGCAAGCATATGATCGAATTGGAAATCAAGAATACGGTTTTGGAACTTTTATTGCCGGGCCTTCAAAAACGGCTGATATTGAACAATCGCTGGTTTTAGGTGCACATGGCGCAAGAGGATTAATTGTCTTTTTGTTGGATTAACAAATTGACGAAAATAAACACAAAGAGGATTTTAAATCCTCTTTTTTTGTTATTATAAATCAAAAATTTTAGGACGTCAGTAATTAAAAGTCTATTTTTATGTAACTGGATCATAAAAAAGAATTAGAATGAAAAACGAAAAAAATCTTAAAGCAATAGCTTTTGGCGAAGTATTGTGGGATGTTTTTGATGGTGAAAAGAAAATAGGAGGAGCACCGTTAAATGTGGCGTTGCGTATGAAGTCCTTTGATGCTGATACCGCAATGATTAGCTGTGTAGGAAATGATGAAGAGGGAAGGGAAATTATAAATAAAGTAAAAGAGTTGGGATTGGAAACGGATACTATAAGTATTTCAAATGAATATCCAACAGGTCTGGTTGAAGTAACTTTAAACGAAAGTGGTTCTGCAACTTATGAAATCAATTATCCGTCGGCTTGGGATAAAATTGTATTGGATCAGAAATCCAGATCGATTGTCTCAGAAGCAGATGTCTTAATTTATGGCAGTTTGATCTCAAGAGATAAAGTTTCACGATTAGCGCTTCAGGAATTATTGCAGGCAGATATTTACAAGGTTTTTGATGTCAATCTGAGAAAACCACATTATTCATATCCCGTTTTAGAGCAGTTAATGGAGTCTGCAGATTTTATAAAGTTTAATGACGAAGAATTACTTGAAATTACCGCTTTTTTTGGCTTTATCTCGTCTAATCTTCGTGAAAACATGAAATTTATTTCCAGTATTACAGAAGCGAAAGCAATGTGTGTGACACGCGGAAAACATGGCGCTTTGTTATATTGGAAAGGAAAACTGTACGAAAACAAAGGCTATCCAGTAAAAGTGGTTGATACGGTAGGAGCAGGCGATTCTTTTTTAGCAGCTTTAATTACGTCACTGCTTTCAGGAAAAGAACCTCAGGATTCAATTGATTTTGCCTGTGCGGTTGGAGCGTTAGTTGCCGGATCTCCAGGAGCAAATCCGCAATTGTCGGATGCTGCAATCGAGGAGTTTAAGAATAAAAATTAAAAATTATTAAGATAGAAAAGCCTTAAATGTGATTTCATTTGAGGCTTTTTAATTAATGAAAACTTATAAGTAATAATTCGTTAAAAATATTATACAAAGATAAAATCCTATAAAAACCAAACGAAAACCATCATTTCTACATTCATTATTCTAAAATTTTATAAAATTAGCTTATAATTGTACTTTTTACAAGAATATAAAAAAGTGTGTTTTGAAGCGTTTTGTTCTCTATTTTCTGCTGATACTAAGTTTTTCTTCGATAGGATATTCACAAGATTATCCCATAAAGTTTCTTGATATTTCAGATGGTCTTTCTAATAATTCAGTTACAACCATTTTTCAAGACAGTGAAGGCTATATGTGGTTCGGAACGTATGATGGACTAAACCGTTATGACGGCTACAATTTCAAAGTTTTTAGAAACCGCATCAACGACAAAAAATCGCTTTTATTCAATACCATTTACAACATCGAAGGCGACTCTCGAAAAAACATCTGGGTTGGCGGAACAAATGGTGTCAGTATTTACAGTAAATCTTCAGGGACTTTTCATTCGGTTGAATATATTTCCCAAAATAAAAAACCTCAATCGTTAAAAGATATCATTCATCAAATGCGTTCAGTATCAGAAAATCTGGTTTTGGTCGCTTCTCAAAATTTAGGTTTAATTGTTTTTGAAAATGGTTCTTTTACTGGAAAGCAAATTCCGCTGACTGTTTTAGGCAACCGAATCAGCGTCAATAATTACGATGCAATTGCCATTCAAGAAAACAAACAAAAAAATGCCTGCTGGATTTACGTCCGAAATGTTGGGGTATGCAGTTATCATTACAAAACAAAAGATCTAAAAGTAGTTTTTCCGCTTTCGATGGGCGTAAAATCAATGAAATTGGCTCCCGATGGAAATCTTTGGCTAGGAACAGATGAAGGTCTTTTTTTGCTCAGCATTCAAAACGGAAGCGTTTCAAATAATTACTTCTCCAGCAAATGCAGTGTTACTGATATTTTGGTAGATAAAAAAGGTGAAGTCTGGCTGACAACAGATGGATGCGGTATTTTTTACGTCAATGTAAGTCTTAAAAAAACAATTCCGTACAATATTTCAAAAGGAACAGAACTTGCCAAAAGTAATTCAGTTTGGAGTTTATACGAAGATCAATCTGGCAACAAATGGTTTGGTTCGCTTCGAGGCGGAATCAGTATGTTGAGCGATACGCCAAAATATTTCAAAAACATTAAATACAACGCTAAAGAGCCAGCGGAAAACTTTATTTTATCTTTCTGCGAAGATGAAAAAAACAACGTTTGGATTGGTACAGACGGCGCAGGTTTAAAATATTGGAACCGAAAAAATAATACGTACACCAATTACAATACAACACTTTCGAGTCATTTCATAACTGGAATTGTCCGCGACAATAATAACGATATTTGGTTGTCAACTTGGGCAGGCGGCGTCAATAGAATTAATAAAAGCAGCAATACGATTACTCAGTTTTCGTGTTACAATCCGTATACAAAACAGGTAGAAAAAAACATTTGGTTTGTTTATAAAGATTCAAAAGGAAATATCTGGGCAAGTGCGACCAACGAAGGTTCGCTATATCTTTTTGATCGTTCCCAAAACAACTTTGTACTTTTTGATAAAAATATAAACAACCTGCAGTCACTTACAGAAACCAGTGACGGAAAGCTTTGGGGCGGAAATTATACTTCGTTGATTTCAATTGAAAAAGAAACCAGAAAAATCCATAAAACAGTTATTGGAAACCCAATTCGATGTATTCATGAAGACAAAGACAAAAACCTCTGGCTTGGAACACAAGAAGGCGGTTTGGTCTTATTTGACCGAAAAAATAATACCTTTAAAAGACTAACAACAGATGACGGACTTCCGTCAAATACCGTTTTGAGATTGCTTGAAGATAAAGAAGGAAATCTCTGGATGAGTACTTACAATGGCATTTGCAAGTTTGATAAAAAACGAAAAACCTTCCGTAATTTTTCGGTAAATGATGGTTTACAAAGCAATCAGTTTAGTTTTAATGCCGGAATCAAATTATCATCGGGAGAATTTTTATTTGGCGGTATAAACGGTTTCAACATCTTTTTCCCAGAAAAAATCAAAGGATTCAATCAGAAAAATCATGTTTTGCTGACGGATTTTTATGTAAACAATCAGCCTATTGAAGAAAGCAAAGCCGAAGTTGACCCCGATTCAGATAAAATAAAAGATGTTAGCCTAGCGTATGATCAAACGACATTATCATTAGAATTTGTCGCACTCGATTATAACAATGCCGACAAAATTAATTACGCCTATTTTCTAGATGGATGGGATGAACAATGGAGTTATGTCGGCCAGACCCGAAAAGCCAATTACTCAAAACTTCCAGAAGGAAAATACACTTTTAAAGTAAAAACGACCAATTTTCAAGGAGGCTGGAACAAAGAAGTCAGTTTGGTAACTATAGAAGTCTTGCCGCCGTGGTACAGGACCTGGTGGGCGTATACTTTGTATTTTTTGGCGACAGCCGGATTGTTATTCGTGTATTTGGATTATCATAAAAACAAAGAAAAACTAAAATACAAGGTGAAAATCGCCGAACTGGAAAGTAAAAAAGAAAAAGAGATAGCCGAAAAACAGTCGTCGATGTTTACCTATATTTCGCATGAATTCAGAACACCGCTTTCGCTGATAATTAATCCGTTGAAAAAAGCCGTTCAGAAAGAAAATGTCGAAAACGGATCATCTGGAAGCGATTTGGCAATAGCACATCGTAACGCCAGAAGACTTTTGAGTCTGGTAGATCAATTGTTATTGTTTAGAAAAGCCGAAAACGATGCCGATTCTCTGCGTTTGTCTCCAATTAACGTTAATAATCTGTGTAATGAAGTGTATCAATGTTTTGTCAATCAAGCAAAAGAAAAAAACATCAATTATGGATTTACCATTCCAGAACACGAAATCACGATTATTGGGGATTATGAAAAAATAGAAATTTCTTTATTTAATTTAATGTCGAATGCCTTCAAATACACACCAATTGGAGGTGAAATAAAACTAACACTTACCGAAAACGATGATGAAGTTTTCCTAGAAATATCGGACAATGGCGACGGAATCGACAAAAAAGATATTGATGTTATTTTTGAAAAATTCAAACAAATCAATTCTAAAGTTTCGGTTGGAACCGGTTTCGGAATTGGACTTTACATCGTCAAATACTTTGTCGACAAACATAAAGGAACCGTAAGCTGTACGAGTGAAACGGGAAAGGGAAGTACGTTTAAACTTGCCTTTTTAAAAGGAAACAGCCATTTTGAAGATATTGAAATTATAAACGACAAACCGCAGAGAAGCCAGTTATTTGACGAATTAATTCCAGATGAAATTGAAGAAATCAATTCGGTTTCAACTTCAAATACGGCTGAAAGTGATTTCCAGCAGATCATGCTTACTGAGAAACGCACCGTTTTAATTATCGATGATAATGCCGAAATAAGAGCGTATTTGATTAAGTTATTTTCGGAGAATTATATCGTGTACAGTGCCGAAAATGGGGAAGACGGTTTAAAACTGACCAAAAAACACATGCCCGATCTTGTGATAAGTGATATTACAATGGAAGAAATGGACGGTTTGGAATTGTGCCGAAAAATTAAAGAAGATAATGCCTTATCTCATATTCCGGTTATTTTATTAACGGCATCTAAAAATCCCGAAACTCATTTGCAGGGAATCAATGAAGGAGCTGATGATTATATTACGAAACCTTTTGATGATGATATTCTCACAGCACGTGTCGAATCGTTATTAAGAAACCGGCACAATCTGCGTACGTATTTCTTAGACAGCATTACGCTGAAAGAAAACACACAGAAAGTGCCTATAGAATATCAGGAAATCTTAAAGAAATGTATCGATATAGTCGAAGCCAATATTCACAAAAGAGATTTCACCATTAAAAACTTCGCACTCGAAATGGGTATGAGCCACAGAACGCTGTATACTAAAATCAAAATCATTTCAGGACAGACTTTAAATGCTTTTATTCGTTCTGTCCGGATTAGAAGAGCGGCGATGTTAATGCTTACAGAAGACATGAATATTACACAAGCCAGTTCCGAAGTTGGATTTGAAGACCCAAAATATTTCAGACAGCAGTTTGTAAAACTTTTCGGGATGACTCCATCAGAATATATTAAAAAGTACAAGAGTTCATTTAACTCTGATTTGAATATTATCAAATAAACTCCATTAGAATTTAGATTTTTCCTTTGCTTTTTAATCAAATACAACACGCCGATTTTTTGACTCTAACGTTTGAGTTCGAAAGTCGGCGTTTAAAATGCTAATTGTGTATTGTGTAAAAATATGCTGTTATTTTTTCGTATTTGTTAATTTTTAACTCTAAATAATAGTTAATTGCAATTTTGACCTCCTTTTTTTTCCAATTTACCCCTCCTTAAAAGTGTGAATTAAACATTTCTTTGCAATACCGATAACCAATTTAAGGTTTGTTATGGGAATTAATTAATAAGTGTTTTTGTTTTAAAGATAAGTGTTTATCAGTTTAAAGAATTGAGCCTTCTTTAAACTAAGTAGTAAGAGTTGGTTTTACAATATTACTTATCAAACCCGCGGTTTCAGCTGCGGGTTTCAAAACAAAAAAAGCTAATTCTGAAAAAGGATAGATATCAAGAAGAAAGAATAAATAGGAGAGAATAAAGAGGAGACAAGAAAGAAGAAAGAAGAAAGAAGAAAGAAGAAAGAAAAAAGAATACAAAAAATAAAACAACCAAACCATTAAACAGACTTCCATACTTATGAAAACAATCCAATAACCACTTTTGCTTTCTGTTTTGCCCCACATAAATAAGAAAGCATCAAAACTCGAATAACCTACAAACGCAAACAAACTTTACGTCTTAAAAAGACAACTAACTAAACCTAACCTTAAAATTAAAGAAATGAAAAAAAATCTATTTTTATTTTTTCTTGCCCTTTTTGCCATTCTCTTTACAGGATGTCAAAGTAACGATTCAGATTTTCCTAGTTCTGATAATCCTACGGTGGTGGTATCGACAAAAGAAATTTATGGTGCCCCAAGCAGGAAATTTGAAATCAAAGCGGCTCTTGCAGATGACTTAGGATTAAAAAGTGTTCAGATTCAAATTCCTGAATTATCACTTAATAAAGTAATCACTTTTGCAACAGATCCACTTTTAAAAACCTACGATTTAAGTTACTTTTTTGAAGTTCCGTCAAGCAGAGGAACTTCTGAAGCTTTCAAAATAAAATTAACGATTACAGATGTTTCTGGAAATGCCGTAAATGAAGAAATCAACTTACGTCTTGACGGAGAATTTGCTGCGCCAAGTATTTCGATGGTAACACCAAAAGAAGGAGCAGTAATCTTACTATCAACGAGTAATCAAATGCCGGTAAATTTTGTAGTAAACGACGATTCTGGTATCGATTATATTCAGGTAAAATGTGAAGCTTTAGGAATTGATGAAATGATTCAATTAGCTGATTCTCCACAATCATACACCTTCAATAAAACCTATACTTTGCCTGTAACTGCTGCTGATTACGTTTTAACGATTACAGCAAAAGATAAATTTGCGATTCCGAACACAGGAACGTTAAATGTAAATATTGTGGCTACAAACGAATATCCGGCAATTTACTTATGCGATCAGCCAAAGGGTACTAATCTTACAACAGATGCAGTAGGAGTTCCGATGTATTTCCACGAAAAAAGCGGACAAGATTTCGAATTCAAATATTATGCTGATAAAGACAATAAAGAAATCTTCTTCTTAGGTCAGGAATCTGATTTTGCACCGCACTGTTTCGGTTTAAATACTTCAGGAGAATTAACAGATGATGTCGCTTCGGCACCTATTATTTTACCAACAAAAGGATATTACAAAATCAAAGTAAATCCAAATACTTTAAAATACACTGTCGAAAAATACACACCAACAAGTAAAGTTTGGGCAGACGTGGCAAACGGTTTATGGCATGATGATGCTGCACAAAGAAGACCATTTGTAAGTGTGTGCGGTGGCGGAATTCAAGGAGCAACTTGGGATACTTGGGATGCGTGGACTCAAAAAAGCTTACACCTTGCAAACAATCCTAATAATCCATATCAATTAGTGGGCGAATATACGTTGACAGGAACTTTAGAAGCGACTTTTACAGGCCAGTGGTGGGATCCATCATGGAGGCTGATTAAAAACGGTATTGCCACTATGTCACCAGGTGAAAATGGAAATGCTAAATATCCAGCCGCTCCTGGAGTTTACAAAGTAGTTCTGGACACCGAATTGGAAAGGGTATTTATTACCAAAAAATAATGGGTTATGACGCTGTTATAACATTAATCAAAAAATAGCATACTATGAAATTCAAATATATAGGATTTTTTATTGCCCTTTTGTGTACTGCGGTATCCTTTGGACAAATAAAAATAAAAGGAACGGTTAAGGATAAAGCCAATGTGCCAATTCCGGGAGTTAACGTGATTGTAAAAGGAACTGCATCATCGGCAGCAACTGATTTTGACGGGAATTATACGATAAGTGTTCCAAACAAAAATGCACAGCTTGAATTCTCTTTTGTAGGTTTTACAACGAAATTACAAAACGTAGGCGAGCAGACAGAAATTAATGTAATCCTTGAAGAATCCAGCCAAGCATTAGATGAGATAGTGGTGGTAGGTTATGCGGCCGTGAAAAAGAGCGACGTAACGAGTTCCATTTCTTCTATAAAAGGAAAAGAACTTCAAACCATGACCGTTGGTAACGTAACAGAATCACTTCAAGGTAAAGTAGCCGGAGTTCAGGTTACAGGTCAAGGTGGTCCGGGCGCGCAGCCAAGAGTTTTAATTCGTGGTATTTCGACTTTAAACTTAAATACAGATCCGCTTTATGTGGTGGATGGAATTCCAATGGGAACCAGCATCAACTTCTTAAGCAACAATGAAATAGAATCGATGGAAGTTTTAAAAGATGCTTCGGCAAGTGCCATTTACGGTTCACGAGCTTCAAATGGAGTTATCTTAATTACAACCAAAAAAGGAAAAGTGGGTAAAACCAGATTCAATTTTGATTTGAGTTCCGGTATGCAGATCATGAACAATCCGTATAATATGGCTGATGCCGAAGGTTACGCATCAATCATGAATACAGCGTATAACAATTCGGGTTATTCAGATTATCTGCCAAATCCTTCTCAATACAGAGGAAAAACAACGGATTGGTGGAAAGCAGGAATCAGAACGGGAACACCAGTTACCAATGCCTCTTTAGGAATAACAGGAGGTTCAGAAAAACATACTTTTGGCGTAAGCTTAAATTACTACAATTCTGAATCTATATACGGCATAGGCGGATGGGAAAGAATCACCATGAGAATTGCGAATGATTTTAAATTCTCAGATAAATTCTCAGCAGGTATTACGTTAAACCCGCGTTACGAAACTTGGGGACAGCCAGGAAACTGGGCTGATTTTGATAAAATTGATCCAATTACGCCAATTTACAAACCAGCCGATCAGTTAAACGGAACTGAAAACGAATACAGCATTTATGCACGATCTCCATCATATATTTGGAATCCGGTTGCAGCAGTAAAAAGATACGATGATTACACAGATCAATACAATTTAAACACAAACGGATATTTACAATACGAACCAATCAAAGGTTTGGTAATTCGTACTCAAGCATCTGTTGAAGTGGGAGATAAAGTAAGAAACTCATTTACCCCAGATTTTGTAATTGATGCAGCGCATGAAAAACAAGAAATCAATAATGTACAAAAATGGAATACAACAAATGTTGATTGGACATGGCAGAACACCATTACGTATTCTAAAACATTTGCTCAAAAACACAATGCCTCTTTAATGGTAGGTAACACGATGGAAGAATACAACGGAAATGATCTTTGGGGATATGGTGAAGGAGTTCCAAACAATTCTGATTCCATGAGAGAGCTGAATGCAGCAACTAAAAACAAAGACAGTAAAGGAAACAGCTGGTCAAGTTCGTTGATGTCTTATATTTCGCGTTTTTCGTATAACTACGACGGTAAATACTATTTTACAGGAACATTTAGACGTGACGGTTCTTCTAAATTCATGACCAATAACAAATGGGCAAATTTCCCATCGGCATCGGTTTCTTGGAGAATTTTAAACGAAGGTTTTATGGAATCAGCTAAAGATTTTGTAAGCGATCTTAGACTAAGAGCAGGTTGGGGTAAAGTAGGAAACCAAGGATTACCAAATGCTGTGTATCAATCGAATATCGGACAAGGATATTATGTAATCAACGGACAAGTGGTAGATACTTCTTATCCTTCTTCAATGGCGAACAAAGACATTAAATGGGAAACAGTTGAAGATATGAGTTTCGGACTTGACTTCGGATTTTGGAAAAACAAAGTTTCAGGTTCATTGGAATATTATAAAAAACAAACCCACGATATGTTGTTCTTAAAACAGTTTCCAACCTACAGCGGATTCCCAGGATATTCAACGATGTGGACAAACGTTGGTTCTATGCAGTCAAGCGGTATCGATTTATTGCTTTCATACAAAGATAAAAAAGGCGATTTCTCGTATGGTGTAGACTTGACTTTTACAACCGTAAATGTTGAAATGCTTACGCTTTCTGCAGATGGTGAGAAACTATACGGATCTGGAAATAGAACTTTAACCGTAAAAGGCGATGTACCAGGATATTTTTACGGATATGTTGCTGATGGATTATTCCAAAACCAAACCGAATTAAACTCACATACAGATGAACACGGAACCAAATTACAACCTTATGCGCAAGTTGGTGATGTTCGTTTTAAAGATTTAAACGGCGATGGAAAAATTGATGAAAAAGACAGAACAAAAATTGGTTCTCCTTGGGCAGATTACAACGTAGGTCTGAATTTAAACTTTGGGTACAAAAACTTTGATTTAGTAGCGAACTTCTATTCAAGTATTGGAAACGAAATCGTAAACCAAAACATTTCAGATTTATACAACGGAGCAAGTTTAACCAACAAAGTCAGCGGATTAGAGCAGATGGCGTGGCACGGCGAAGGAACTTCAAATTATATTCCTCGTTTGTCAAAAGATGACAACAACGAAAACTACACCAAATTCTCCTCTCTTTATGTAGAAGACGGTTCTTTCGTTCGTATGAAAAATTTACAATTAGGATATTCTTTCTATAATAAATTCGGATTGGATAAACTAAGAATTTCATTGTCAGGCCAGAATTTATGGACATGGACAAAATACACAGGAGTTGACCCTGAAGTGGCCGGAGGAGATCCTGATAAAGGAGACAGAGTAAAAGGATCAGGTTTTGGAGGATGGAATTATCCCGTACAGCCAACAATCTTGATGGGTCTTAATGTTGCATTTTAATCAAAACGATCATGAAAAAAATTATAGTATCAATCATAGCTTTCTCTCTGTTTTCAGCTTCTTGCAGTGATTTCATTGAAAAAGAAGAAAGAGGAACCCAAACATTAGAAAACTACTTTCAAACCGCACAAGAGTGTGAAAATTATACAAACGAATTAACAAAAAGATTGTTGCTTCCTAACGACTGGTGGACATTACTAGCACCAAGAGTAACCAACGAAATGTCAACCGATGATGCTTGGATGGGAAACACAGGACAAGACAGCGGTGCGCATAGACCTAGTTCACAATACCTGATTACCCCTGATAATATGGGAGACATGAATAGTATTTATACCGCACATTATTACACCATTCAGTCGGCTAATATTGGCTTGGAAAAAATGGCATTATCGCCAATTTCAGAAACGCTGAAAAACCAATATATGGGAGAATCACTTTTTGTTCGTGCTTATTGTTATTACGAATTAGTGAATCTTTTTGGTGGAGTGCCTTTGTACACTACATCTTTAGGAACCGCAGATTTAAAATTAGAAAGAAGCTCAGCCGCAGCAGTATATGCACAGATTGAAAGCGATCTTAAAGAATCAGCAGCAAAATTGGAAAGTGCTCCAGTAGCCAAAGATGGAAGAATCAACAAATGGGCTGCGTATGCTTTGTTAGCTCGTGTGTCTCTGTTTCAAGAAAAATGGGCAGAAGCAAAAAACTATTCAAACAAAGTAATTACAGAAGGACCTTTTGCACTTGAAGCTGATTTCCTAAACATCTGGAATGTAAACAATCATAACGGAGTAGAATCTATTCTAGAAGCACAATCTTCATCAGTTCAAAATAGAGATTTAGGTTCTGCCTTACCAACTTTATCAGGTGCCAGAGGAGAAGACAAAAAGAACTTTCCAAGTAATGATGCCGCTGACGTTTTGGACGGATGGGGTTGGTGTATGCCAACAAGTGATTTAGAAAACGCCTATCTTTCTGAAAATGACGTAATCCGCAGAAGAAGTACGATTACAAAATGGGGAGAAGCTGCTTACGGAGATGAAGTTTTAAATCCAACGCATAAATTCAGTTTAAACGACAATAAATCAGGACGTATCTGTCGTAAATATTACATTCCGATTGCGACTCGTCGTTCTTTAGATAAAAAAGATGGACATCTTCCGCTAAACATTCCTTTGATTCGTTTGGCAGAAATGTACTTAACAAGAGCAGAAGCCAATTACCATTTAGGAGGAGATGCTTTAGCAGATATCAACATCATTAGAGCGCGTGTAAAATTAGATCCAAAAACAGGAATTTCTGGACCCACTTTATTGAGACAAATCTATAAAGAACGCCGTTTAGAACTAGCTTTTGAAGGATTACGTTTGTTCGATATTCGTCGCGAAAAAGACCCAACAACCGGAAGACCAGTTATCGAATCTTTAATGGGACCAAACGGAACTTTTGTAAAATACAATCAGAGTTCAACAGACCCTTACGAAACTACCAACTTGAGAGAACCGCAAGACAAAGGAATCAATTTTGATCCTTCAAAACACCTATTGTGGCCAATTCCTCAGTTAGAAATTGACTTAAGTAACGGAGTAATCAAACAAAACCCAAATTACTAAGATGAAGTTTTTTAATACAACTAAAGTAAGTCTGCTGTGTGCAGGCTTGCTTTTGGCTAACACTATAGTAGGATGTGATTCTGAATCAGATAATTCAAATTCTGAAAATGCTGCCGTAACAAGCCTTAACGTAAATCTTGATATGAGTTTACAAACGATGGAAAGTTTTGGAGCTTCAGATGCTTGGCAGTGTAATTTTATTGGGAAAAACTGGCCGTCGGATAAAAGAAATAAAATAGCCGATTTATTGTTCAGTCAAGCTGTAGATGCCGATGGAAACCCAAAAGGAATTGGATTATCATTATGGCGTTTTAACCTTGGAACCGGAAGTGCAGAACAAGGCGATGCCAGCGATATTACCGATGAATGGAGAAGAACCGAATGTTTTACGACAAATGGAGTTTCGTATGACATGAACAAACAAGCGGGTCAAGTCTGGTTTATGAAAGCCGCAAGAGAACGCGGTGTAAACAAACTTTTAGCTTTTGCCAATAGTGCTCCAGTTTACTTAACGCAAAATGGAAAAGCACATGCCACAATCAAAGAATTTTACAATTTAAAAGATGGTAAAATGCCTGATTTAGCCGATTTCTGGACCACATCTTTAGACAAATTAAAAACAGAACACGGTTTAACAATCGATTATGTAAGTCCGTTTAACGAACCGCAATACGAGTGGGATGGTTCAGGACAAGAAGGTTCTCCGGCAACCAATGCGAATATTTACAGCTTTGTAAATATCCTTTCGCCAAAATTACAAGCAAAAGGATTAGATGCTAAAATTGTAGTAGGAGAAGCAGGATCTTATGAATCTTTATACAAAACCGTTTCAGGAAAAGAAAGTAGATCCAATCAAATTGATTATTTCTTTGCCGCCAATTCTACTAAAAAAATCAGTGGTTTAAGCAATGTAAAGAATACAATTTCGGGTCACAGTTACTGGCAGGCGTGGCCATTAAATGAAATGGTATCGTCAAGACAAGCCGCTGCTTCTAGAATCCAATCTGTTGGTGGAGTGAGTCTTTGGTCATCAGAATATTGTGTTTTAGAAAGTCCGGGAACAGCTGAACTGCCAGGTGGAGCAGGAGCAGGAAGAGATTTAGGAATGTCATTAGCACTTTGGACAGCACGTATCATCAGTACAGACATTGCCGTGGGAGGCGTTACGTCTTGGCAGTGGTGGACAGCAATCAGCCGTGGTGATTATAAAGATGGATTAATTCACGTAGATGATGGAGCAAGCAACGGAGCAGGAAACGCCGATTATTGCAAAAACGACGGATACATTAGAGATTCTAAAACGCTTTGGGCTTTAGGAAATTTCTCGTTCTTCGTAAAACCAGGAATGGTGAGAGTACAGATTCCAACTATTGACAATTCAACCGAATTAAATAATGTTATGGTTACCGCTTATAAAGATGCTGTAAATAAAAAACTGGTAATCGTTGCAGTAAACATCAGCAAATCGGCTAAAAAGTACAATTTAAAGCTTTCAGGCGGAACAGTTACAGACAATAAATTGACTCCTTACACCACTTCTGAAACTCTAAGTTTGAAAAAAGGAACCGCGGTCGATGCAGCGAGTTTAGAAATTCCAGCAAGGTCGGTTGTGACTTATGTTGGGAATTATAAGTAGAATGTAAAATTAACCGCAATGACACAAAGAAAAAGCGCAAAGTTCGAAAAGCCTAAAATTTACTTTGCGAACCTTGCGATAACTTGGCGTCTTTGCGGTTAAAAAACAAAAAAATAAATGAGGAAAATATATCTCACGCTTTTACTAGTAACAAGTTCGCTGTTGTTTGCACAGCGAACCGTTACTATCAGCACAGATAATGTAGTACAAACCATTGACGGTTTTGGAGGTTCTGATGCCTGGAGAACACAGTTTGTAGGCAAGAACTGGCCAGAACAGAAAAAAAATGCCATTGCTGATTTGCTGTTTAGCAAAGAAATCGATGCACAGGGAAATCCAAAAGGTATCGGACTTTCGATCTGGCGATTTAATCTTGGAGCAGGAAGTACAGAACAAGGCGAAAACAGTAAAGTTTCGGACGAATGGAGAAGAAGCGAATGTTTTTTAAATGCCGACGGAACGTACGATTTCTCAAAACAAGAAGGCCAAAGATGGTTTCTGCAAGCGGCCAAAAAACGCGGAGTAGAAAAGTTTCTGATTTTTACCAATAGTCCGCCAGTGCATATGACGAACAACGGATTGTCTTTTGCTTCTCAAAAGAATAAACTGAATCTAAAAGATGGTGCAATTCCAAAATTTGCCGATTTCTTAGTTCAAAGTATTCAAGGATTGGAGAAAAAAGAAGGAATCAAATTCGATTATGTGAGTCCGTTAAATGAACCGCAGTGGGAATGGATGCCGAAAAACGGTGACACCAACAGCCAAGAAGGAACTCCGGCAACCAATCAAGAAATATATGAGGTGACCAAAGCACTTTCGGAAAAACTGAAAGCTAAAAAACTAAGCACCGAAATCGTAATTGCTGAAGCCGCACAAATCGATTATTTATACGAAAATGTAAATGCCGAAAACCGAGACAATCAAATTGATTATTTCTTTGGAAAGACCAAAACCAACGTTACTAAATTTTCGAATGTAAAAAATGTGATTCTAGGACACAGCTATTTTACAACTTGGCCAGTTGAAAGACAGGTTTTAAGCAGAAAATTAATCGCAGCCGAAATTAAAAAAAATCCGGGACTAAAATACTGGCAGTCGGAATACTGCATTTTAGAAAATCCAGGAGAAGCCGAAATTCCGGGAGGTTCTGGCGGAGGAAGAGATTTAGGAATGCAGACCGCTTTGTTTGTAGCCCGCTTAATTCATAATGATATTGCAGTGGCCAATGCCGCATCATGGCAATGGTGGACTTCTATTACTAGAGTAGATTACAAAGACGGCTTAATTTATCTGGATGATGGAAAAAGCAACGGAGGAACAGCTCCAGACTATGTGAGAAATGATGGAGAATTTCACGATTCTAAACTGCTTTGGGCTTTAGGAAACTATTCGCTTTTTGTTCGTCCAGGAATGCTTAGATTAGATGTTCCGAACCAAAACGAATTAGACAAAGCAAACGATGTAATGCTTACCGCTTACAAAGACGTTCAAAATAAAAAACTGATTGTAGTGGCAGTCAATTGCGGAAAATCGGCCCAGCAGTACAAATTTGATCTATCAAAAGGAACTTTAAAAAACAACGAGTTCATACCTTACGTAACTTCTGATACATCAAACTTAAAAAGAGCCGAAGTTCAAAAAAATGGAAATCTAGAAATCCCAGCAAGGTCTGTAGTGACGTTTGTGGGAGAATTGCAATATTAAAAAAATGTTTCAAGTTTCAGGTTTAAGGTTTCACGTTTTGGAGCGAACTTGAAACTTGAAACCTGAAACAAAAGAAACAAAAGAAACAAGTAATAAACCAAAAGAAGCTTAGAACCTCAGAATCTTAGCATCTTAGAACCTTTAGAAAAAATGTTAACTAAGAAAACTTTAATCCCCGTACTTCTCTTTTCATGCGTATCGGCATTTAGCCAGATATCGTTTGGAGATTCTAAAAAAATAAATGACAACTGGAAATTCAATCTTCAAGAAACTCCAGATGCAAAAAATAATGCTTTTGATGACAGTAAATGGCAACAGGTAAATGTGCCGCACGACTGGAGCGTAAAAGGACAGTTGAGTCCAACTCTGGCAAGCTGTACAGGATATCTTCCAGGCGGAATTGCTTGGTATAGAAAATCAATTAATATTCCGCAAAGCAAATCTGGTGAAAAAGTCTATTTGTATTTTGAAGGAGTGTACAACAGAAGCGAAGTTTTCCTTAACGGACATTCTTTAGGAAAACGTCCAAACGGCTATATTTCATTTGCTTATGACGCCACTGAGTTCGTCAAATTTGGTGGAGAAAATACTATTTCAGTTCGTGTCGACCACAGCCAAAGTGCCGATTCAAGATGGTACACAGGTTCGGGAATTTACAGAAATGTTTGGTTGGTGTATGCAAATTCTGTTCACATTGCGCAATGGGGGGTTTACGCCTATCCAGAAGTAAATAAAGGAAATGGAATTTTGAATGTTGAGGTTGAGGTTGAAAATGCTTCAAAAGGAAAAGCAAGTCTGACAATTGTAAATGAACTTTTCTCAAAAGACGGAAAATCAGTAGCAAAATCATCTTCAAAAGTAGAGGTAGCAGCCAATCAGAATGGAAAAATTTCGACAAAAATCAATGTTAAGAATCCGAAACTTTGGGATTTAGAAAATCCAAATTTATACGAATTGAAAACTACTGTTTTAAAAGACGGAAAAGAAATCGATAAAACCGTAACGCAAACTGGTTTTAGGAGTTTTACATTCGATCCGAATAATGGTTTTGCCCTTAACGGGAAATGGATGAAAATGAAAGGCGTTTGCTTGCACCACGATGCAGGAGTTTTAGGATCTGCAGTTCCGAGAGAAGTTTGGGAAACCAGATTAAAAACCTTAAAGGAAATTGGCGTAAATGCCATTCGTACAAGCCATAATCCGCAAGCACCAGATTTTTATGAACTATGCGATGAATTAGGATTATTAGTTTTAAACGAAGCGTATGACGAATGGGAATTCCCAAAACGCAAATGGTTAGAAGGTTGGAACTACGGAACACCAGGTTATGAAGGTTCGTTTGATATTTTTGCTGATTGGGCAGAAAAAGATCTGGAAGATTTTGTGCGTCGTGACAGAAACCATCTTTCTGTTTTTGGATGGAGTATAGGTAACGAAGTAGATTATCCAAACGATCCGTATTCGCACCCTGTTTTAGATCAGGGAAAAAACGGATTTGGACAAGCTGCCTACGGAGGTTACAAAAAAGATGCTCCTGATGCGATGCGTCTTGGCGCGATTGCAAAACGTTTGGTGGCTGCGGTTAAAAAATATGACAAATCACGCCCGACAACAGCAGGTTTAGCTGGAGTTGCGATGTCTAATGAAACAGAATATCCAGGCGCTTTAGACATTACAGGTTACAATTATACAGAAA
This sequence comes from Flavobacterium sp. H4147, assembly GCF_029360735.1. Taxonomy (NCBI): domain Bacteria; kingdom Pseudomonadati; phylum Bacteroidota; class Flavobacteriia; order Flavobacteriales; family Flavobacteriaceae; genus Flavobacterium; species Flavobacterium sp. H4147. The sequence continues at coordinate 489,972 of NZ_JARKNB010000003.1, read as the reverse complement.
GCAAATATCAGTCAGATCACCAAAAATATCCAAAAAGAGTAATTTTTGGAAGCGAGAATGTTCACGATATGGAACCTTGGCTAGCAGTAAAAAACAACAAGCATATTTTCGGACAGTTTCTTTGGACAGGAATCGATTATTTAGGAGAATCAGGAAGATGGCCTTCAAGAGGATTTTATTCTGGTTTAGTGGATTTTGCCGGAGTTATCAAGCCGAGAGGCTATTTTCGCCAGTCATTGTGGTCAGATAAACCAATGGCGTATTTAGGAACGTATCCGTTGACAAACGATAAAGATGTTTCTAAAGATGCATGGGCAATATGGAATTACGAAAACGGACAAAAAATTCGCGTGGTTTGTTATACCAATGCAGCAAAAGCCCGTTTAGAATTGAATGGAAAAGTAGTGGGAGAAACGAAGTTGTATGATGAAAAAACGGGAATTATCTATTGGGATATTCCGTTTGCTTCAGGAAAATTAGAAGCAGTTGGCTTAGATGCAGCCGATAAAGAAGTAAGCCGTTATGCCATCAATTCTACTCAACAGCCATTTGAGTTAACCATTGCCGATAAAGATATCACCATTAGCAAAGATAAAGGCGTAGCTAAAATTATGGTTCAGGTAAAGGATCAAAACGGACTTCCAGTAATGCTTTCAGACAACGAAGTGACATGCACTATCAATGGCGCAGCAACATTATTAGGATTGGAAGCAGGAAACAACAGCGACATGACCGATTATACAGACAATGTACAGCGTGTTTTCCACGGACATATTGCAGCGTATATTCAAGCAAATGGAGATTCTACAGCACCTATAAAAGTGAAATTTACAAGCCAGTGGTTAAAACCTGTTGAGGTTACTGTAAATGTGAAATAACAAAGCAGGAAAAGACCTAACAGGTTTTTAAAACCTGTCAGGTCTAATTTTTGTCTGTAACAATAAAATTTCATTATATTTAAAGTGTAAAAACCACACATAAAAAACGCAATGAAAATTACAAACTTACTTACAATGGCTATAGGAGCCTTTTTTCTATCAGCTGCAACTAACGCTCAAAACAAAACATTTCAAAAAGAAGAATTCAAACAATGGGCTCAGACTCCGCCAATGGGATGGAACAGCTGGGATTGTTACGGACCAACAGTTGAAGAACACGAAGTAAAAGCCAATGCCGATTATATGGCAAAAGAGCTCAAGAAATTTGGTTGGGAATATGTTGTTGTAGACATTAGATGGTTTGTCGAAAATGACAAAGCAGGAGGCTACAACCAAACAGATCCTCGTTATGTAATCGACAAATACGGAAGATATCTTCCAGCCGTTAATAGATTTCCTTCAGCAAAAGACGGACAAGGTTTTAAACCATTAGCCGATTACATCCATAAAAAAGGATTAAAATTCGGAATCCATATTATGCGCGGAATTCCTAAAAAAGCGGTCGAAGACAAATTGCCAATTAAAGGAGCAAACGGAATCACAGCAGATCAAGTTTATTCAACAGCACTGCAATGCGAATGGCTGAAAGACAATTATACCATTGTTGCAGACAAGCCAGGAGCGCAGGAATATTACGATTCTATTTTCGAATTATATGCGCAATGGGGAGTAGATTTTATTAAAATTGATGATTTATCAAGACCGTATCACGAAGGCGAAATCAATTTAATCAGAAATGCAATTGACAAATGCGGACGTAAAATTGTTTTAAGTACATCGCCAGGAGAAACACCAATTTCAGCAGCACCACACGTATCTACACATGCCAATATGTGGCGTATGGTAGATGATGTTTGGGACACATGGCCGCATATCACACATTTAATGGATGTTGCTCAAAAATGGTATCCATACATCGCGCCGGGAACATGGCCAGATTGCGATATGATTCCGTTAGGGCGCATTTCAATCAGAGGAGAAAGAGGCAATGACCGTATGACACGTTTAACAAAAGACGAACAATATACTTTGATTACATTTTTCAATATCTTCAAGTCTCCCTTATTCTTTGGAGGCGATTTACCAAGTAATGATGCCTTTACCTTATCATTATTAACCAATAAGGAAGTAGTAAAAATGCACAATCAAAGCACCGAGGTTAAACAGCTTTTCCAGAAAGACGGAAAAATTGCCATTACTTCAAAAAATCCAAAAGATGGAAGCATTTATCTGGCTTTGTTTAATATTTCGGATAATGCTTCGCAAAAAGTTGTCGTAAACCTTTTTGATATAGGAATTTCAGGTTCAGCAGAAATTTTGAATATGTGGACAGGCGAAAAATCAAAATCAACTTCAAAAGAAATCGGACTGGAATTAAAACCTCACAGTTCTGTTTTATATCAATTAAAAAGTAAAAAATAAATGAAAAGAATACTTCTTTGCCTTGTATCAATACTAAGCCTTTTTGATCCTTTACAAGCCCAAAATACAGCAAAAGGAATTCCGCCCGTTATTGCCGATAAAGACTTAACAGCGTATTTGTTCGTTTATTTTATTGGAAATAAGGTCGAAGAAGAAGCCGTTAATTATGCCGTAAGCACTGACGGATATCATTATTATGCACTCAATAACAACAAACCTATCTTAGATAGTAAAATCATCAGTTCTACAGGAGGAGTCCGTGATCCGCATATATTGCGTGGCGAAGACGGCAAGACATTTTATATGGTTTTGACCGATATGACTTCTTCAAAAGGCTGGGATAGCAATCGTGCCATGGTTTTACTAAAAAGCACTGATTTGGTAAACTGGAAAAGCAGCATTGTCAATATCCAAACTGCATTTTCAGGAAACGAAGACTTAAAACGTGTTTGGGCCCCACAAACTATTTACGATGCAAAAGCAGGTAAATACATGATTTACTTTAGCATGCAGCATGCAGGAGGTCCAGATAAAATTTATTACGCTTATGCAAATAAAGATTTCACGGCTTTAGAAAGCGCTCCTAAATTGTTATTCGTTCCAAAGTCAGGAAATGCTTGTATCGACGGTGATATCATCGAAAAAAATGGAGAATATCATCTTTTTTACAAAACAGAAACCAATACGCCGGGAATCAAAGTGGCAGTTACTAAAGATTTGACTTCGGGAAATTGGATTGAAAACGATAAATATCTGCAGCAGACAAAAGATGGAGTAGAAGGTTCGAGTGTTTTCAAACTAAACAATTCAGACGAATATATTTTGATGTACGATGTGTACACCAAAGGAAGATATCAATTTACAAAAACGAAAGACTTAGAAAATTTCAGCGTAATTGACAATGACATTTCAATGGATTTTAATCCGCGTCATGGAACGATTCTTCCGATAACTCGTTCTGAATTAAAGCGAATTACAGACAAATGGGGAACGCCTGCAAAACTTCCAAAAGTAAACCATAATCCAGTTTTGGAAGGGTATTACGCCGATCCTGAAATTTTGTATTCCAACAAAACAAAGAAATATTACATCTATCCAACAAGCGACGGATTCGACGGTTGGTCGGGTTATTATTTCAAAACTTTTTCTTCTGATAATTTAGTCGATTGGAAAGAAGAAGGTATCATTATCGATCTCAAAAAAGACGTGGCTTGGGCAAACAGAAATGCTTGGGCGCCTTGTATTGTAGAGAAAAAGATTAAAGGGAAATACAAATATTTCTACTATTTCACAGCAGCACAAAAAGTTGGAGTTGCCGTTTCGGATAATCCAACTGGACCATTTAAAGACAGCGGAAAAGCAATTGTGGCAACAAGACCCGAAGGCATAAAAGACGGACAAGAAATTGATCCCGATGTTTTTACAGATCCAAAAACGGGTAAAAGTTATTTGTATTGGGGAAATATGTACATGGGAGTTGCGGAGTTAAATCCTGATATGGTTTCGATCAAAGCAGGAACAACTCAAGTAATTGCAGTTGATGAGACTTTCCGTGAAGGAACTTATGTAATTTACAGAAACGGAAAATATTATTTCTTTTGGAGCGAAGACGACACCAGAAGTCCGAATTACAAAGTGAGATACGGAATTTCAAATTCTCCAACAGGACCGCTTGAAATTCCAAAAGATAATATCGTCATTCAAGGAAAACCAGCAGAAGGCATTTATGCAACAGGACACAATTCTGTTTTGCAACTTCCGAACAAAGACGAATGGTATATCACGTATCATAGATTCTCTTATCCAACAGGAATTAAAATGGGAGATGCAGGAGGTTTTCACCGCGAAGTCTGCATCGATAAATTAGAGTTCAATCCAGATGGAACCATAAAGCAGGTAATCCCAACACATAAAGGGATTCCAGCAATCAAATAATATAATTTTAGTTTTTAATGAAGAAGCCGTTCTCTGTTTAGGGAACGGCTTTTTTTGTGAGCATAAGTTACTTTAACTATCGAATTTATTATAAGTAAAACGCTATATAGGAAAAAGAAACTATAAGTAAAAATTGATGAAAAGATTGAATTACAACCGTTGGTTATATTCTATAAGCTGCTTTGTAGGAAAAAAATAGGTTTTATCCGTAATATTGCGATATGGTGTGTTGTTCGAACATTACAGCATTTTTAAACACATTTTTTTAAGCCCCAAAAACACTTTTAGACCGTCATGTTGTATTTGACTTCTAAATGATTCTTATTTTTTAATTATTATTTATTATGTTCATTTTCCTTACCCACGATCAGGTACAATTTCACTATGGATCAAAGCGCTGGCAGTACAGTTTTAATGAAATTGTAGAATTAGGACTGCTCAAACGAAAAAAGAGTTACTTTTTTGAAAACAGTGCATTTATTACAGTTACCGCAATAGCCTATTACTGTATGATATTTACCAATTTAATGGAGCTTTATTACCTAATTCCAGCTTTATTATGTTACACACTCCTCATTATCCTGCGATTTCACAACAATACCGAATTCAATTATTACGTTATTGTTAGAGATACAAACCACAAAGAAATAAAAGTAAAGATAAATCCCGTAGACCGCCCCGCTATAGGAAGAGAAATCGATGACTATTTGAATTTTGAGTTTGAACGCATATTAGAGCAGACTAAGAAAACGGCCTGACAATGTATGAATTATTAAACGAAATTTCAAATTACGATTTGGTTTTTATTATCGTAGCTATTGTATATGGTTTTATCATTATTATAAGAAAAAAATAAAAATTTACGGCTTTAGAAAAACCTACAACAATAGCAGTAAAAATTATTCACCCAAAAATATAGCTGTAATTCCGTAAGTTTAGCAGCGTTCTGTTTCAGCTATACGTGCCCCCCAAATTAAACTTATGGCAACTTCAATCAAAAATAAAATTAAAAGTATAAGAGAGTTAAAAAATTATACTCAAGAATATATGGCAGATCAATTAGGTGTCACTCAAGCAGGTTATAGTAAAATTGAAAAAGGAAAAACAATTTTGTCTTACGTTAAATTAGTCGAAATAGCAAAAATCTTAGAAGTTAGCGTAGAAGATATCATTAGTTTTGATAGTCAGAGATACTTTAACAGCTTTAATACCGTCAAAGGAAATAGTAATTCTGGAAATATTTCCATCAATTCAGATAATAGTGAAGCTTTAAAATCACTTTATGAAGATAAAATAAAACTGCTCGAAAAACTTCTGGCCAAAACAGAAGAAGAACTGAATCGATACAAGAAAAAATTTGGCAGTTTATAAAATGAAAAAACGAGGTCGTATGGGCCTCGTTTTTTATTTTGTATATAAGAATTTAAGCTGTTTGATCGTCAACAGCTGCATCAGGAGCATTTTTCTTTACAGATTCAATTCCGTTTTCTCTTGCAGAAACACTTTCGTACATTTCGCTGGATCCAATGATTTGTCCGTTACTTGCTTTCAAATTAAAATAAGGTTTACCGCTGCTTGATTCTTTTCTGTCAAAACGATTATCGTCTTGAGAATTAGTTTTCACAGATTCAATTCCGTTTGAGCAAGCCGCTTTGGTGCTGTACCCTTCACTACTTAAAATTGTTTGGCCGTTACCAGCTTTCAAATTAAACTGAAATTCACCATTGGTTCTTTTAGTAATTACAAATTTTCCCATGCTAGTTTATTTTAAATTAGATATTATTTTTGATTTTGCTAATTATAAAAATACAAAACTTCATAATATAAAAAATGTTGTAAGAAAAAATAATTGTTAAGCTATTATTTCCAGTAAAATAAGTTTGGTTTAAAACTTCTGTAAGTAAGAAAAAGTTTATATTTTTGAAGCAAAAAAATATGAAGAAAACAATTATAATATGCATCGCTGCTTTTCAGCTGCTATCTTGTAATTCCAAAAAAAGCCAAGAAGAAGATAATACCGTATCTATAGATTCTGTAAGTACAAATAATGAAATAGATCCGATTAGAGTTTTTGAAGGAACATTGCCGTGTGCCGACTGCAATGGCATACAAACCGTTTTAAAAGTTAATATTGTAGATAATAACTTTGAATTAACCAGTATTTACGAAGGAAAATCACCAGAGAAAAAAATAGTCGAAAAAGGGAATTTAAATACTGAAAAAGGATTAGACAAAGACAAAGATGGTACTATTTATATTTTAAACTGGGATAAACCACAAACCGAACAAATCTACTATGGTTATTACAGCAACAACCCCGAAAAACTGTATAGGCTTGATAGAGATAAGAAAATAATCAAATCTCAGCTGCATTATTTTTTAGAATTAAATGAATAATGTTATCTGAAACAATTTAGATAAGCTTTCAAAAAAATATTATAAACTTAAACGCAGGAAAGTCATTTAAGTTTGTAATATTTTTTATTTTTAGACATTAAACTAAATCATTATTACCTATTTTTATTGATGGATAAGAACGTATGAAAGAAATCACCGAAATCCTTAGAGCCTATACAGAAGCAAAGTCAGCAGGAAAAAAAACAGCTTTGGCAACCGTAGTAAAAGTTGAAGGATCATCATACAGACAACCCGGAGCCAGAATGCTGGTAACCGAAGATGGGATGCTGACAGGAGCCATAAGCGGCGGCTGTTTAGAAGGTGATGCCCTGCGAAAAGCACTTCTCTCCATCAATCAAAAACAAAATAAACTCGTAACCTACAATACCAGCAGCGAAGATGATGCCGAAGTTGGTTTGCAGCTTGGATGCAACGGAATCGTTCATATTCTTTTTGAATATATAGATGAAGAAGCTCAAAATAACCCCATTCAGCTTTTAGAACAATTAGAATCAGAAAGAAAAGAAGCTGTTATTGTTACAGTATTTTCCCTAAAAAGAAATGCTTCTCAAATAGGAACAACCTTATTTTTTAGAAAAGACAGTCCTGTTTTAAATCATCACAATGAAGCATTGAATCTGATTTCTGATGTGAAAGAAGTGTTGAAAACGAAGACTTCTACAATAAAAAAACTTCAGGAAGAAAGCGATGATGAAGCATTGATTGAATATATAAAACCATCCATTTTGCTTGTAATTGCAGGAGCAGGAAACGATATTCAGCCAGTTGTTAAAATGGCAGCTATTTTAGGATGGAAAATTACTATTGGCGATGGACGTGCGACGCATGCAACAGCAAAACGTTTTCCAAAAGCCAATCAGATTTCGGTCGTGAAACCAGAACAATTTCTAGAAAATATAATCATTGACGATCAGACCTATTTTGTTTTAATGACACACAATTACAAATATGATCTGGCTGTTTTAAAGACATTGCTGCAAACTAATTGCCATTATATCGGAATTCTCGGTCCAAAATCAAAATTCAACCGAATGCAGGATGATCTTTTAGCAGAAGGAATTACCATAAATGAAGAGCAGTTAAACCGAATTCACAGCCCTATTGGTTTAGATATTGGCGCCGAAACCTCAGAAGAAATTGCCTTGTCAATCATCTCTGAAATTAAAGCTGTGGCTTCATCTCGTGAAGGAACTTCTTTGAAATATAAAATGGGTAAAATTCACGATGAAATTCATAATGGAGAATAAATTCCGAAATAAAACAGGGATTATTATTTTGGCAGCCGGAAGTTCTTCACGATTGGGCAGTCCCAAACAACTTTTGAAATATAAAGAATCAACTCTGCTGAAAAACACCATTTCACAAGCTTCTAAAGTTTCAAATGCCTTTATAATTGTGGTGACAGGAGCAGAAGCTGAGATAATTGTAAAAGAATTTAATACAGAAGAAATACTGTTTTCTTTTAATCCAGATTGGCAAAACGGAATGTCTTCTTCAATTATAAAAGGAATTGAGGAATTATTACATCTTAATCCAGATTGTGAACAATGTATTCTGGCGGTCTGCGATCAGCCATTTGTAACGAGTTCTGTCTTTGAAAATTTAATTCGAGAATCAAATAAAAATCAAAAAGGAATGGCAGCTTCTGCATATTCAGAAACATTAGGAACACCAGTTTTATTTCACAAAAAGTATTTCCAAGAATTACTAGAATTAAAAGGACAGGAGGGAGCCAAAAAACTCATTAAAAAACATCTAGATGATGTTATCGCAGTTCCTTTTGAAAAAGGGAACATTGATATCGATACAGAAGATGATTATTCTCAGTTGATTTCTTTTGATAAGTGACAAAGGTTCGAAGTGACAGAGGTTCAAAGAGACAGAGTGACAAAGTTTTTTAACATCACGCACGCGCTAAGATGCAAAGCTTTTTATGAGTTGCCTCCAGTTTTAACTGGAGGTACATTATGGAGCAAAATAATAGGCTTTAGCCAAACATGTCGTAGTTTGGCTAAAGCCTGCGCTAGTTGTCCTTTCTCATCCAGCTAAGGTTTCAAATCGCACAAAACTTCGCGCCTCAGCGACTTTGCGAGAGATAAAAAAAAGACTTAGTGTCTTAGCGCCTTAGTGGCAAAAAAAATCATATTCGTCTAGCCAAATCCAAAACACGCTCAATAGCCACATCAATTTCCTCAGAAGTAGTAAATCGTCCCAAACTAAAACGAATCGAACTCAAAGCATCTTCATCAGATAATCCCATTGCTTTTAAAACATGCGAAGGTTCAGAAGTCACCGCTGAGCACGAAGCGCCATTTGAAACTGAAATATTTCCCAAAGCCAAAATCAGTTGTTCTGAATTTACGCTTGGAAAACAAATATTTGTGGTGTTATAAATTCGGTTTTCAATATTTCCATTTACAAAAGAACCTTCAAATTGCAATAAACCTTTTTCAAGTTTGTCTCTCAAAAGGTGAATCCTATCTTGATCTTTTTCTAATTCATTAAGAGCAATTTCCGATGCTTTTCCCAAACCGATTATTCCGGGTACATTTAACGTTCCGCTTCGTAATTTTCGTTGCTGCCCGCCTCCAACAATTTGAGGAGACAATTTGATTTTGGCTTTCGCCGAAACATACAAAGCGCCAACACCTTTCGGACCATAAAATTTATGTGCTGATAAAGTCAAAAGATCAATTCCGAGTTTTTTAACATCAACCGGAATCTTTCCAATCGCTTGTGTCGCATCACACATAAAAAGTACATTTTTATCTTTCAGAATTTTAGAAATCGCACTGACATTTTGTATGACACCTGTTTCGTTATTAGAAAACATTCCAATGAAAACCAGTGTTTTATCGGTGATTATTTCTTCTAAAAGTTGAAGATTTAAAAGCCCGTCAGAATCAGTCAGCAAATAAGTAACTTCAAAACCAATGCTTTCCATAAAACGGCAAGTTTCAAGAACAGCTTTATGTTCGGTTTGAACGGTAACAATATGTTTTCGGTTTTGATCTGCCAAACCTTTTATTGCCAAGTTGATAGCTTCAGTAGCTCCCGAAGTAAAGATGATTTCGTCAGCTTCTGCATTTATCAAATCAGCCACCTGCCAAGCCGCATTTTCAACCGCTTCTTTTACTGTTAATCCAGTCAAATGAGTTCCCGTTGAATTCGCGTATAAGTCAGTAAAATACGGAAGCATCGCATTCAAAACTCTTTCGTCAACGCGAGTCGTGGCATTATTATCCAGATAAATGATTTCTTGTTGTGGCATAATTTGGGCTTATTTCAGTAAAAATACAATTTTATAATCTCGCAAAGGCGCGAAGACGCAAAGTTTTTTAAACCATATAAGTGATATAAGTTCAATTAAGAAAAAACTTAAAATTCCTTATATCGCTTATATGGTTATTTTTTTGAATTAAACTTTGCGTCTCTGCGACTTTGCGAGAATTTATTTATTATGCTTTACGAACTTTGCGAAAACATTGCACCTTTGCGGTTTAAAAAAAACGAAATTGTAATTATTCTAAATAAGAGTTATGTTTGAATTTCATAACTTTTTGTGATTTAAGTTGATTAAATTTGTTAGAATGACAAAGTGAATTTGCTAATTTAACAAATAGACTGAATGGCTTCTAAAAAAACAAATCAGAATAAAGTAACGCCCGAGGATGCTAATTCGCGCCGTGACTTTATAAAGAAATCAGGACTTTTTACCGCTCTTGCTTTAGCTCCGCCTTCATTGGTAATGGCTTCAGAAAAGAAATGGGACGAAAAAATTGCGGAATATTTAGAAACAGTACCGCTTTCTATTGAAGTAAATGGCACAAAACATAATTTGAATATCGAGCCTAGAACCACACTGTTGGATTTGCTTCGCGAACAATTACAGCTTACAGGAACCAAAAAAGGCTGCGACCACGGACAATGTGGTGCGTGTACGGTTCATGTAAACGGAACTCGAATTTTGTCTTGTCTTTCTTTGGCAACCATGCAGCAAAATGCACAGGTTACTACAATCGAAGGACTTTCAAAAGGTAAAAAACTGCATCCAATGCAGGAAGCTTTTATCAAACACGATAGTTTTCAATGCGGATATTGCACTCCGGGACAAATCATGTCTGGAATTGCCTGTATCAAAGAAGGCCACGCCAACAGCAGAGAAGAAATCAGCGAATATATGAGCGGTAACATCTGCAGATGCGGTGCTTATCACAATATTGTTGATGCTATAACTGAAGTGAAGGAAGGAGGGAAGGAAATATGAAAAACTTTCAGATCATTAAAGCTTTGTCGTCATCATCGGCAGTTACAGGAAAAGCTAAAGATAATTCTTCTATGTTTATCGCTGGAGGAACCAATCTGGTCGATTTAATGAAGAAAAACATTGTCGCTCCTGACAAACTGGTTGACATCAACGGATTAGATTTAAAGAAAATCGAATTTTTAAAAGGAAAAGTTTCAATAGGTGCTTTGGCAAAAAACAGTCAGGTTGCAGAAGATGCTTCCATAAAAGAAAAATATCCTTTGCTCGCATTAGCTTTAGCGGCTGGAGCTTCTCAGCAGATTCGTCACATGGCGACTGTCGGTGGAAATATGTTGCAGCGTACTCGTTGTTCTTATTTTTACAACACTGATATGCCTTGTAACAAACGCGCTCCAAAAAGCGGATGCGGTGCGATTGGCGGTTCGAACAGAATGCACGCTGTATTTGGCGCTTCAGACAGTTGTATTGCGGTTCACCCTAGTGATATGTGTGTGGCTTTGGCTGCGCTTGACGCGAAAGTTTTGGTAGAAGGTCCAAAAGGAAAACGAGAAATTGATTTTACCGATTTTCATCGTCTTCCGGGAAATACACCTGAAAAAGATAATACTTTAGATAGCAGAGAATTAATCACTTCGGTGGAAATTCCAGATAATAATTTCACTAAGAATGTTCATTATTTGAAAGTTCGTGACAGAACGAGTTATGCTTTTGCATTAGTGTCTGTTGCTGTGGCTTTGGAAATAAAAAATAATACCATAAATGATGTCAGGCTGGCTATGGGCGGTGTGGCACATAAACCTTGGAGATTAACGGAAACCGAAAAATTCCTGAAAGGAAAAACAGTTTCAGAAGATCTATTTAAACAAGCAGGCGATTTGTCCATGAAAGGCGCTAGAGGATACGGCGACAATGATTTTAAATTAACGCTTGGAGGAAACGCAGTAACGGAAGCACTTACAATAGCAGCATCAAAATAATTAAATTATGAGCAAGACAAGTAATATTAATAGAGTTGACGGATTTGCTAAAGTAACGGGCTCTGCAACTTATTCAGCCGAATATAAAACACCGGGTGTGGTTTACGCCTGCCTTGTGGGAAGTACAATTGCCAAAGGAAGAATTAAAAGTATTGATACTAAAAAAGCCGAATGGGCGCCGGGAGTTTTGGCGGTGATTACGCATTTGAATGTCGATAAGCCTGCTGGTTATCAAAAAGCAAAAGACAAACGAAATTTTGGTCAGCCGCTTCAGATTTTTAAAGATGATTCGGTTTTGTATTACGATCAGCCGATTGCTTTGGTAATTGCCGATACTTTTGAACGTATGCGTTATGCGGCAAGTTTAATTAAAGCTGATTATTTCAAAGAAGAACATTCGACTGAACTTCACAAAGCAGCTGATAAAGAAAGAAAAATAGATACCGATAAAGGAAATGATTACCATCGCGGTGAACAGGATGGTTATAAGAATGCTGAGGTTGTTTTGGAAACCGAATACACGATTCCGACCGAAGTTCATAACCCGATGGAATTGGCGAATATTATTGCCAAATGGGATGGGAATAAACCCATTTTATATACCAAAAGTCAAGGTGTTGAAGGAACTAGAAAAAGTGTAGCAGGAGTTTTTGATGTTCCTGTGGAAGATGTTGAGGTTCATGCAGAATACATTGGCGGCGCTTTTGGAATGGGATTGCACACTTGGCCGTATGAAATTGCCGCTTTAATTGGAGCCAAAAAATTAAATCGTCCCGTAAAATTAGTTTTGCATCGCGAACAGATGTTTACCAATGTGGGTTTCAGACCCTATACCATTCAAAAAATGGGATTGGGCGCCACCAAAGATGGAAAACTGACTGGATTAACGCATGAAGCCGTTGCTATGACTTCTAGTTACGAAGATTTTATGGAAGGAACGGTAAACATGTCTCGATTTATTTACGATTGTCCAAATGTTTCTACGCGTTACAGAATTGTGCCTTTGGATACGTGTACGCCAATCTGGATGCGCGGTCCGGGAGAAGCGACAGGTTCTTTTGCTTTGGAAAGCGCCATGGACGAATTAGCATATAAATTAAATTTAGATCCGATTGAATTCAGAAAACGCAATTATGCTGAAAAAGATCAGGAACAAAATAAACCGTGGAGCAGCAAATTTCTTTTAGAATGTTACGAAGCCGGAATGGAACGCATTGGCTGGAACAATCGTAAAAACGAACCAGGTTCTGTAAAAGAAGGAAACTGGCTCGTAGGTTACGGAATGGGAACGGGAACATTTGGCTGTTATCGAAGCCCGACTTCGGTAAAAGCAAAATTCTTAGCCAATGGAGATTTAGTTTTGCAATGCAGTGTCAATGATATGGGACCCGGAACAGCAACCATGATGACAGCAATTGGAGCCGAAGCAATTGGTTTGCCTACTGAGAATGTCATTATTGAAATGGGTAAAAGCGGATTGCCGAAAGGCCCTACGCAAGGAGGATCGGCAACGACTTCGTCTGTGGGTTCTGCGGTGCATGATGCCTGCAATTTATTGGTAAACAAAATAATCGAAATAGGAAGTAAAAATGCTGCTTTAAAAGGAATTGCCCTTACAGATCTAACTTTTGAAAATGGCGCTGTTTCTTCTAAAAAAGACAAATCAAAATCGGTTACATTGGCTGCGCTTTTGAGCAGTAATAAATTAGAAGATTTTGAAGTAGAAAACCTTTCTAAAGCGGCTGAAGAGGCGAAGAAATATTCGATTTACTCGTTTTCTGTTCATTTTGTAAAAGTACTAGTGAACCCGAATTTGGGGAAAATCAGATTGGCGCATGTGGTTTCTTGTGCCGATATTGGAACAGTTATCAGTCAGAAAACTTCTGCTGGACAAATGTTTGGCGGAGCAGTAGGCGGAATCGGAATGGGATTAATGGAAGCTTTAGAAATCGATCATCGTTTTGGGCGTCCGATTAATAATAATTTTGCCGATTACCATGTTCCCGTAAATGCAGATATTGAAAAGCAGGAAGTGTTTTTCGTCAATAAAAAAGATCCAATCAGCAACCCAATGGGAACAAAAGGTCTCGGAGAAACAGCTTTAGTCGGAATGGCTCCTGCAATTGCAAATGCCGTTTTTAATGCCACAGGAAAACGTGTTCGAGATTTACCAATTACGTTGGATAAGATTATAGAAACTGCTAAGGTTTAAGTACTCTCTTAATAATGAAGTATTTGTACGAACATATTGATACTGTAAAAATAAGACCTAGTCTATATGTTGGTTCTTCTCGAATAAGCGATTTGTATATCTATTTAAATGGTTATCAGACTGCTTTAAGAGATTTGAAATTTACTGAAAAAACTCTTTTACCATTACCATTTTGGTTTTTTCATGAATATGTGGCTCAAAAATTCGATTATTATGAATCAACTTCGGGTTGGTGCAATATGATTCTGGATCAAGTTGAACATGATGAACAAAAAGGATTCAATTTATTTTATTTATTGTTTGATGAATTCAAAAAACTAAAAATTGACAAATCCTTTCTAGCCTATATAGGAGATTCACAAAGGAAATTTCATTTTTCAGATAAAGCACCTAAAAAACTAATTGGATATGATTTGAATGCTAGAGAGCCATTATTTAAAGATCCATTGAAGGTGTATTATGTGAGATTGTCGAATTTGAAAAAATATAATGGGTATATCGCAATAGTTCAAAATTCTGACGAATATATTTTGGAACGAAAAATTTTTAGGGATGAAAAAGATGTTTTAAATTATTTCAAAAGTTATTTTGGTAATGATACGTTTAATTGGGAAACCTATAATGTTGAAAATATTAATTTTGATGAATTAAATTAAAAAAGAGACATTCAAAATGTTTCTTTTTTTTAGTTTCACTAATATGAAATATGTCGCTCCTCTTGAGCTTTAGTTTCATGACTTAGAATTTTCTATAAATATTAAGCTCCGCAGGAGCTGCTAAATATTCTAAGAAAGTCCCAGCGGGACGAAATATTTGTAGAAATCTGAAACCAGTTTATCATTTTCAAAAGCCCCAGCGGGGCGACATAAATCCTTATGAAAACAATCTATATCAAATAGCCCAAGGTTTCAACCTTGGGAACGCAATCAAAATCTCATCGTGTTTATTCTGCATGTTTCCCATGGTTGAAACCATGGGTTATGTTCTGAAAATATTTGTCTAAATATAGAATAAAAAAAGAGGCATCAAAAATGCCTCTTTTTTGTATTTGAAATATTCAATTAATTATTTAACAGTAATAGGCAATTCAACCGTTGTTTTATCCCATCCAATAACTAAATTAGCGATATTACCTTGAGTTGTAAAAGCAATAGATAAAGCTTCAACTGGTGTAGATACTGGTTTAACAGGAACCGAAACTCTAACTACGTCTTTGCTTTCATCATACGCATAACCGCCCCATAAATCCAATTCTTTATTGATAATGATGGTCCACTTGTCTTTTTCTGGAATGGCAAATAAACTATAGTATCCAGCAGGAACTTTTTTTCCGCCAATTGTTACGTCTTTGTAGAATTTGATTTCTGTATTTTCGTTAGCACCAACTCTCCAAACTTCACCAAATTTTACCACATCGCCAAAAATGGTTCTTCCTTTTGCAGAAGGTCTTGAGTAAAGAACTTTAATAACCGGATTTGGATTATCTGTTTTTTTGAACTTAACTGATTTGTTTGGGAAGTAAGAAATATCAACCGGACTAGCATCCAGCGGAGCAAATTTCACTATATCTTGTGCCTGAACTGTAAAAGCAGCAAACAATGTAACTGCCAGTAAATAAATTTTTTTCATAGGATTACAATTTTTAGATTAACTACAAAGTAAATTAATAATGAAGAAAAATCATATAATTTACAGCCTGTTTTTTGTTAATGAATTGATAACAGGTTTGACAATATAATTTTATTTCCTTTCCAATTTTCTGTAGAGGCGCACTGCAGTGCGTCTCTACGATATGCATTGTGTAAACCCTGTAATAATTTAATATTCGCTTTTCTTTTTAGCATACCAATTCTGCATAATGTAAAACGCTTTTTTCTTTTCGCCATCATTCGAAATTAAACCTTTACGATTGTAACCATCCTGAATTCCCGGCAGCAGTCTTTTCGGTGATCTGAAATCAACCAGAATCCATGGACTTAATCCGCTTAGGTGTGGAATCTTTTCGATCATTTTTAAATTCTGAATGTATAAATATTCCTGATATTCTTCTGTCCAGCGTTCATTTTTCTCTCCATGGAAACCAGCTTTAGCATCGCCTCCAAATTCAGAAACAATAATGGGTTTATTGTATTTTGATTTCCAAGTGATTTTTTCGGCATCTTCTAGATTGCCACCGTACCAGCCCAAATATTGGTTGAAAGCCACAACATCTAAAACTTCACCAATTGGATCATCAATGGTTTCTTTTTTAGTTAATAAAGCAGCACTGATTAATCTTGTGTTATCTAAAGATCTTGTGTGGGAAGCTAAGTTTTTAATGAAAGTATTTCTAGCATCAGAAATAGGTGTTTCATTTGCCATTGACCAAATAATAATACAGGCTCTATTTTTGTCTCTCGTGATAGAAGCAGTTAATTGATCTTCGGCATTTTGATACGTATTTTTATTAGTGAATTCGACAGTCCAATACACTGGAATTTCTTCCCAAACCATGATTCCCATTTTGTCAGCTTCGCGAATGATATTTTCGTTATGTGGATAATGTGCCAAACGAACATAATTACAGCCTAATTCTTTTGCCCAGTTTAGCAACCGTAAAGCATCTTCGGGAGAATTAGCACGTCCGCCTTTGGCATTTTCTTCATGAATCGAAATACCTCTTAAAAAGATTGGTTTTCCGTTTAGCAGAATTTTATCTTCTTTGGTTTCTATAGTTCTAAAACCAATTTGATCTTTTAATTTTTTTCCGTTAAAGTCAATCGTTACGTCATACAATTTCGGACTTTCGGGTGACCAATACGAGATTTTTTTAGCAGGAATTTCGAAGTTTAAAATTCCCTTTGCATCCGCTTTTCCCTTAAAATTGATTTTCAATTCCGGAATAGAAATCGAAACAGTATTCTGAGAAGCTTCTAAATTATTGATTTTAATAAAACCAGAAATGACACCTGAATTGCCTTTTTTCAGCTGAATGTTATAATCTTCTACAAATGAAGCTTCTTCTTCAATCAAAGTCACATCGCGTGTAATACCGCCATAATTCCACCAATCGGTATTGACAGTTGGAACATCTTCTTTATGGCGCGTGTTATCGACTTTTATAACCAAATAATTATCTTTTGGCTGTACGATTGAAGTTACTTCATAGTTAAATGGTGTAAATCCGCCTTCGTGAGTTCCCAGTTTTTTCCCGTTCAAATAAACATCAGCCTTATAATTGATCGCTCCCAAATATAAAAACAGACGTTTCTTGGCAGCCAAATTATAATCGAAAGACTTTTTGAACCAAACATTTCCTTCATAATATTTCAGTTCAGGAATCTGCGAATTCCAATCGCCTGGGATATTGATTGTTGGTGATTTATCAAAATCGTATTCCACCAGTTCCTGTTTGTTTTGCGCATGATAATTGGTGAAAAATGCTCCTTTGGCTGGTTTTTCACTTTTATCGTATTGATCCAAGTGAAAACTGTAAAACCCAGTTTGATAGGGATCGACAATATAATTCCAAACTCCATTTAGTGAAGTGGTGTTTCGGTTTGGAACATTAGAAATTAGATTTTGTGCAAATCCAAAAACGGAATAGGTTAGGAGTAATGCTGTTAATAGTTTTTTCATTTTTTGTATTAATTTGTTTTGTAATTTTTTTTTAACCGCAAAGACGCAAGGTTTTACGCAAGGTTCGCTAAGTTTTGTTTTTATTCTCGCAAAGTCGCTAAGACGCAAAGAATAATACTTTTGCGTCCTTTGCGTAAATCTTTGCGAACTTTGCGGTTAGATAAATTAAGGTTCAATCCTCAAATATTCTCCTTTAAAGCTTTGATTCAATGCCGTCATTTCTATTGGAGTATTAGAACCGTCAGGAATTACTTCGATAGAGGCTTTTCCGTTTGCCATTCTAATGGATTCGCTTCCGGTTGGTGTTCCTTGATTTTTCAGCGTTTTTCCTCCCTTTAAACATTGAAAATAAACACTCGCTTCATAATCCAAACAGCGTAAATTATTGTTGTCTACTGCAATTGCGGTTACTAAGTAATTTCCGTTTTTTAGCTTTTCTGATGACAACTGCAATGAAACCGCCGTATCATTTTTGTTGAAACGATAATTCACTTTCAAGGTATCAGAAACTGTTTTTCCTTCTTTTGTTTTTCCAATGGCAATTAAAACATTTTCGCCTTTTGCAAAATTGACATCCCAAGTTAAGCCATTTGCAGGATAAAGGGAAAGATTTCGCTGTTTTTCTCCCAATGATTTTCCGTTATGAGATAAGGTTACTTTATCGCAATTGCTGAAAACACTGATTGTTCTTGGTGTATTTTCAGGGCCTTGACGTTCTATCCAAGTATGCGATTCGATGTACGTAAATGGTTCCTTTGCCCAATAACTTTTAAAAACATAATACGCATCTTTTGGAACTCCGTTTCTGTCGGTAAGCCCTTTTTGGTTCATGTACGGAATATCATCTTCCGGACGTAAGGGCGTTGCAAAATCCTTAAATGCCCATTGAATATTTCCCACAAACGTTGTGTCATTCTCGGATATATGCAGATGCCAGTCAAACAAATCAACAATATAATTTTCACTCCAATCGCCAATTTGAGCTATGTTTGCGACTTTCGTTTGAACAATTGCTTCTTCCCAACCTTCCGCTTTTATGACATTTTCTCCTGTAACAGGATTTTCGCTGTGGCGGCCAACATGGCTATCTCCGCCATATTCGGCATGAATAAAATGTTTGTATTCTTTTTTGTACACGTCAATTGCTTTTTGATAGCTTTTGTAACTTCCGGAATACCAGCCCGACCAAATAGAAGGGGAGAAGACATCTACAATATGCGAACCTTCATAATATTTTCTAATGGCAGTTTTTCTCGTTGGGTCAAGTTTGTGTGCAATATCATTTAATTCGGTTAAAAATGCATTTGTCTTTTCGGCATTATCTCCGTCTGGAAAATCGGGAAGCCAGTTGATTTCGTTTCCTAAAGACCAGATAATAATACTTGGATGATTGTAATTTTGATTGATGATTTCTTCCAGCATATTTTTGGCGTTGGTTTTCCAAACCTCATTTCCAATTCCGCCACGGCACCACGGCAATTCATCCCAAACCAACAAACCCAATTCGTCGCACGCTTTATACACTTCCGGATCTTGCGGATAATGCGCCAAGCGAACGAAATTAGCACCCATTTCTTTGATCGATTTCATATCAGCCCAATGTTGTTCGTTGGTCATGGCAGCGCCAACTCCGGCTTGTTCTTCATGACGATGCGTTCCGCGAATCAGGAGACGTTTTCCGTTAAGGTAAAAAGGACCGTGATCTTTAAACTCAAACCATCTAAAACCTACTTTCTCGGTAATGCTGTCTTTGATTTGATTTTTTTCAGATAAAGAAGCCGTCAATTTATATAAATTTGGTTTTTCGGTATCCCAAAGCTCTGGGTTTTTGATGTTTTCGAAAGTAATGGTTGAAGTTTTAGCTGAAACTGGAATCGTTTTACTAGTTACTTTTTTGCCTTTCGGATTTTTTAAAGTGATCGTTAAGGATAACTCTTTTGCATTATCAGGATTTACAATGAAAGAAGTAACTTGCACCGAAGCTTTTTTAGCCGAAACTTCTGGAGTTGTGATTTTGATATTTTCGATATGATTTTTGTATTTCGAAACCAACCAAACATCACGTGTAATTCCTCCATAAATAAAGAAATCGCTTTTTTGAGATGGAATAATTTCGATATCATAACTATTATCCACGCGAACAAAAATGTCATTGTTTCCTTCTTTGATTAATTTTGTAATATCGATCGAAAAACCAATATAACCGCCAATATGCAATCCGGCTTCTTTTCCGTTTACATAGACTTTAGTAGTTACGTTTGATCCTTCAAAATACAAAGAATAAACCTGATTTTGATCGATTTTAGGAATATTGAGTTTCTTTTGGTACCAACTAGCATCACGTCTGTACCCAGGAACCAAATCGGTTGCATCTTCGGCATTCCAAGTGTGAGGTAAATTTAATGAAACCCAATTGGAAGCTTTTTGTGCTTCGTTGAGGTTAGGAGTATGATTTTCTAAATAAAGCCAATTGTCGTTAATGTTCATTTTTGTCTGAGCAAAACTGCTGCTCAGACAAATCTGAAACAAAACAAAAAGCGCAAAAATTGAAAAAGTTTTATTCGGTTTATTCATAGTTACAAAGGTTCATAGTTACAAAGGTTCAAAGGTTTTTCTGGCTCAAAGGTTTAAAACCTTTGTTACTTTGAACCTTTGAGTCTTTGCATCTTTATTAATGCTTCCAAAAAATAATAATCGGCATAGATTATTGGTTCGTCGATTTCGTCGTGTTTTGGCCAGTTTCCGGTGCTGTGATCGAATAGGAATGGTGCTTTAATTTTTGCATCCAAAATATATTGATCGGTCTGCACTGAAGCCATTAGTTTATCAGCGAAAGCCAAATAACTTTTATTCTTGGTATAAGTATACAATTCGTATAATCCTGATGCCATAACCATTGCGGCAGAAACGTCACGAGGAGCATTTGGAATACTTGGGTCTTTTAAATCCCAATACGGAATTCCGTCTTCTGGCAGGTTTTTATTGGTCATAAAAAACTTTGCCGTTCCTTCGGCTTGTTTTAAATATGCTGGGTCTTTTGTGTAACGATACGACATGGTAAATCCGTAAACTGCCCAAGCCTGACCGCGCGCCCAAACCGAATCGTCATTGTAACCCTGAAGTGTTGTTTTCTTTCTCACTTCGCCTGTAGTCGGATTATAGTCGATTACGTGATAGCAAGAATTGTCTTCTCTAAATTGATTTTTTAAAGTAGTATTGGCATGTTGAATCGCAACATCACGGTATTTTGGATTTCCAGATATTTTAGAGGCTTCAAACAGCAATTCTAAATTCATCATATTGTCGATGATTACAGGAAAATCCCAGATCTCTTTATTGAAATCCCAAGAACGAATTGAGCCCACTTTTGGATTAAACCTTGTACATAAAGTTTCGGCGCCTTTTACAATAACCGCTTCGTATTCTTTCTTGTTTTCCACTTTTAGAGCTTCTCCAAAACTGCAAAACACTTTAAAACCTACGTCATGCGAATTGCTGTTAACGCTTTCCTTTTTGCTGAAAGGAGTCCATTTTTGAGCTTGTTCTTTGTATTTTGAATCGCCTGTTAATCGGTACAATTGCCAAAGGTTTCCAGCGAAGAAACCGCTTGTCCAATCTCTAGACGGCACTTTGCGAATCTCAAGGGTTTTGGTATTCATACTTCTCGGCATCGACATTGAATCTGCTGGATAATCGAGCAGCATTTTGTAACGCGTTTCTAGTTTTTCAGCCGCTGCTGATGCGGTTTTGGTTTGAGGGTTAATCCCAGGCTTGCACGCTGTTACCAGCGATGCAAACCCTAGAATCACACAAATGAAACTAACTTTATTCATACTAATTAATCTACTTTTTTGGGTAACCGTTATTTTTTATTTTAACAGATAGAAACATAGTTTTTCATGACATAAACGATTGTATGTAATGACTGGTAATTCATTTATTTTTCTCACGTAAAATAAAAGTAGTCTATGTTTCTATTGTTAAAAGAACATTCGGTTAATTTAATGTTTAATAACCAGGGTTATTTGGTTTTAAATTCGGATTAATGGCCAATTCTGTTCCCGGTAACGGCCACAAATAATCTTTTTCAGGATTAAAATTAGCATGCGGTTCTAGACCATTCGGACCAAATACTTCAGGTCCATTTTTGAGTCTTTTGATATCGTACCATCTTATGTATTCAAAAGCCAGTTCTAATCTTCTTTCGTCGATTACCATTTTTTTGAAATCGGCTTTCGACAATCCTGGGGTAACATTTGCAGGGAAAGAAACCTGTTTTCCAGCTTTGTTCCTTGCTCTGGCACGAACGCGGTTTACGTAACCATCGGCTTCTGTTGTTCCCGGATTAATTTCATTCAAAGCTTCGGCAGCGGTTAATAAAACTTCTGCGTAACGCATCGTGATGTAATTGTGCTGCGAAGTTCTTCCGTTTGCACCTGCTTTACCCGGAAAACGGAAGTATTTTGCAATGTGCGGACGTGGCGCTTTTTCGTTGTCGCTAGAAGGATAAACTTGAAGCGATCCACCTGGACCTGTTTTCTTTCTGATAATCGTATCAAAACTTAC
Source organism: Flavobacterium sp. H4147 (assembly GCF_029360735.1). NCBI lineage: Bacteria > Pseudomonadati > Bacteroidota > Flavobacteriia > Flavobacteriales > Flavobacteriaceae > Flavobacterium > Flavobacterium sp. H4147. The sequence goes on along the minus strand of NZ_JARKNB010000003.1, from coordinate 467,619 downwards.
GGCTCTTCTGTAATCCCTTTGATCCCAAGTGTTGAATACTTTTAAAGAAGGAACGGCAACAGAAAATCCTTGTCCGTAACTGTAACTGTCATCTTTTAAAGATCCTGTAAAGAATGCAGTATAATCCTGACCGTAATTTCCTGATGTTAAGTTATTAAAATCTATTGTAAATAATGGTTCTTTTAATGAAGCCGCTTTTGTAGCATTAAATAAATCCTGAAAATCAGCATCTAAACCTAAACCAAATTTAGCTTCGTTGGTAATCACATATTTGGCTTCGTTATACGCTTTTTGATACTGGCCTAAAGTTAAATAAACCGAAGCCAAATAACCAGCTGCAGTACCTTTTCCGGGAACTGCTTTTACTTTTGGTTTGTCGTCTAACCATTGTTTTGCAAATTCTAAATCGGCAATGATTTTCGGATATACTTCTGCTTCTTTGGTTCTTTTTAAAGAGTTTACCTGAGAAACATCATTTACCACAAAATCAATGTACGGAATATCGCCAAACAAACGTACTAAATGATAATACGTAAAAGCTCTTGCAAAATAAGCCTGTGCTACAATGGCGTTTACTTTTGCGGGATCTCCCGGTGTTTTTTTAGCACCTTCGATCGCCTGATTAGCAGCTGTAATAATTACATATGACTGCGGCCAAAAGTTGGCAACAAGAGCATTTGTATCGTTCATGTTCATGTCGTTTACATCAATACGGGCTGCTTGTGTAGTTCTGTCGCCAATATCGGCCATGTCGTCACGGAGCATTAAGGCGATTGTAAATTCTCTTCCCCAATAATTGTTGTGGGCAATGTTGGCAAAAGCTCCATTTACAGCAGCCTGTAAATCGTCTGTGTTGTTGAAAAAGTTTTCTGGACGAATAATTCCTGTTGGTTTTTCTTCCAGATCAGAACAGCTGAAAAAAGCCAGTGTTCCAAAGCAAAGAAAAGCTATATATTTTTTCATAGTATTTTTATTTAAGCTAGTTGGATGTAGTTTTTAACACATAGAAACATAGATTTAACAGTCTCAAAAAAGGCGTTTCTCTTATTTAAAATACACATAGAGAGCTATGTGTTAGAAACCATGTTTCTCTTTATATCCTTTCTTAAGGCATAAAAAAACTATGTTTCTATGTGTTTAATTATTAAATCCAAAAAGGTTATTAGATTAAAATTTTAAATTGAATCCTGCTGTAAACGTTCTTACGTTTGGATATCCTCCATAATCCAATCCTAAATTGGTATTACTTCTGGAGTTGGTATCGTTCAGGTAATTAGTTTCAGGATCTGTTCCCGGATAATCGGTAATGGTCCAAAGGTTTTGAGCACTGATGTAAAAACGAACTTTGCTTAATCCCATTTTCGAAACTACCTTTTCATTTAAACTATATCCTAAAGAAATGTTTTTTAAACGGATGTAACTTCCATCATACACAAATCTTGACGTGATTCTTTTCGTTCTCGCTGCGTTTGCCGGAACATTAGTATCGGTATTTGTAGGTGTCCACGCATCTAAAACCTCAGTTGTCGCATTGTTGTTTCCAGAAGCTAATTCCATCAAAGTATAGTTCAAGATTTGACCTCCTTGTGAACCTTGGAAAAAGATATTCAAATCCAGATTTTTATACGTGAAATCATTGTTTAATCCGAAGATGAAATCCGGATTTGGATTTCCTATGATGGTTTTATCTTGAGAATCCAGTTTTCCGTCGCCATTGTAATCTCTGAATTTTTCTCCTCCCGGAGCGGTTTCAAAGTTTCCGGGTAAAACAGTTTCTCCCTGCTGAATTACGCCATCATAAATGAATCCGAAGAAAGACCCAACCGGTTGTCCCACTCGTAAAATCTGCGATTCAGTTGCCAAGAAATGTCCTGGAGCAGAATTGATTAAAAGATCTTTGTTATCGGCTAATTTTAATACTTTGTTTTTGTTGGATGAAATATTAAAGTTGGTTGACCAAGTAAAATCAGCGCCAACGAAATTTCTGGTGTTGATACCCAATTCCCATCCTTTGTTTTCTAATTCACCCACGTTTTGAAGCTGAGAAGCAATTCCTGAAACTCCCGGAAGCGGTCTGTTGAACAATAAATCTTTCGTGATGGTTTTGTAATAATCCGCTGTAATGCTGATTCTGTTATCAAATAAACCTAAATCAATACCATAATCCTGCTGATAAGAAGTTTCCCATTTCAAGTTTGGATTGTCTAATGAAGTCAACTGCACCGCATTGGTAATCACGTCGCCGCTTACATAATAGATTTCAGAAAATCTCGAAAGGGTAGAGTAAGCGCCAATCGAAGGATTTCCTGTTGCTCCATAACTCGCTCTTAATTTTAGGTTTGAAATGGTTTTACTGTCTTTTAAAAAGTTTTCTTTTCCGATGTTCCATCCAATGGCTCCAGAAGGAAAAGTTCCGTATTTGTAGTTTTTACTAAAGCTTGAAGAACCATCTCGTCTGGCCGTAAACGTTAGCAAATATTTATCGTCGTAATCAAAATTCAACCTTCCGAAAGCTGAAATCAATTCTGTTTCAGATAATCCTGAATCTGGTTTTAAGAAAACGGTTCCTGCACCCAGATTTCGGTATGAATTGGTATTAGTTAAAAATCCTCTTGAAGCGGCGTATGAATTTTCGTTTTTGTTTTTTTGATACGAATATCCAGCCAAAACCGTCAGCATTCCTTTTGCAATTACTTCACGTTTGAAAGTCAAATAATTCTCTGTTAAGAAAGAAGAAAATCGGGTATTATTTACAGAAGCTTCACCTTTGATGTTTTTTCCAGCAATTAAAGTAGATGGAATAAATCGTCCGGTTTGCGAATTATTATCGGTTAAACCTAAAGTGGTTTTAAAATCAAGGTCTTTTGTGATTTGATATTGTGCAAAGAAATTGTTTCGGTTTACGATAGAAACGGTTTCCAAGATATTTTCCATTGCTGTTGCGTACGGATTGTCTATGTCGTCTCCAATTGGAGCTGTTGTCGTGTACGTTCCATCTTCGTTATAAATTCCTTTATCCGGCATAAAACGATACGCTGACGCAATTACACCTGCAGCACCAGTTCCTCCAGCGCCTGTCTGGCTGATGATTCCTTCTTTGTTTTGCTTGCTTGTAAACGTGTTTAAACCGACTTTTAATTTAGGAGACAAATCGGCTTCAAGATTGGCTACAATGGTGTATCTGTCAATTCCTGAATTGATTACAACTCCGTTTTGGTTGAAATACGTTCCAGAAACATAATATTTTACATTTTCTGATCCGCCTGAAAAAGACAATTGCGAATTCGAAATCAATCCATCACGATAAATAACATCCTGCCAATCTGTATTTGCCGGGCCTTGTGTATGTGTGGTGAAACTTTTGCGATACGCCGCAAATTGATCTGCATTTAATAAATGCAATTTGTTATTAACCGTTTGTACCGAAGTAGAATTGCTGAATTCAATTACTGGTTTTCCTGCTTTTCCTTTTTTGGTCGTTACCATGATAACCCCGTTTGAACCTCTTGATCCGTAAATGGCAGTTGCCGAAGCATCTTTTAAAACTTCAATTGAAGCAATATCCTGAGGAGCCGGCATCGAAACACCTGCAAAACCATCAACCACAACTAGAGCATCACCGCTGGCATTTATAGAAGTTCCGCCACGAACTCTGATTTTTGTTGGAGCGCCTGGTTCACCGCCGTTATTGGTCATTACCGAAACACCCGCTGCACGTCCTTGTAAAGCTTGTTCTGCGCTTAATACGGGATAAGCGGTAAGCTCTTTTGCCGTTACAGAAGATACAGAACCTGTAATATCACTCTTTTTACGTGTACCATAACCAACTACGATAACTTCGTCGAGTGCTTTGGTATCTGGTTTTAAACTGACATTAATAACACTTTTAGTTCCAACTGGAACTTCAATAGTTTGAAATCCAACAAAATTAAAAACTAAAACAGCATTTTTTTCTCCTACAATTACAGTATAATTTCCGTCCATATCGGCAGAAGCACCTACAGAGGAATTTTTGATATATACATTAGCACCAGGAAGTCCGAGTAAATCTTCGCTTGACGTAATTTTCCCCGTCACTTTTCGTTCCTGTGCGTACATCACGATATTCACCAGTAAAAAAGTTACCAGTAAACACCATTTAAACGGTTTGATTTTTTGGTCTGTAAACATTCATTTTTTGGTTTTAAGGTTAATGTTAGATAAAGTAGAAAAGCAATAAACTCATTCCGATTATCATAATGACAAACAGAATCTGCAATAACAACAAGTTTGTTTTTTTGATTTTCATATCGCAAATGTATTAGCCGAAAACGATATAGAAATACAAAAAAGGGTATCTAAAAATACAGATACCCTTTTTGAAGCCTTAAAAACAAGGATTTTGAATTCTTAATTGTGAATTGTGAATTGTAAAAATTAAAAAATAGTCACATTAACAATTTACAATTTAATACTTGAAGATTTATAAAATTTGTCGGCGTATTGAGATGGCGTTTCGCCGTACTTTTTCTGAAAGCATTTGCTAAAGTATTTCGGATTGTTAAAACCGACTTTATAACTGATTTCAGAAACCGTTAATTTGTTTTGTTCCAATAGTTGCGCGGCACGTTTTAATCTGATTTCATGGATAAATTCATTTGGTGTACAATTCGTCCAAGCTTTGATTTTTAAAAACAGCATGGTTCTGCTTACGCCTAATTCTGAACAGAAAAACGGAATATCGAATTGTTCGTTTGAAATGTTTTCTTCCACAATTTTGAAAGCTTTTTTGAGAAGTTCTTCATCCAAAGAAGAAACCGTAATTTCTGACGGAATAAAACTGTCTTCGCTTGTAAACTTGATTCTTAAACGTTCTGTCGTATTCAGCAGGTTTTTAACACGGAGTCTGAATTCCATTAAATTAAAAGGTTTACTAATGTAATCATCGGCGCCGCTTTCCAATCCTTCAAATTTGTAAACCAATGAAGATCTCGAAGTGAGCAGAATAACCGGAATATGACTGGTTTTGATGTTTTCTTTGATTTTTGAACACAATTCAGTTCCAACCATTTCAGGCATAATTACATCACTGATAATCAAATTCGGAACAAATTTTAAAGCTTTTTCCAAACCAATTTTACCATTTTCGGCTTCAATAATGTTGTAATCTTTTTTGAGAAGATTTTTCATGAACTTTCTCAATACTTTATGATCTTCAACAAGTAGAATAGTCTGTTTTTCTTCGTTTACAATTAAATCTTCAATGTCATCATTTTCTACAACTTCCGAAGGTTCCAACTGTGCAGCATATTGCGCAATATCATCACTGATTTTAAAATCAGGAATAATTTCGCTGTCCAGAAGATGTTCGCGTCCAAGCGGTAATGTTACTTTAAAAATAACCCCGCCATTCGTTTTGTTGGTAACATCGATTTTTCCTTTATGCAATTCGACAATATTTTTTACGATTGAAAGCCCAATTCCGGTTCCTTTATTGTAGTTTTTTTGAACCTGATTGTGTGTCGGAACTTCAAAAAACAAATCGAAAATTTTATCAATATGTTCTTCAGAAATGCCTACACCGGAATCTTCAATCGCAATAAAAAGATTCTGCTGATCGTGATTGATTTTAACTTTAATAGAACCGCCTTTTGGAGTATATCGAAACGCATTCGAAATCAGATTATAAAATACACGTTCGAGTTTGTAGCGGTCAAAATAGACTAAGATTTCTTCATTTTCAGTTTCAAATGTATAATCGTAACCGCCATCTTTGGCATATTCGATAAATGACAAAAAGATTTCTTTGGTGAATTTGACAATGTTTCCGTTTGCTGATTCGAGTGTAACCTGATGATTTTCCAATTTTCTAAAATCCATCAAACGATTAATCAGCCCCAAGAGATGGTTGGCGCTTCCTTCAATAACCAGAAGCTTTTTGTACATTTCGTTGGTTCCGTTATAATCGGCGAGAATTTGCTGTAATGGTCCTAAAATCAACGTTAAAGGAGTTCTGAATTCGTGTGAAATATTGGTAAAGAAATCCAGTTTTAATTTGTTGTTTTCTTCAATTCGCTGCGTTTCCAGATATTCCAGTTCGAGTTTTTGTTTCAATCTCGCTTTCGATTTCATAATCCAGATCAAACCGTATAAACCTAAACCAATTATAATTCCGTACAACAAAAATGCCCAAATACTGCGCCACGGAGCCGGATTTACAATAACCGTTAAAGTGGTTGGGGTTTCATTCCAAACACCGTCGTTATTGGCTCCACGCACTTCAAACGTATATGTGCCTGGATTTTGAATCGCAAAGTTGGCTTCGCTGTTTTTAGTCGTCGTCCAGTTGTTTTCTAAACCGGTTAATCGATAACTGTATTGATTGTTTTTGGATCGAACGTAATTCGGGATCGCAAAGCTGATCGAGAAATTTGCTTTGTCATAATCCAACGTAATAGTTTTGGTAAAACCAATACTTTGTTCTAAAATCCCGTCTTTATCGTGCGCATGTACTGTTTCGTTTTTGATTTTCAAATCGGTAATTAAAACTTGCGGAGCATAATTGTTTAGGGAAATTTTTGTAGCATCAAAAAAAGTTGCACCAGACGGACTTCCAAAATAAAACTGGTTTGAACCTAATTTTAAAGCCGAATTATCATTGAATTCATTACTTGCCAAACCATCTTTCTGGTCGTAAATCGCAACCGATTTTTTTATCGTATTGTATTTGATAATTCCTTGGTTGGTGCTGATCCAAAGGTTTTTATCGTCATCTTCTAAAATTGAATGAATAGAAGTAATGACTGTATTTCCAAATTTTAGATTGATTCTGTTGAATTTTTTTCCGTCGAAATAGTGCAGTCCTTTTGCTTTTGTTCCCACCCAGATTTTATTTTGAGAATCTTGAAATAAAGTCAAAATATCATCGCCAGACAAAGAAGAATGATCGTAAAAGAAATGCTGTATTTGGTATTTCTTCGAATTAAAATTTTGAAGCGGAATGCGATTTAGACCATTTTGAGTTCCAACCCAAAGTGAATTTTGTTTGTCAACCAAAAGTGTTCTAAGAATGTTATTGGTTAAGAAAACAGGTTTGGTGTTGTCGTTTCCAATCACATCAAAAGTTTTGGTGATAGTGTTGTAACGAATTAATCCTTTACCAAAAGTGCCAATCCATAAAATAGAACCTTCTGTTTTTAGAGCATATACACCAGTATCTTTTAGTAAAACGGTTAAATCGGATGAAATTTTCTGGTCTTCGATTCTTTTAGAAATTGTATTATATGCTGATAATCCTTTCGAAAAAGTGCCAATCCACAACGTATGATCTTCTGAAAGACACATCGCTTTGATGTCATTTTTATTCAATTGTCCCGTTTTGCTGTTGATGTAACTCACAGCTTCGGTGTTTTTATTGTAAATGGTAATTCCTCCGCCTTCAGTTCCAAAATAAATGTTCTGATTTTTATCTGAAATAATAGAACTCACGACATCAAAACTCATCGGAATCTTTTTCGAATTTTGATTGTAGTTAGAGAAATTCACATTCGAAACATCCCAAAGATTTACGCCTTTGTAATAACAGCCAATCCAGATCGAACCTTTTTTATCCATAAAAACCGACTTCACTTTGTCGATTCCGTTGTTATTATTGGTATTATTGATTTTCTGCAGACTTTTATCTTTTCCTAAAATGTAAATTCCGTCATAAGAACCAATCCATAAAGAACCTTGATTATCAATTATTAAAGAGCGAATATCGGTATTGATTTCACGATATCTTTCGGCGGGTAAAAAAGAAACAAAAGCTTTTTCTTTCTGATCAAATTTCAGAAGTCCTTTGTTTTTTGTTCCCACCCATAAACTGCCATCTTTTTCTTCAATTACCGATTGTACGTTTAATAAATCAGTTGTGTTTAGCGGATAATTTTTAAAGCTGAATTTCCCGTTTTTTCGACTTACCAATTGACACAAACCTTTTGTAGTTCCAATCCAGATTTCGCCTTTTTTGGTTTGTAAAATGCTCAGAATATTATTGCTGGGAAGGGTGGAAGCATCATCATCAGAATGAAAAACAGAAGTAAATAATCCTGATTTTTTATTGAAAACTGTTAATCCTTTTGAAGTTCCAAACCACATTTCGTCGCCGATTTCTCGAATGCTCCAAACCGCATTGTTGCTTATGGTATGATTGGCTTTGGTATGAAGATATCGTGTAAAACGGTTCGAAACAGGATCATAACAGTTTAAACCATTGTAAGTTCCCACCCAGATTTTCCCTGAATTGTCTTCTTCAATAGCTAAAATATCATTGTTGCTGATGGAATATTTATTAGAAACATCATTCCTGAAAACGGTAAAGCGGCTTCCATCATATTTATTTAAACCATCGCGGGTTCCAAACCACATCTGCCCAAATTTATCTTGATGAATGGCAATGACAGAACTCTGAGAAAGTCCGTCGGTGGTAGAGAAATTTTTTAGACGGTATTTATTTTGGGAAAATGAATTTCCGAAAACAAATACAATTGCGAGAAAAGCTATTTTATATTTCATAGCGTTTATGTTTTTTTTTCGCCACGAATTGCTTCGCCAATTCGCTGTCGCTCGAGTCACGAATTATTTATAATTTAAATTTGAATAATTCGTGAGTTTTTGCCATTTCAACACAAATAAAATCAAATCAAAAGATTAGAGAAATTCGTGAATTCGTGGCGAAAAACTTTGTAATCTGTGGCAAAAATTTTAGGCTATTTTAAGCGTTTTTGTAATTGATAATCGTAAAGAGATGGAATTTTTTCAATTGGTGTGTTCAAAAATTCAATATAAGGATCAATATCGTATTTGATTTCAAATTTCGCATTTCCGTGAACGCCAATAATTCGGGCTAAAGCGCCATCTTTCATTCCATATAATAAAACTGGTTTTGAAGTATCTGGATTTTCAACTTGAACGTTTAGATTCCAAAACGTACTGAAAGGTCCATGAGAAGGTTTCCAGTAATCGGCTCCGCCACCGCCAAACAAAGCGTAACTATTGTTTTTGTCAGCCTTTAAATGAACCGTAATATTATCAAATAAATTTTGATGATTGGCTCCCGAATGCTGGTCTAAAACCGGATCTGTAAAAATTTCACAGTTTTGATACACGTTTTTTGTCGCAAAAGTGTTGAAACTTAACGGATGAACGGCTGAATTATAAATTTTCAGATTCTTCACCAAAATGTTATGCACACCGCCTAAAGTTACGGTGTAATGTGCTAAATGCGGACCATCTGTCGTAATATCCTGAATAGTAACGTTTGAAACTTCCTCGGCTAAAATACCGCTGTCGGCATTGGTGATTTTTACATCTTTAACCCAGCTGTTGAAAAGACGAGTCAGGAAAATACCGTTATTTCCAGGTTCGACATGATGTGCCACTCGTGGAATATCAGGAAAAGTAAAACGAAGATGCTCAATTCCGACTTCATTTAAATGTTTCCATTCTACTAATTGCGCCTGATAACTCGGTTTTATCGAAATGGTTAATGGCGTTTTTAAAGTGATTTTAGAACCAGAAATTTTAATGATTTCTACCTGTTGCCTTACAATGGGAAGTTTTGGAAATTTCCAATGATGCGAACCGGGTTTTACTTTGGAACCTTGATATAAATCTTTGATTATTTCGCCGTTTTCACCGTCTTTATTAAACAACTGCAGTTCGACAACATCGCCGACTTTTAAGCCTTTTACATCAGAAACGGTTATAATATGTTCACCCATTTTCCCCGAACTTACTTTTGCCAACGGATTTGATTCTGGCTCGTATTTATCGAGATATGATTTTACACGCTCGCCCGGAACCTGCGTCCAAATAAAACCGCCAGACCATGCATATTGTGAAAAAGGAAGATCGATATTGTTTTCGGGTTCGCGCTGTCTTTTGTCGAAAGTGGTTAAATATTCCCGAAGTTCTGCCAAAACCTCAGAATCTTTAAGATAAATCATAGGTCTTGGACAATAAATTTCGGTTCCGTTATCAGCAGAACCAGCGCCTCGAAGTACAAAATTGCTTCGTTCGATATACAAGATATCACTTAGAATAATTCGTCCCGCGGGTAATTGTAAAATTACGTTTCCTTCAACGGCATTCGCTGCTTTAAAAGCTTTTAAAAGCGCTTTGGAATCGTCTAGATTATCATTTGCTTTTACGCCAAAATCAACAGCATTAATGATTTTTCCGTTCACTTCAGGAATTTGGCTTTCGCCGAAATGATAGCCTGCATAGCTGAAATCAGGCAGATAATCGGTTTTTGAAGTAATAATCTTAGGTGATTCCTGCGAAAGCAAAGTATTCATGAAAAGACCGCAGGATGTAAGAAGGATTTGGCGAATCATGGTTTTGTGGTTTTTGTGGTTAGTTAGTTTTTTTGAGAGTTTGCTGCTAAGGCGCTAAGCAAAGGTTTTTATAAAGCTTTGTGTTTTAATCTCACAAAGTCGCAAAGCTTTTGTATCATTAAGCCAAGATTTTTCTTCTTTCTCAGATCTTGCAGATTTAGCGATTTTTTTTTCATAGCCAATGGTTTTAACCATGGAACGCAACGTAAATCACAATACGTTTCCCAAGGTTGAAACCTTAGGCTATGTTTGCTTTTATGTTTAAAAATTTTGTGTCATAGCGAGATTAAAAAACACAAGTTTATTATTTATTTCACGCAGATTTAAAATGATTTAAGCAGATAGCGCAGATTTATTAAATTTTAAATCGTATTAAAATCTGCTCAATCTGCCAGATCTGCGTGAAACAAAAACTTTGCGTCTCAGCAACTTCGCGAGACTAAAAATACAAAGCTTAAAAAAAACTTCGTGTCTTGGCGCCTTAGCGGCAAAACCCTTATTATAAAGATCGTTTTATTCCAATCTCAAGTCCGCGGAGTTCTGCAAGACCTCTTAAACGGCCGATAGCAGAATAACCCGGATTTGTTTTTTTCTTCAAATCATCCAGCATTTGATGTCCATGATCCGGACGCATTGGCAATTTGCTGTTGTTTCTTTTTTCAACTTCTAAAATAGCTTTCACCACTTCGTACATATCAACGTCACCTTCTAAGTGGTTTGCTTCGTAGAAACTCCCTTCTTCGTCGCGTTGTGTACTTCTTAAGTGAATAAAATTCATTTTATCGCCGTGACGTCTTACGATTCCTGGCAAATCATTATCAGCACGAACACCGTAAGAACCTGTACACATAGTAAATCCGTTTGATGGAGAAGGAGCAGCGTTCATTAATTCGATCAAATCTTCTTCGGTGCTTACTACTCTTGGCAAACCTAAAATCGGGTAAGGCGGATCGTCTGGGTGAATAGCCATCAAAACTCCTTTACTTTCGGCAACAGGAATAATTTCTTTTAAAAAGTAAAAAAGATTATTCTTTAAAGCTTGTCTGTCAATATGATTGTAAGCGCTTAATGTTACTAAGAAATCTTCAACCGTATACGCTTCTTCTGCACCTGGAAGTCCAGCTAGAATGTTCTGCTGTAATTTTACCTTATCTTCGTCAGTCATAGCGTCAAAATAGCTTTTTGCTTTTTGTTTCTGCTCTTCAGAATATTCGTTTTCAGCGCCTGGTCTTTTTAAAATATGCAGTTCAAAAGCAGCAAAAGCATTTATGTCAAAACGCAACGCTTTTGAACCGTCTTCAACCGTGTAAGACAAATCAGTTCTCGACCAATCTAAAACAGGCATGAAATTATAGCACACGCATTTAATGCCGCATAAAGCTAAATTGCGAATGCTTTCTTTATAGTTTTCAATATATTGAAGATAATTTCCAGTTTGTTTTTTAATGTCTTCGTGAACCGGAATACTTTCTACAACCGACCAAGTTAAGCCAGAAGCTCCTTTTTTTGGATCGCCGTCTTCGTGTTCGATTTCTACTTTTCTTTTAATGATTTCGTCGATGCTCCAAACTTCTCCGTTTGGAATATGGTGTAAAGCGGTTACAATTCCGGTTGCTCCGGTTTGTTTAATATCTTGTAAAGAAACAGGATCATTTGGTCCGAACCATCTTAATGTTTGTTCCATTTTTATATTTTTTATTTCCTGCAAAGTTTTCAAAACCTTGTAGGTATAGTTGGTTATTAATTGTCTTAAGTTAAGCCTACAAGGTTTTGAAAACCTTGCAGGAGCGAGAAATATTAAATACTTGTAGCGGCAAAACCACCGTCTACTTTTAATATAGTTCCTGTTACGAATTTCGACATGTCGCTGCATAAAAATAAAAGCGCTCCGTCGATATCTTCTGGAGTTCCAAATCTTCCCATTGGGGTATGGTCGATGATTTTTTCGCCTCTTGGTGTAAGTTTTCCTTCTGGTGTAAGCAATAAAGCGCGGTTTTGCTCTCCGATAAAAAAGCCTGGAGAAATAGCATTTACACGAATTCCTTCGCCGTATTTTTGAGCCAGTTCAACCGCCATCCATTGTGTGAAATTATCAATCGCCGCTTTTGAAGCCGAATACCCAACTACTCTCGTTAAAGGTCTTTGCGCCGATGCCGAAGAAATGTTGATGATGTTTCCTGATTTCTGTTTCGCAAAAAGTTCTGCAAAAACCTGAGTTGGAAGCATAGTTCCAATAATGTTCAAATCGATTACTTTTTGAAGATCATCGCTTTTCATGTCATAAACGGCCTGATCCGGCTGAATCGTTGCGCCCGGCATGTTTCCTCCGGCAGCATTAATCAGGATATCAAGACGTCCGTATTTTTCAACAATAAAATCTCTTACTTTTTCTATTTCTTCTTTATTTAAAACATTGGCCTGAACAGCAAAACCTTGTCCGCCGTGTGCTTCGAGTGCTTTTACAGTGCTTTCTGCTTTTTCTAGTGACTGCGAAACGATCCCGACAATAACGCCTTGTTTGGCTAATACATTTGCAAAATTGCTTCCTAAAACTCCGGCACCTCCCGTAATCAGAGCAATCTTTCCTTTTAAATTGAATATTGAATCCATTTTTTTAGTTTAAAATTTCAATACTTAAATTCCAAATTCCAATTTGGAAAATAAAGTAGGGTTATGGTTTAGTTTAATATTTAAGTTTTAATTGCGTTTTGAAACTTCAAACTTCAAAGTTGGAGTTTGGAATTTGGAATTTCAAAATTTTGGACTTTTTTAGATTCTGACTTTAAAAACCAATTTTTTCAGGAAACCTTCGCTAATCATAGCGGCATGAACATCTTCTGGAAATAAAATTGCAAACTGTTTTTCTTGAAGTTCAAAAAACATATCTGGTTTGTCGTGAAAAAAACGAACGTCTTTCTCATCGCTGTATTCACCATTTGGATGTACACATTTTTCCCTTGGTTTCCACGCAAAAGTTTCAGGACCTTGTATCGAAATCTGAATGTCAATGTTTTTATCATGGCATTCAAAACCTTTTATACTTTCTTCTCTTGAAGTTCCATCGCCGTGTATTACAATTAATTTTAAACCTTCATTGATTTCAATAATTCCAGGTTCTAGATTTGTAATATCGGTTTGATTAACATATTCAAATGCTTTTTGAAAATTGTGGTGCAGACTATAGTATTTAGCTGCATTATGTACAGAATCTATTATCATCTTGTTTGGTTTAGTTTTGATTATCAAAGCTTTATTTAAGTAAATTACACAAAAAAATAAAGTTATTTTTACAAATTGTGTAATTTTGCGTGTACGCACACGGTATTTTACAAATGTATGTAAATTGTGATGTAAAACAACTTATTTTTGCTAAAAAAATATAATTTTACAAAAGCCCTTTTATTATTTTAACTTAAAAAGAATCAATATCTTAACAATTAAGAAAATAGCCGAATTGGCAAATATTTCAGCCGGAACAGTGGACAGAATTATTCATAAACGCGGACAAGTGGCTCAGGAAACTGTAGACAAGGTCAATGCGATCATTGAAGAGTTTGGCTATAAACGCAATATTCTTGCTAGTAATCTGGCTTTAAATAAAAAGTTCCATTTTGCAGTTTTTCTTCCTAAATCTGAAACGCTGGAATATTGGCAGAGTCAGGCAGACGGAATTGAAAAAGCCGCTTTGGAGTTTGGTAAATTCGGGATTGTGTTGGATTATTTTTTTTATGATTATAATCTGGCTTCTTTTAGAGAATCTGCTAGAAAAGTGATGGAATTTGACTGCGATGGTTTATTGTTTGCACCCATTTTTTATGAAGATTCGGTTCAGTTTTTAAAAGAATATGAGCAGAAAAATATCCCAATTGTAATGATTGATTCGAATATTTCAGAAGAAAATAAACATGCTTATGTGGGACAAAATGCTTTTCAGAGCGGTTATCTGGCGGGAAGATTAATCAGTTTTGCGGTTAAAAATGAAAGACAGGTGTTGATTTTTAAAATCACGCGCGAAATCGAAAGTACGTCAGTTTATCAGCAGCGAATAAAAGGATTCTATTCGTATTTTAAAGATCATGACGAATTGACGAATTTTAAATTTTCAGAATTTACTTTAAAAGATTCTGGAATCGATCAGCTGAATTTGGAAATGTTTTCGGGTGTAAACAGTGTTTTTGTTCCCAATTCGCGTGCCTATATTGTGGCTGAATTTTTAGAAAAAAACAATATCAAAGGTGTCCGAATTATTGGTTTCGATTTGCTGAAAGAAAATATAGAATATCTAAATAGAGGCGTTATTGATTTCTTAATCAATCAAAGACCCGAAGATCAGGGGTATATGGGAATTAATTATCTGTATAAAAAACTGGTTCTTCAAGAAGAGACAGAACGAACGCATTATATTCCGCTGGAGATTATTTTAAAGGAGAATTATTTTCCTGCTAAGCGATAGTTTTTTTGCCACGAAGGCGCAAAGTTTTTTAATCTCGCAAAGTCGCTGAGGCGCAAAGTTTTTAAGACATAGAAAGGCAAACATAGCCCAAGGTTTCAACCTTGGAAAACGTATTGTGATATGCGTTGCGTTCCAATGGTTGAAATCATTGGCTATATTTAATCTTAGGAAAAATCTTCGCGCCTTCGCGCCTTCGTGGCAAAACCATTATTTCTTAACCTTCACAATCAAAGGATTATTAACCTTTTCAGCAAAAGAACTCAAATATTTTTCCCATTCTTGTTTGGTTTGAAACGGACTTCCTTTTTTCCATCCAAAACCAACATAATAAATGGCTTTGTTATTTTTAACTGCGATATTTCCGTAAAGATTGCTTAGATCTTTTTCATTGGTAACGTGATTGTCGAAACTTTTTAAAGTGTTTTTTGGAGCAACAAGTCCAATTCCGATTTCAGAATCATCGATAGGTTCCCAATAACTCAGCCAGCCTTCTTTTAAATTCGTGCCGATAGTTCCCTTTTTCTCATGAAGCGTCAATCCCGCAGCAATTTGATTTGTTCCGGTAATGTTAATTTCAAAGCGGGAAAGCTGGCTTCCGTAATCTAAGCTGATTAATTTCGATTCGGTTATTTTGTTTCCTTTAGCGTCCCAATCCGCATACGTTAAAATAAAGCTCGTTCTGATTGGGCCGGTTGTAATGGTTTTCCAGCTGATGAAATTTTTTGAAAAATAATATTTCCCATCCACTTTTACGGCAATTCCGCCCACGCCGCGGCTGTCACCAACATGAAAATTATCCAGACCTTCGCCCGTATCTTTGTGATATGTTCCAGTTCCGTTGGTGGCTTTTTCATACCATTTATTGATGATAGGATAATCGACTCTTTTCAGCCAAGCATCGATTCCGCTTGTTAAAGTTCCGCCTGCAATATTGTCTTCCACCATTTTTTGAGCTACTGGACCGTACGTTCTAAAAGCGACTTTGTTATTTTCCCAAGCATAATCGTCTGTGCGTTCTGGAACAAAGCGAGAATAACAGCTGATTACTTTTGAAGCGGAAGGATTTGTCCCGATTAAAACTTCAAAATCTTGTTTGGATGAAGCTTTAATTTTAGGTTGAAACAATAAAACATCAGCCGTTCCGTCTCCGTCAGTATCTACAGTTTGGGTTTCTAAAAATGTATCGCCGTTTTTTATGGCATAATCTTCGAGTTTGGCATTTGCCGCTAATCCAAGAGATTTTTTGGTTAATTCGGTGGTTTCGAATTCTCTGTCAACTTTTAAATTGTTGGTAACCGTTATGGTTTTATGCTGAGAGAAAGCAGTAAAATTCGCTGTGAGAATGGTTATGATGAAAAGATGTTTTTTCAAAGTGTCAAGTTTTTAATTTTTTAATCGGTTTGATAGAATGTTATAAAAGTACAAATCAAAAAGGTATTGGAAATACAAAATAGGGGTAATTCTGTACAGAATGTTGATTATGAGTTTGTTTTTAAAAATAGTTATAAATGAAAAACGTATCTTTAGTATAAATATTGAAAGATGAAACAAAGCGCTGGAATATTAGTATATAAATTTATAGATAAAATGATCTTTTTCTTTTTGGTTCATCCGGGAGGTCCCTTCTGGAAGAATAAAGATTTAGAAAGCTGGTCAATCCCAAAAGGTGAATTTAATAATGAAGAAGATCCGCTTGAAGCAGCAAAACGTGAATTTCAAGAAGAAACCGGTGTTGAAGTCGAGGGAGATTTTATTGAATTGGAATATGTAAAACTTAAATCGGGTAAAATTGTGCATGCATGGGCGGTTGAATTTGATCTTGACGAAAGTTTAATAAAAAGTAATGATTTTGAAATAGAATGGCCTCCTAAATCTGGAAAATTTCAAAGTTTCCCCGAAATTGATCGTGCCGAATGGTTTCAAACTGCTGATGCTTTAAAGAAAATAAATCCTGCACAAGCTGATTTTATTATTCAGATGGTTTCTAAAATTTCGGCTTCATTGTAAACAATATACCGTTTTACGAGATAATTTTGTACTTTCAATTTAGTTTGCCAATTGAATAATATATGGCAGTTTTAAAATGAAATTTAAGTTATGGAAGTAAAATGTATAATTTTCGATTGTGACGGAGTTTTAGTCGATACAGAAAAAATAGGCAACGGAATACTGCTGGCAATGGCGCAGGAACATGGTTTTGAGATGGAATTGGAAGATGCGTACCGTCATTTTAACGGCAGAAATCTGAAAGACTGTTTTCGTCATATTGAAGAAGCAATCGATCAAAAACTGCCTGAAAATTTTGAAACTGAGTATCGTGAAAAAAGTTTCGAAGCTTTTAAAACGCAGGTAAAACCGATGAAAGGAATCGAAGCTTTTATCGCAAAATTAAAAATTCCGTATTGCGTAGCTTCAAGCGGTCCAGTTGATAAAATCCGTTTAAATCTTGAAGTGGCAGGTTTGCTGGATAAATTTGAAAACAAAATATTTAGTTCATACCAAATTGGCAGCTGGAAACCAGAACCTGGAATTTTTCTGCATGCAGCCAAAGAAATGGGTTTTGAAGTACAAGACTGCATTGTAGTTGAAGATAGCAAGGCTGGTGTAAAAGCCGGAGTCAGCGGCGGATTTAAAGTATATGGCTTTGCCAATGGTTTTAATAACAAAGATTTGCAGGAAGAGGGAGCAATACTGTTTGATAGTTATGAAGAATTAAGCAGGCTTCTTACTTTATGATATTTGTAAAAACACAAACTGCCCGCGAAGTTTTGCGGGCAGTTTGTGTTTAAAGTATTTTATTTTATAAAAGTTAGAATATCATTATTGATGATTTCAGCATTTATAGTTGGCATTCCATGAGAGAATCCTGGATAAGAAATTAATTTTCCGTTTTTCAACAGTTTTGCTGCTCTTGGTGCCTGAGCATAAGGCACAATCTGGTCATCTTCTCCATGTAATACAAGAACGGGAATGTCTAAACTTTTCAAATCTTCTGTAAAATCTGATTCAGAGAATGCTTTAATACCTTCATAATGAGCTAAAACTGAACCCATCATTCCTTGACGCCACCAGTTTTGCTTAATGCCTTCCTGTACAGTTTGTCCTTCGCGGTTCCAGCCGTAAAAGGCAATAGGGAAATCATAAAAATACTGCGCTCTGTTAAATCCTGTTCCTTTTCTAATTTCGTCAAAAACAGATAATGGAACACCTTCTGGGTTCGACTCGTTTTGAATCATTATTGGAGTTACCGCACTTATAATAACTGCTTTTGCAATACGCCCTTTTCCATATTGTGCTGCGTAACGGATTACTTCACCACCTCCAGTTGAATGTCCAACATGAATGGCATCTTTTAAATCTAAATATTCAGTTAATTCTGCGATGTCTGATGCATAAGTTTCCATATTGTTTCCTTCAGAACTTTGACCAGAACGACCATGTCCACGGCGATCGTGAGCAATTACTCGGTATCCTTTTTGAAGGAAAAACATCATTTGTGCATCCCAGTCATCGCTTGATAATGGCCATCCGTGGTGAAAAACAATCGGCTGCCCTGTTCCCCAATCTTTGTAATAAATTTCTGTTCCGTCTTTTACTGTAAATGTGCTCATGATTTTTAGTATTAAATTGTTATTATTTGTTATTTTGATTTTAATGGTAAATTAATTTTTGTTTTTTAACGTTTACTGTATATAATATTCAGTTTTGTTGTGATTATGATGCAAATTTATTGTAGGAAGGTCTGTATATCGATTAATCTAGATTAAGAAGTAAAAAAAATGTTCCAGAAAATATTTTTTTACTCTTAGAATAGTGTTGAGCTTTTTTATTTCAGTCTTTTTTCTTTCAATTTTACTATTCGTAATAACTAATGTAATTTGTTACATTAAAATAAATTTTTATATATTTGAATTTCGACATTCGTTTTTTTAGTTGGTTATTGGTATTGAATTATTAATAAGCTTCGGGAATAAAACGAATTTTTTTGCCTAAAAATGGCTTTCCCAAAGGGTCATTTTAAAATTGTGATTTCAAATCGCAAATAAATAACCTACAGACAGAAACAAAATGACGAAATTTATAATTAGACTTTTAGTTCTATTACTGCCGCTTATTTCTCCAGTTGCTACTTCCCAGATAAAAAAAATTGGAGTTCCTTTTATAACTAGTTATAGTCCAAAGATGTATAAAGCCGCGTCTGAAAATTGGGACGTTTTACAAAATTCCAGAGGCATGATGTTTTTTGCCAATCATTTTGGTATTCTGCAGTTCGACGGCGTGCGATGGAGTATTGTTACCCAGCCGGAAAACCGAAGTATGGTGCGTTCTCTGGCGATTGATAAAAATGATAAAATGTATGTGGGGGCTCAAGGCGATTTTGGATATGTAATCCAATTGCCAAACGGACAGTATCAATATACTTCTCTTGTAAAATTGATTCCGGTTTCTGCTCGAAATTTTGGTGATGTTACGCATACTGTAATTCAAAATAATAAAGTGATTTTCTTTTCTTCTGAAGGAATTTTTATTTACAATAACAATAAAATCAAAGTTTTACAATCAAAAGATAATTTTGATGATTTTTTTGAAGTGAATCATGAAATCTATGTTTCAGATAATGCGAAAGGACTTTTAAAACTTCAAAACAACAAACTTCTTTCAGTTCCCAATGGAGAGCAATTAATTGGAAAGAAGATTCGAAAAATCTTTAATACAAAAAACGGATTGCTATTGCTTACGCAGAAGGAAGGGCTTTTTACGTATCAAGACAATGAAATAAAACCATTTTTGACGGAAGTGGATTATCTGCTGAAGCAAAATCAAATTTCAACAGGTATTGCATTTTCTGATGGATATTTCGGAATTGGAACTCGTCAAAGCGGGTTGATAGTTGTAGATAGTGCGGGACGTTTGATTCAGCACATCAACAAACAAATGGGACTTCAGAATGATTATGTTACGAATTTAAAAACCGATAAAGAAGGTAATTTGTGGGTAACGCTTAAGGAAGGAATTTCGCTTATACAGATTTCATCTCCTTTGTCCCGAATTTTAGACAGTTCAAATTCTGAAACGAAAATATATAACAGCTTGATTTATCAGAATAAATTATACATCGCTACAGACAACGGTTTATTTTGGCTCGATTGGAATGAATATAAAAACGGGAAAAGAGAAAATGTTCATTTTCAGCATGTTTCGGGTATGTATGAAAACGTTTGGAATATTGGTGTTTTTGGCAATTCGCTTTTGGCTTTTGAAAAAAACGGAATATTTGAAGTCAACGGTAATGTTGCAAAAACAATAGCCAAAATTGATGGCGCTTGGAAAGGGATTCTGATTCCGAATCATCCTGATTTACTGCTTGCTGGCGGTTATACGGGTTTGTATCTTTTGAAAAATACAAATGGTTCGTGGGTATATCAGCATAAAATAAAAGGTTTTGAGGAAAGCAGCCGTGTTATTGAAACCGAGAAGGACGGGAGTATCTGGATTGCACATGGTTACAAAGGGATTTTTAAACTCAAGCTGAATACCACTTTTGATGCTGTTTCTGAACTTCAGTTTTACAATCAGAAGAATGGATTTCCATCGAGTTTGTTTCTGAATACATTTAAAATTGATAATCAGATTTTATTTGGTACCACTAAAGGAGTTTACAAACAAAATCCGGTTTCAAAAAAGATGGTTCCAGATCCTGTTTTTAAAAAATATCTCGGACTCGGAAGTCATATACGTTTATTAAAGCCAGATAACCAGAATAATATTTGGTATTTATCGGGAGAAAATACAGGAAAAATGATTCAGAAATCGAAGGGGAATTATCAAATCGATGAACTTCCTTTTCGAAAGCTCCGCTATTTGTATGTGCCAGGATTTGAAAATATTCAGACAACTGCAAGTGGCGATGTATTTTTTGGAACACAAGACGGATTGATTCATTACAGTGCTGTTAAAAACAAGAAGTACCAAACGAAATACAAAGCGGTTATTTCTGAAGTAAAATGCATTTTTCCTAAAGAT
Organism: Flavobacterium sp. H4147; assembly: GCF_029360735.1. NCBI lineage: Bacteria > Pseudomonadati > Bacteroidota > Flavobacteriia > Flavobacteriales > Flavobacteriaceae > Flavobacterium > Flavobacterium sp. H4147. The sequence continues at coordinate 446,784 of NZ_JARKNB010000003.1, read as the reverse complement.
AGTTTGCTGTTTTCAAGCCGGTACGATGTGCTGCCAAACAAAACAGGATCACCAAATGATACGTTTTCGGTAGAACTTCCGTATTCAAATAATGCGCTTCATTTTTCTTTTGCATCTTTGTTCTTTGATGATGCCGAAGCTACGACTTATGAATATTGGCTGGAAGGTTTTGAACCAGAATGGTCAGATTACAGCATTCAGACCGAAAAAGAATATACCAATCTGCCTGAAAACGAATATGTTTTTCATGTAAGGGCAAAAAATATTTATGGTGTAGTAAGCGAAGAAGCCGTTTTTAGGTTTGAAGTTTTACCGCCTTGGTATAGAACTATTTGGGCTTATATTTTGTATTTTATATTGTACGGCGTTGTGATTTATTCGGTAATAAAATACCAGAAATCAGTTGCAGAACGTCAGCGTCAGCAATTAATCCTGAATCAGGAAAAAGAACTGCTTCGAAGCCGTGCAGAACTTAATGAGCAGAAACTGACATTGGAGCAGGAGAATATGAATATTATGCGTGAAAACCTCGAATCGACTATTAATCTTAAAAATGCAAAAGTTGCTTCGAGTACAGTGAATTTGATTCATTTAAATGAAATCCTGCTTTCTATAAAAGATTTAATTACACAAATTGACAAGAAAAACGACCCGAATGTCAACTTTAGTTTATTGGCCAAAATCAATAAATTAATTGATCATGAGCTGCAGGGAGATAAACAATGGAATGAGTTTGAGGAAATCTTCAATCAGCTTCATGATAATTTTATGCAGCGTTTAAAATCTACTTATCCAGAATTGACTCCACGCGATATGAGATTGTGTGCGTATCTGCGGATGAACTTCAATACAAAAGAAATTGCACCGCTTTTAGGAATTTCAGTTCGAGGAGTGGAAGATACCCGATATCGTATTCGTAAAAAATTGCAACTTCCATCTGATACGAACATAACTGAATTCATTCTTAATTTTTAATTTTTTATTGTGAAGTAAAATCTTAAGTGGTTCTACTGGGATTTCACGGTCTATTGTGGTAATTTTTTTCAAACACCGTAGTCAAACCGTACTCAAAAATGTAAGTCTAGCCTGATTTATTTGTTAATATTGTCCTTCAATTCGGCAAAATAATAAGCTATTATTTACAAATAGCCAATTACGATGCCAAAGCACTTTACTAACAAAAAACTAAAAAGAATGAATCAAAAAGACTCTTTTTTCGGCCGACCACCGAAAGACAATTACTATTTATTTAAAAGATTTTGTGTAGCTGCTTTGTTCCTGCTGCTGCCCTTTATCAAACTTCAGGCACAGTGTAATACACTGGTTTGGTCTGACGAATTTAACGGCACGACTGTCGATTTAACCAAATGGCAGAGCATTTCTGGAAACGGATGTCCGTCGCTTTGCGGATTTGGAAATGCTGAGGCTCAGCGTTACGACCCCAATCAAGCTACAATTGTGAAAGAAGGCACAAACAGTTACTTGAATATTGAGGCTAAATATCAGCCTAGCTCACAATTTCCAGATCAGCCGTATGCTTCTTCAAAATTAACTACAGAAGGAAAATATTCTTTAAAATACGGAAGAATTGAAGCTCGTATGAAGTTATCCAATGCACAGGGTGCATGGCCTGCATTTTGGATGCTTCCAGTAGGAGGTGGGTGGCCATATACTGGGGAAATTGATATTATGGAAGCCAAACACAGAAACCCAAAATCAATAGATGGAACAATTCATTACGATGGAGGCGGTTATCAGTTTACAGGCAGAAGTTATAGTTCTTCAGTAGATTTATCAGCTGATTTCCACGTTTATGCTGTAGAATGGGGACCAAATATTATAAAATGGTTTATTGATGGAAATTTATTTCATACGGCAACTCCAAACACAACGGTTAACGGAGGATGGCCTTTTAATGATAATAATTTTTACATCATTTTAAATTTGGCTGTTGGTAGCTACGGAACGCCATATACAAGAGTAAACGGTGTTGGAGTAGAGCCGGTTCCAGCCGATTTTCCAGCGAAATTACAAGTCGATTATGTACGTGTTTATGACGGAAGTTTTAAATATGCAGTAACGGGAGATAACAAAGTATATCAAAACGAAACCAGCAAAACATATTCTATAAATGCAGTGGCAGGAGCCTCTTACAACTGGACAGTTCCTGCGGGTGCTACAATAGCTTCTGGACAAGGAACAAATGCGATCACAGTAAACTGGGGAACAGCAGGAGGAGATGTTTCCGTTGTTACAACAGTTTCTGGATGTGCTGCTAATACGTATAAATTGGCTGTAACTACAGAACCTGCTTTACCAGTAGAAAAAATACATGACGATTTTCAGACCAATAGAAATGTACTGTATCCGGTAAAAACAGGTGTTTTAACGGAAGCAGTTGCAAATCCATCTGCTACAGGAATTAACACATCAGCTCAAGTAGGAAGATATGTTCGTAATTCAACAGAATTGTATGATGTTTTAAACATTAGAAATCTTACTATTACGAATGCCAATGATTATGTTTACGGAAGAAAAAGACTTTCGTTTGATATTTATACATCGGCTCCAGTTGGGACAAAAATTTCAATGCAGTTAGAAAACAGTAACGTAACGACTGCAACTAATTATCCATCAGGAAGACATAGTGGTTTTAAAGCTACGACAACTGTTCAGAACAAATGGGAAACCATCGAATTTGAATTTGAAAAAATCATCGATCCCAATACAAGTGCTTTATCCATCAACAATGTGGTATTGCTTTTTGAATCAAATTCTAATTCAGGAGCGACTTATTATTTCGATAATCTGCTGACAAAAGCAGCGCCAGAAAAACCAATTATTGCTACAGATGTTCTTCAGAATTATGATGGAATCAACAAAATTATCAAAGGAACTACCACTGGAACGTATTCTGTTGTAGCAAATCCGGGATCAAATTCGGTGAATTCATCTGCTAATGTGGCGAGATATGTTCGTAATGTAACGGAGCAGTACGATGTTCTTTTCTTCAATACCCAAAGCACAATCGAAGATGCAGGTTTATTGAAAAATCAGACGAATAAAATCATGATCGATGTGTATACTTCGGCACCAATTGGAACCGTCGTAAGTCTGAATTTAGAAAATAGTGCTACTTCGCTTCCAGCTAATTATCCAACAGGAAGAAACAGTAATTACGTTGCCATTACAACAAAGCAAAACCAATGGGAAACATTGACATTCTACTACAATTCAAGTCCAGATGCTGGAACTTCGAATCTGGCTGTAAACCAAATGGTTTTATTGTTTAACTCAGGTTCTTATACAAACGATACGTATTATTTTGATAACATCAGAATTGGTTCGACAAAACTTCCAGACACTTTTACACCTGGAGTAGTTTATGAAGATTACCAAAATACACACAATATTACGTTTAGAGATGCTATTGGAACGTATACAGCTAATACAGCAAATCCAAGTGCTACAGGAATCAATACGTCTTCAAATGTGGGAAGATATGTTCGTAAATCAACTGAATTGTATGATAACTTTTCATTCAATACCACTTTAACCAATATTGGAGATTTCAAAGGAGGCGTTAAAAAATTCGCTATGGATGTGTATACATCGGCTCCAGTTGGATCAATCATTTCTTGGCAGGCAGAAAGCAGTGCTTCGATTCCGTCAAACTATCCAGTAGGAAGACACAGTATTTATCAGGGAGTTGTAAAACAAACGAATACTTGGCATACTGTAACTTTTACGTATGTAAGCGCACCAGACGCGTCAACTTTAGACAGCGAAGTAAATCGTTTTGTATTTTTGTTTGAACCGGGAACCAATTCTGGAAATACCTATTATTTTGATAATCTAAGAGCTTTAAACTTAGTTTCGACCGAAAATCCAAATACATTACCAGCACCTTGGACAAGCACAGATTTAGGTGCCGTAACTCCAGCAGGAGAAGCTGCACATTCAAACGGTACTTTTACAATCAAAGGAGCAGGAAATGATATTTGGGAAACAAGCGATCAATTTCAGTTTGTAAACCAGCCAATTACTGGAGATGCTGAAATTATTGCTAAAGTAAATTCATTAACCAATACCAATACATACGCAAAAGCGGGAGTAATGTTCCGAGAAACACTTACACCAACCTCTAAACATGCTACGACCGATGCAAGCGCCGCTGCTGGAATTGAGTTCTTAACTCGTGATACCACTTCGGGAATAACAGCTGCAGAAGTGGTGACAGGAGCTGCTCCAAAATGGGTTCGTGTAGTAAGATCAGGAAATGTATTTACCTCTTATGCTTCTGATAACGGAACAACTTGGACACAAATTGGAACGCCAAGAACTATTGTAATGGCCAACACCATTTATGCAGGAATGGCAGTTACATCTCACGCTAACGGAACTCTAACAACAGGAGTTTTCAGCGATGTAATTGTTAGAAATATTACACCAAATCCAAATGTGAACCTGGCGCTTTCGAAAACAGCAACAGCTTCTACAGAAGAAAATTCAACCTTATCTGCATCTAAAGCAACAGACGGAAATGCTGCTACTACAAGATGGGCAAGTTCTTTTGCAAATGCAACGGAATGGATTTATGTGGATTTAGGAAGTAATTACAACCTTAACCGTGTGGTTTTAAAGTGGGAAGCTGCTTATGCCACTCAATACAAAGTACAGCTTTCAACTGATAACGTTTTCACAGAAAATGAAACGATCAGCACACAAACAGCAAGCGATGGTGGAACAGATGATTTAACAGTAAGCGGAACCGGAAGATATCTTCGTGTTTTATGTAACACAAAAGCTTTGGCGCCTTACGGATATTCATTGTATGAAATTGAAGCTTACGGATCAGCATCAGCAGCTAAAAAAGCATTGGCTGTTGTAGAAGAACCACAAACTGAAGAAAAAGTTTTTGCTGTATATCCAAACCCAGCAGGAAATTATATTCAAGTTTCATCTCCTGAAAAACTAGATCATAAAGTCATTTCAATTTATGACAATTCAGGAACCTTAATGCTTGAGAATAAAACTCAGGATAATGAAAGCGTAATAGACATCAGCAGACTGACAAAAGGAATTTACATTTTGAATTTCAAATCAGATCAAAAAAGCTGGACTAAAAAGCTGATTAAGAAATAATTTAAATCCGTTGGGTGTAATCAAAATTAACAATATTAAGCTGGTTTGATCAGCCGCAATATAAATATAAGGATAGCACCGAAAAATTGCACCTGACGGATATTTAAAGTCATTCGTTTTCAAGATGACTTTGGTTGAAATCTATTTATGTAACCCCAAAATTATTTAGATATGAAAAAAAATAAACTTCAAAGATTTTCTTTTCTCACCACACTGTTTTTAGTGTTTTCAGCCCTAATGTACGGACAGGGGCCAGTACCGTTTACCATTACCAATAATTCAACTTTTGCCGACAGCGATTTATACGTTGCCATTGTCGGAATCGATTATACAACCGGAAACCATGTCTGGGTAAATGCCAAAACAAGTCAGGTTTTGCCAATGAACGCGTCCTACAACACAGTTACAGGACCAACTTATGGTGGAAATACTGGACCAGGGCAAAACTCCAAATATGCAGCTTGTTTTACCAAACTGAGTGAAATTCCAAACAAAACATTTACACTGCCATTAATCGCAGGATGTCGTGTTTTTATTTCTAAAGGATCACAATTGTATTTCTACTTTTTTGGAGCCAGTGGAGCGCCTTCTGGATATGCATCGCCAAATCCGCAGAATGCAACCGATCCTAATCAGGGAATCTTATACGAAATGATCGAATTAACGAACAATCAATATGGTTTCTTCGGAAATCCAACAAGAGTTGATTCGTATAAATATCCAATGGGACTTGAATTATTTGGAGCCGGAGGTTACCAAAAGAAAGTGGGAGATTTGAAAAAACACGCTGACATTGTTGCAGCTTTTAAAGCAAATGTTCCTGCAGAATTTCAAGGTTGTGTAAATGATGCGACAGGAGAAATTACAGCACCTTCAAAAACGGCTGCTTATGCCGAAGGTTCAGGTCCGTATGCTAACTATTTGAAATCGTACATTGATGCGATCTGGAACAAATACAAAAATGAAGATTTAATCTTTTATGCCGGAGATGCTGGAGTTTTCAAAGGAAGAGTTATTGGAGAACAGTTAGAAATGGTGGGACAATCTGGAGCTTTTGTTGGAAGAACCGGACGTGTGCAAAACCGCCCAACTACTCAGGAAGCACTTGAAGGAAAAGGTGTTCTAGACAGAAGATTGGTAGATGGAGATTTGGATCTTGTAATTCAAGCTCAATTGACAGCAGCAATCAACCGTCATGTTGTAAATACTACTACACCAAATCCAGGTCAGCAAAACTGGTATGATGCCTCAAAATATTATCAAGTAAACCCAACGAATCATTATTCTAAATTCTGGCACTTACCAGGAATCAATATCGATAATTTAGCTTACGGATTTGCTTATGATGATGTTGCAGACCAGTCACCATCACTTCATACGCCACAGCCCACAAAAGTTATCGCTGTTTTTGGAGGATATTATGGACTTACAACACCTTCAGTTCCTGCGACTACAGATGTGGTTACGGTGTATAAAGATTGCAACTACGCAGGATTCTCTGGCGGATTAACGATTGGTGATTACAATTTAGCTCGTTTAAATTCATTAGGCGTTTTAAATGATGATATTTCGTCATTAAAAATCACTCAAGGATATCAAGCGATTTTATACATGGATGATAACTTTACAGGAACTTCAACCGTAATTAATGCTAGTAATTCATGTTTAAACACCACTTGGAACGATAAAGTAAGTTCAATCAGAATTATTGCTAATGGAACTACTACTTTAGGAAACCAGACTTTCTTTTTACAAAACAGAAACAGCGGTTTATACATGGACGTTTGGAATTCAAGTATGTCAAACGGAGCAGGAATCAACCAAGGTGCTTTAAATTCTGGAAACAACCAGAAATTTACATTCACGCACTTAGGAGATGGAATGTATAAAATCATTGCCAACCACAGCGGTATGTCAATGGATATCAATAACTTCAATAAAGCTAATGGCGCAAGGGTAGAGCAATATCCATACAATGCAACCACTAATCAGCAGTTTATTTTAGTTTCTACAGGAGACGGTTTCTATAAAATTGTAGCCCGTCACAGCGGAAGAATTGTTGAGGTGGCCAATGCAAGTACAGCTTCTGGCGCAATTGTACAGCAATGGGACAATAACAACCAAACTTGCGGACAATGGAAATTAGTTCCAGCAACTACTTCTCAGACATCAACTTTAATTCAGGCAGAAGATTATTCAGCAATGAGTGGTATTCAAGTAGAAGCTACGACAGATACAGGAGGAGGTTCGAATGTGGGTTACACAGAAACAGGTGATTGGTTAGCATACAACAACATCAATTTCCCAACAACGGGTTCTTATTTAATTGAATATAGAGTTGCAAGTGCTTCAGGCGGTGTACTTTCTTCAGATTTGAATGCTGGTACTATTGTTTTAGGAAATGTAACTGTTCCCAATACTGGAGGATGGCAGAACTGGCAGACGGTTTCTCAAACTGTAAATGTAAATGCCGGAACGTACAATTTCGGAATCTATATTCAGAATACTGGAATGAACATCAACTGGATTAAAATTACTAAAGTAGGTAATGCGGCGGCTAAAACGGCTTCGGTACAAACTGCAGCAGAAGAGCCAGAAACAACAGTTCTAAACATATATCCAAGTCCAGTAGAAAATACATTATTTACGACAACAGATCTTTCTGGAGGAGATGTAAAAATAGTTGACGCACAGTCTGGAAGCGCAGTTTTATCGAAAAAAGCAAATGGTAATAGTATCGACGTTTCGCATTTGAAACAAGGAATTTATCTAATTGTTTTCGAGAAAGACGGCAAACAAACGATTAAGCGTTTCATCAAGAAATAATTTAAGAATGCAGATTTTAGATTTCAGATTTCAGATTGATTTATAAATAGATACTAATAATTGGAATTTGGCGCAGCCAAATTTCAATCTAAAATCTAAAATCTAAAATCTAAAATCTAAAATCTAAAATCTAAAATCTAAAATCTAAAATCTAAAATCTAAAATCTAAAATCTAAAATCTAAAATCTAAAATCTAAAATCTAAAATCTAAAATCTTAAATCAGAAAACCGTCCCAACATTTACGAGTTTATTAATCTATTAAAACAATTATTATGAAAGACAATTACAAAAGAATGTCGGCAAAATGGATTCTCATTTTAGTATTGGGTGTGTTTAACTATTCGGTAGCCCAGCAGAAAAAAGTAATCGCGTATGTTCCTAACTGGATCGATTTAAATGCTTTTGCAAGCACAATTCAGTACAGTAAATTAACGCATATCAATATTGCGTTTGAAAATCCTGATGCCAATGGTTATTTAAGTTTTAATTCTGGAAACAATGCCATTATTAATACGGCGCATGCCAATAATGTAAAAGTTTTTGTTTCATTAGGCGGAGGATCAATTTCAGAAGGAGGTGCTATTCGTGACAATTATTTCAATTTAATCACGGCAGGTAATAGAACTGCATTCGTTCAAAAAATTTATGATTATGTTGTAGCTCACAATCTTGATGGAGTCGATGTAGATTTAGAAGGACCTGCAATCAACGGTGATTACGGAGGATTCGTAACTGCTTTAGCCAACAAACTTCATGCTAATGGTAAACTAATTACGGCAGCACTTTCAGAAGGTTATGGTGGAGCAAACGTACCTTCATCTGTTTTTTCAGCTTACGACTGGATCAACATTATGGCATATGATGCGACAGGACCTTGGGCACCAAACAATCCAGGACAACACTCTCCGTATAGTATGGCTGTAAATCAGTTTAATTACTGGACAGGAAGAGGATTACCAGCAAGCAAAGCCATCATTGGCGTTCCGTTTTACGGATACGGTTTTGGAGCTTCAGCCAATCAAGGAATTTCATATGCGAATATCGTAGCGCAATATCCAGGAGCTGAAAACCAAGATCAAGTTGGAAATACAATATACTACAACGGAATCCCAACGATCAAACAAAAAACAACTTTTGCGATTCAAAACGCAGGAGGAGTAATGATCTGGGAATTATCACAAGATGCAACAGGTTCAAAATCATTGCTTACTGCAATCAATCAAGTAATTACTGGAAGTAACCCTCCAACGGGAACAGGAACTTTAATTCAGGCTGAAAACTACAATACCATGAGTGGTGTTCAAACTGAACCAACAACCGATACAGGAGGAGGATTAAATGTAGGATACTGCGATACAGGAGACTGGATGGCATATTACAATATTAATTTCCCAACTTCAGGATCGTATGTAATTGAATACCGCGTGGCAAGTGCTGTTACAGGTGGAAGATTATCATCTGACTTAAATGCAGGAACAATCCAGCTTGGAAATGTAAACGTACCCAATACTGGAGGATGGCAGAACTGGCAAACGATTACGCAAACTGTAAACGTAAATGCTGGGACTTATAATTTCGGGATATATGTTCAAAATACAGGTTTTAATTTAAACTGGTTCAGAATCACGAAATCAGGAGCTGCTTTGGCTGCGAAATCGGTTTCAGCTGCAACACAAGATTCGATTCCAAGTTTAACAGTATATCCAAATCCAACTGAAAGCCAGCTTTTCTTCAGCGCAGAAGTTTCAGGAGGAAATGTAAATATTATTGATACTGAAGGCGGAGCAACAGTTTCTTCACAAACAGTAAACAACAACAGCATTGATGTTTCCAGCCTTAAGAAAGGGATTTACCTAATCTCAGTAGAAAAAAACGGAATAAAAACAGTAAGACGTTTTATTAAAAAATAAGTTTTTCAAAAGCATTATTCTGCTCTGCAGCAGAATAATGCTTTTTATTTCTCATTAAAATTTAATGCATAGAAGTATACATCTGAAAATCAAAAGAGTTGGTTTTCACAGATCACTATTGCTTTTTTTTAAACAAAAGAAAAGCGGTTTAAGTGTTAAAAAAATGAATGTGACTTATGTGTTACAATTATAAGTATTCCCCTAAACCCCAATTATATGAAAAACAATTACAGATTTAGTTTAAGCGTGCTTGCATTTTTGATTTTTGGAAGTTTTGCTTTTGCACAGACCTCTTTAGGATCGAGTAAAACATTTATGAATAGTTTGAAAAAAGAACTGGGAAAAAATGCCGCTTCAAAAGGAACAGAAAAAAGTATTCTGCTTCAAGCTGAAAAAACAAGTTTCAACGGAAAAATTAATTACAAAGAATCCAATGAATCAAGCGAATTTTTGATTGGAGAAATTAAAAACATTCCTCAATCTTCTTTTTACATTAAAGTAAAAGACAAATCTCTGGAAGGTCACATTCTTCTAAAAAAAACAAAAGAAGCCTACAAATATTTCTCTGATGCAAAAGGAAATGCTTTTGTAGAAAAAGTAGATATCAATACTTTGGTTTGTATTGATTATAAAAACCTACCAACAAAAGACAATACCGCGAGTAAAACAACCGCAGCGGCAGCAATCGCTCCAGCTTTACTGGATCTGCAAAGCTTACCAGGTGCAGCAGGTTGTGTGATGCTGGATTTTGACGGCTATTATATGCCAGCAGGAAATCTTTGGAACAACGGAAATGCAATCAATGCAGCGCCATCAGGAATGACTGATGCAGCCGTACAACAGCATTGGGAAGTAGTTTCAGAAGATTATCGCCCTTTTAACGTAAATGTTACCACAAACGAAGCCGTTTTCAATTCATATCCTAAAAACAGAAGAATGCGTGTTGTAATTACGCCAACCAATACTGCCGCTCCGGGTGCAGGTGGTGTAGCCTATATTGGTTCTTTTAACTGGGATAATGATGTGCCATGCTGGGTATTTATTACCTCTGGAAAATCAGGTGGTGATGCATCTTCGCACGAAGTTGGACATACTTTTGATCTTGGACACGACGGACGCACAAGCCCAGCCGAAGATTATTTCTTAGGTTTAGACGGAACTTCTTGGGCGCCAATTATGGGTGCTGGATATTACAGACCAGTAGTACAATGGAGTAAAGGCGAATACAACAATGCCAACAACAAACAAGATGATGTAGCGATTATAGCCAGTGCCAAATTTGGAGTAGGATATCGCGGTGATGATTACGGAAACACTATTGCTTCAGCGGCAAATTTAGATTATAATGGAAACGGACAAATCAATCAAAAAAATGGAATTATTTCCAGCGAAGCTGATTATGATTTTTTCACTTTTACAACAGGAGGAGGAAATGTTTCTATAAACGCAAACACAGTAAGCCGTGATGGAAATCTACATTTATTAATCAGATTATACAATTCTTCTGGAGCAGAAATGGGAACGTATTGGAATTCTGATCCGTTTGCTTTAAATGCGTCTATGAATGTTAATCTTCCAGCAGGCAGATATTATATTGGAGTTGATGGAACTGGAGCAGGAAATGCCGGAAGCGGTGGTTATTCGGCTTATGGTTCTATTGGTAGTTATTCGATTACCGGAACAATTCCACCAGGAGGAAATGTTAGTTCATCGACAGATGTAATTACGGTTTATAAAGATTGTAACTACACAGGTTTCTCAGGCGGATTAACCATTGGAGATTACAATTTAGCTCGTTTAAATTCATTAGGCGTTTTAAATGATGATATTTCTTCTTTAAAAATCACTCAAGGATATCAAGCGATTTTATATATGGATGATAACTTTACAGGAACTTCAACTGTCATCAATTCTGATAATTCATGTTTAAACACCACTTGGAATGATAAAGTAAGTTCAATTAGAGTTATTGCTAACGGAACGACCACTTTAGGAAACCAGACTTTCTTTTTGCAAAACCGAAACAGCGGTTTATATATGGATGTTTGGAATTCAAGTCTGTCAAACGGATCTGGAATCAACCAAGGTGCTTTAAATTCTGGAAATAACCAGAAATTTACGTTTACGCATTTAGGAGATGGAATGTATAAAATTATTGCCAACCACAGTGGCCAATCTATGGATGTAAATAATTTTAATAAAGCAAATGGCGCAAGAGTTGAACAATATCCGTATAACGGAACTACAAATCAGCAGTTTATTCTAGTTTCTACAGGAGACGGTTTCTATAAAATTGTAGCCCGTCACAGCGGAAGAATTGTTGAGGTTGCTGGAGCAAGTACAGCTTCTGGCGCAATTGTGCAGCAATGGGACAACAACAATCAAACTTGCGGACAATGGAAACTGATTGCTACAACAACATCTCAAACATCAACTTTAATTCAGGCTGAAGACTACTCTGCAATGAGCGGTATTCAGGTTGAAGCCACGACAGACACCGGCGGAGGTTCGAATGTTGGTTATACCGAAACTGGTGACTGGCTGGCTTATAATAACATTAATTTCCCAACAACAGGTTCTTATTTAATCGAATACCGAGTGGCAAGTGCTGTAACCGGAGGAAGATTATCTTCTGATTTAAATGCCGGAGCAATTATTTTAGGAAATGTTGATATTCCAAACACAGGTGGATGGCAGAACTGGCAGACCGTTACACAAACTGTAAACGTAAATGCGGGAACATACAATTTCGGAATCTATATTCAGAATACCGGAATGAACATCAACTGGATTAGAATTACAAAAATTGGAAATGCAGCACCAGCGGCAATTGATCTAGCAGATAACATTGCTTTAAATGTATATCCAAATCCGGTTGCAGATGTATTATCATTTACAACCAACATTATAGGAGGAAAAATCAATATTATTGACTCGCAAGGAGCAGTGATTGGATCTCAAAAAGTAAATGATAACACTTTGAACGTTTCGAATTTAAAACAAGGAATTTATTTTATTGTTTTAGAAAAAGATGGAAAACAAACCATAAAACGTTTCATTAAAAAATAATTTTAACCGAGTTGCCATACTGGTTTAATCATTACATTTTTTGGTTTTAATGTAATGAAAAGGCTGTCAGAAATGACAGCCTTTTTAAATTTGTTAGAAATAGATATAGTCCCTACGGGACAATTTATATGACGATATATTTATCTGCCGATATTTAATTCCTAGCGGAATTACCTCGTTTAAACGTTGGTAGAAAACAGATTTAATTCCTAACGAAATTACCTCGCTAGAGGTTAAGAATTGGTAGAAAACAGATTTAATTCCTAACGAAATTACCTCGCTAGAGGTTAAGAATTGGTAGAAAACAGATTTAATTCCTAACGAAATTACCTCATTAGAGGTTAAACAGTGGTAGAAAACCAATATTTAATTCCTAACAGAATTACCTCGTTAAGCTAAACGTTGGTATAAAACCGATATTTAATTCCTAAAAGAATTACCTCGTTAGAGGTTAAATATCGGTAGAATATGGAATACACCAGCAACATCATTGTCCCGTAGGGACTGCATATTTTTCAATTATAATAAAAATTACAAAATATTATTATTCCATAACAATAGGATAAACTCATTTTAGCTATAAATCAATAAACTTGCTGCGTATTAAAAGCTTCCGTACTTTTAATAATTCCATTTTGTTAAAGTTGCTGCTTATGTATTCAAGATTTACTTTCCTAAATATTTGCGTTTTTTTTATTTTTTTTAATATCAAAATTTCAGCGCAGAAAACCCCGAATTTAGAAGGAGTTCAGGTTGCTTTTTTATCAGATGTACACCTTCAGGATTTGTTTGGTACGTTTTCTGATAATGATTTTAAAGGTGTTTTAAATACCAAAACCAGAAAATATACGTTAATAAGAACGATGGCCTCGCAGTTACATTCGACGAGAATTTTCAATGAAAATTATTTTGCCTTCATCGCAGCACTTGAAGATATTGCCAAAAGAAAGATAAAATATGTGGCACTTCCGGGTGATTATACAGATGACGGACAGCCGATACACGTGCGAGGATTGAAGAAAATATTAGATCAATATCAGAAAAAATATAATATTGAGTTTTTTATAACCACCGGAAATCACGATCCGGTTGGACCATTTGCTCAAGAATCGGGAAAAGAAGATTTCTTAGGTAAAGAAGGAAAGAGCCAGCCCATTTTTAGCAAAGACGGCATGTATAAGCCTAACATGAATATCGAACAGCCAGTTGTCATAACAGCCGATATTGCTAAAATGGGTTATTTAGGCATAACTGATAACCTTAAAAATTTTGGTTTTTATCCCAATAAAAAATACAAGTTCTGGGCAACTCCATTTAGCACTTACAATAGCCAGAACTACAATTATAAAAAAGCAGTTGAAGGTTCTCTTTTAAAAAACAGAGTTTACGAAGTAGAACCCGGATATGAAGTTCCTGATGTAAGCTATGTGGTAGAACCTATTAACGGACTTTGGTTAATGGCTATCGACGGAAATGTATATATCCCAAAGAAAAATGCTGCCGATCCTAAAGATTCAAAAAGTTATTCTGAAGCCAGTACAGGATATAATAATGTACTTTCCAACAAAAAACATCTTATAAAATGGGTTCAGGATATTTCGGCGGAAGCCAAACTTCAAGGTAAAACTTTAGTAGCGTTCAGTCATTTTCCTATGATTGATTTTAATGATGGTGCTTCCGCAGAAATTAAAGAATTATTAGGGCCGAATAAATGGCAGTTAAACCGCGTTCCAGTTGAAGAAGTGGCGCAAGTTTTTGCCGATGCCGGATTGAAAATTCACTTTGGCGGACATATGCATATCAATGATACCGGAGTTCGCACAACAGGAAAAGGAAATACATTGGTTAATGTTCAAACACCTTCGCTTGCAGCATATATTCCAGCCTATAAATTACTGACGATTCAAAAAGACAATCGTATAGATATTCAAACTATTACAATAAATGAGGTTTCAGGATTTGACGAACTTTTTGATTTGTATAAAATGGAATATCAATTTCTGCAGCGTCAGAACGATAAAGACATTTGGAATATTGATATTTTGAAAACCAAAAGTTATCACGATTTTACCGATTTTCATTTAAAAGAATTGGTACGTCTTCGCTTCTTGAAAGACGATTGGCCTTCTGCATTTAAAGATTTTATTCTGAATGTTTCTGCTAAAGATTTATTGGTTTTAGCGAACATGAAATCTGATAAAGATTTTGATTTTATTCTAAAAAATAAACCTCAGTTTCAAAAAGAATGGAATGAAGCTGAAGCAAAATCGGTAGAAATTTTAACACAGAACAATCTTAAAAAAGAAGACTTCAACTGGACAGGAAATGATCTTTTAATTGATTTTTACCGTTTTAGAAGCGCGGATGAATTGGCTCTTGCCGATGTGGGAACTCAAAGAGCAAAAGAATATAAAGTTATTTCTAATTTATTTTTAGAAGGTTCTAAATCGGATTTTTCAAAAGATACACCTCTGCAAAAACAGATGAAATTATTTTTCGTAATCTTCAATAAATTCATGCATGAAGTTCCTGCCGATCATTTTTCGGTCGATTTGAAAAATGGGGAAGTTAAGAGTGTTGAATAAGTTTTTCAGTCTCGGTTTTCAGTTTTTTAAACCGTCATATGATTATTTTTAACCGCAAAGTACGCTAAGATTTACGCAAAGCACGCCAAGTTTTTTAATCTCGCAAAGTTTTATATTCTTTGCGACTCTGCGTCTTTGCGAGAATATTAAAAATAAGTCCGCAAAGCTTAATCAATTTAGCTTTGCGGACTTTGCGTTTATGAACCAAACTAAGCTAAAAATTTTAGCGTACTTTGGGTTAAAATTTACGGTACATTTACAGGATTTGTTCTAACATAACTTCCGTCATCGTATTTAATCTGATAAGGAGAATTAAAGAAAGTACTTGGCAGATAATAATCGGTTGTAATAACCTGCGCACCTGATTTTTTAGCGGCTTCAAAATGCGAATAATCATTTGCACGCGCTTCTTTGGTATCAGAATCAGCTCTGGTTCTAATTATGTATCCTTTTTTTACCAAATCTGCAATTTGTGGATCTTCTGAATTATTTCTGAAAAGCCAGGCTGCTTCCGGTTTTCCCGGTTCAGCATTTATAAAAACGGCGCGTCCTTTAAGGGACGGATGATTTAATGCGTACAAATCTCTTTTTGCGCCGTTGTTATCTAATAGAAATAAAAATTTCCCTTTGGCATTTTTCAGCGTAGGCCAGTTGTTGTTTAATACCGCTTCTTCAAGCGTTTTGTATTTGCCGCGAACCGTGTCGGGAGTAATCAATTTGTTTTTTCCTAGATTTTTACGGATTACTTTATCCATTTCGTCAAAAACAGCAGCAGTGTAATCTTCAGGTTTTGTTCCGAAGAAATTCGCGTCTCCGTCTTTTGGTTCGAGCGTAATAAAAACCGGAACGTGACCAGGATTAGCATCCGACCATTTTTTCAATTCCTGAAGACAGATTTCGAAAGTATAACACGAAGTTCTAAAATCAATATCCGGCATGTGGAAAACCTTAAAACCCGGTTTTTTCATTAGTCCGTTCGGGTCGTAAGCTTCTTCAGATTTAGCAATATCCAAACCTTTTGGATGAGCGTATTTTCCACCTTTTGCATCAGCGAAAATATCTATTTCTAAATTGCGTAATCCTTTGTTTAATTGATCTGTAATACTAATATGTGTGTATTGCAAACCTTTTAGCGAACGCGTAGTATCTCTCGCTTGAATAAGATTGTATAAATCCGTTTCAATGGCATGGCGGTAGCTGTTGTGTGAACCAATGACCTGTATTTGGTTGATTTTTAAAGTATCATTTTGTGCGTGGCCCAATTGTATCCCTGCAAAAAATAATGCAAACAAAATTTGTTTCATGATTTTAATGAAATTAGAATGAGTGAATTAAGGGACGCAGCAAAAGAAAATTGCTTTTTTTGAGTATTACTAAAGTAAAATTGTGATTTAATTTTTGTGTTAGCTAAACGAAAAGAAATCGCAAAACTATTATCATGTCGGCTTCAAAATAGTAGTATTTCTACATCAAAAACATTTATTTTTTAATCGAAAGATAACTTTGAGGCAAAAAGCATTGGTGTTACATTTTATTATTTTACATCTTATAATGTGACCAATTTTAGCAATGAAGAATCCTGAAATTTTCGAAAAAACGTATACAGAATACTGGCAGAAACTCAATGCCTTTTCCTATACCATGACTCAGGATAAAGATTTGGCACAGAATATTGTTCAGGATGTTTTTATCGATTTATGGGAACGAAAAGACGATGTAAATATTAATGCCATCGAACCTTATTTGTTTCGTGCGGTGAAAAATCAAATTTTCAAGCATTACCAGAATAATCGTTTCGATAAGACGATTATGGAAGACAAATTCGAAGACTATATAATTGATAATTTTTCGTCTATCGATCCTGAAGTAATGGATTTACTATATTCCTTATTAGACCAGCTTCCAGAAAAGAGAAAACAGGTTTTGCTTATGTATAAATTTCAAGATATGTCAATCGATCAGATTGCAGACGAACTTGGAATTTCAAAACAAACCGTAAAAAATCAAATTTCATCGGCTTTAAAACAATTACGCGAAGGCTTGAAAGACCTTGCCTGGCTGGCTCCATTCATTATTTTTCGACAAAACTTTTAAGATAACGCTCTGTTAATGTTTTCATAATATTTCTGGATAGTACGATTTTAAACTTTCGGTACTTATAGATAACAATATGTATTATGATAAAACGATTAAAGCATAGTTTAGAACATTTAATAGATAAAAGTTCGAGAAATAAAACTTCAAAAGCAGAAGAAAATCTTTTGATGAATTTCGCTTTAAGCGAATACCAAAAAGCAGAATGGGATGAAACTTCTATGGGAGATTCTGAAGAAGTATCTAAAAATATCTATAATGGAATTCAGCTTCGAATGGAGAAGAAGAAAACCATTAAACCGTATATAAAATACATGGCCGCTGCCAGTATTCTTTTTCTTGTTGGATTAGGTTTTTTGTTAAAACCTCAAATTGCAGCTGAAAAGCAATTATCATTTAAAACGTCCTCGATTCCCAAATCTATCAAATTAAGTGACGGCTCGAAAATTTATCTGGCAGCAAACTCATCATTTCAATATCCTGAAAAATTTATAGGAGATGAAAGACAAGTTACCCTTTTAAAAGGAAATGCATTTTTTGAAATAGCCAAAGACAAAAAACATCCTTTCATTATTACTTCGGGTGACGTAAAAACCAAAGTAGTTGGAACGTCATTTCACATTCAGATGTCGAAATCAAAATGTGAAGTTATCGTAGTTACCGGAAAAGTAAATGTGACTTCAAAAGGGCAGAGCGTTGATTTAGTTCCGAATGAAGAAGCCTTGTTCGAATCGAACAAACTAACCAAATTAATGGCCAATAAATCATTTTTGGTAAACTGGTACACAACAGATATCACTTTAAATGAAACCACACTTAAACAGGTTATCACCATTTTACAATATAAATACGGAGTTTCATTTCAATATGATAATGAACAAGTATTAGCAATGCCGTTAACGGTATTTATAAAGAAAGACGCAACATTGGAGAATGTTTTAGAACAAATAAATTATATCACAAACCTAAAATTCAAAGTTTATGGCGAAATAGTAAAAGTGGATTAAAACAAAAAAGCAGCTGCGGGAACAGCTGCTCATTATCATTAAGTATCGTAAAAAAACCAATAACTTAAATCATGTATTTTAAACCTTCTTATTTAAATCTAAAGAGTTTATTCTTTTTAGTACTAGCGTTACTGACCATTCAGAGTGGTTTTAGTAAAACTAATTCAAAGGAATCAAAAGTAAAAAATAAAATAGAAAAAGCAACTCTTGTCTCTATATTTTCAAAATTAAGTCAGCAGACGGATTATAAATTCAGTTACGGACAAGCTGTAATCAATGATAATACGACTTACACTGTAAATTACACAGGAGAATCTGTTACCGAAATTTTGAATGAGCTTTCAAAAAAAGCGAGTTTCAACTACAATATCAGTGGAAAATTAGTTTTAATTCAGAAAACAGCGGCGCCAAAAGCGGTAAATACCAAAGCTGTTGACAAAATTAAAGTAAAAGGAAAAATTGTTGACGAAAATAAAGTGCCAATTCCTGGTGCTACTATTGTTGAAACAGGAACTTCAAACTCAACTGTTACAAATTTCGATGGAGAATTTGAAATTACCGTTGGAGATGGAAAAACAATTGATATTTCATACATCGGATATAAAACAAAAACACTTCCTGTTCAAAATACTTTTATGACGATTCAGCTGGAACCAAGTACAGCAGAATTAAATGAAGTTTTGGTTGTAGGTTACGGTAAACAATCTAAAAAAGACGTAACCGGTGCGGTAACACAGCTAGATGCTTCACAATTTAAGCAAGGCGTAAGTATCTCTCCAGATAACTTAATTCAGGGAAAAGTAGCCGGTGTTCGTGTAGTAAGTACAAGTGGTGAGCCAGGAGCAGGAGTAAATGTAACCATTAGAGGAGTTGGATCTATTAGAAGCGGAAGTACACCTTTATTTGTTGTAGATGGTGTGCCGTTGTCAAATGACGATGTGAGTCCTTCTGGATCAAATGTTGGTTTTGGTAGTTCTGCTGCTAAAAATCCATTGAACTTTTTAAATAACAGTGATATCGAATCTATTACCGTTTTAAAAGATGCATCTGCATCTGCAATTTATGGAGCAAGAGGTTCGAATGGAGTTGTTTTGGTAACCACTAAAAAAGGAGCAAAAGGAGACGGAACGTTAACTTTTGATTCATCTTTAGGAATTTCGACTGTAGCACACAAATTAGATGTTTTAAGTGCTGACGAATATAGAAAAGCAATTAAAGATCCAGCTTTTGACCACGGAGGAAATACAGATTGGCAAGATGTCATTTTTAGACAAGCTGTTACAAAAAGCAATGCTTTGGCTTTTTCTAAACAAACAGAATCAGGAAACTACTATGCATCTGTATCGCAGTTAGATCAAGAAGGTATTGTTAGAAACAGCAACTTTAAACGTTTAACGGGAAGAATTAATGCAGCTGAATCATTTTTAGACAATAAACGTTTAAAATTAAAATTTAACCTTACTGCCAGCGAAACGAAAGACGACGGAGTTCCAACGAGTGATGATGGAGGTTCGAACGGACAATTATTAGTGCACACTTTAATGGCTAACCCAACAAGATCTGTTTTTGATGCTAATGGAAATTACACCAACTTTAATATGAATGCGCATTACAATCCAGCGTATTTATTAAGTATCTACGAAGATCAAACACGTACGTTAAGAGTTTTAGGAAATTTTGAAGCTTCTTTAAGAATCTTCAACGGATTAGAATACAAATTAAACCTTGGTATCGACCGTTCTTCTGCAGAAAGAAACACTACTATTTTTCCAAACTTAACCGATTTAAATCCAAAAGGAAGATACGTACAAAATAATCTTGATTCTAAAAATGCATTGGTTGAGCATTACTTAACGTACAATGTTACTTTAGACAAACACAAAATTGAAGCTCTTGGTGGATTTTCATACCAAAAATTTGAAAGATCAGGAACTAGTTTTAATATTGACGGAATTGCGAATCAAGGTGTTGGTGTAAAACCATCAATCAATCCAGGTTTTGCAGGAACACAATCAGGAACAGTCGGTTATGCTCAAGAAAATGAGCTTCAATCATACTTCGGAAGATTAAATTATACTTTTAACGACAAATACCTTTTAACAGCTTCGATGAGAGCTGACGGTTCTACTCGTTTTGGAGAAAATAATAAATACGGCTATTTCCCTTCTTTCGCTTTAGGATGGAATGTTTCTAAAGAAAGTTTCTTAGAAAATGTTGAAGCAATCAGCAACTTAAAATTAAGATTAAGCTGGGGACAAACAGGAAATCAGGAAGTACAAAACAAGCTTACTAAAGCAAGTTACTCTTTATCTGGAGCAGACGGATATTATTTATATGATGATTTGAATTTAGTAAATGGTGTTTCGGTAAACAGAACTGCAAACCCAGATTTGAAATGGGAAGTTGTTACACAATATAACGTAGGTGCTGATTTTAGTTTATGGAATGATAAATTATACGGAACCGTAGATTATTTCAATAAAACGACTACAGATGCGATCTTGAATATTCCATCTTCACCTTTAAGCCCAACTACAACGGTTTGGACCAATATTGATCAAGGTAAAATCATTAACAAAGGTTTTGAAATTATGTTAGGTTCTAAAATCGTTGATACAAAAGATTTTACATGGAGTGTTGATGCAAACGGTGCAACTTTAAATAACAAAATTGAAGATCTTCCGGTTTCAGAAATACTTACAGGTACAATTTCAGGTCCTGGACAATCTGGTGTAAATGCTAATATTTACAAGAGCGGTTATGCAGCAGGTTCATTCTATTTGTTAGAACATATTGGATTTGACAGTAAAGGAGCTAATATCTTTAAAGATCAAAATGGCGATGGTAAAATTGACAACAGCGACAGAATTATTATCGAAGGTGCTTTACCAACTTTTTACTATGGTTTAAACAGTGATATGAGATACAAAAATTTCTCATTTTCATTCTCAATCATTGGTCAGACTGGAGGTTATTTATTGAATAATACGGGTTTAAACGCATTAAACATAAACAACTTAGCATCAGACAGAAACGTTGCTACAGGATATTATGAATCAGGTGCAAACCCAACAAATTCACCAATTTTATCGACACTTTTCTTAGAAAAATCTGATTTCATTCGATTAAATACAGCTCGTATTGGTTACAATTTTGATTTAAAAGGTGTAAACTGGATCAACGGTTTAACACTTTATGTAACAGGAAGCAACCTGCTTACAATCACTAATTATACAGGATACGATCCGTTAATCAATAGTCCAAAAGCAAACGGAGGAAACCAATCTATTGGTATCGATTATGCAAGTTATCCAACTTCCAGAACAATCAGTTTCGGAGCAACTTTAAAATTATAAATCACATGAAGACAAAGACATTAAGCATAAAAATTTTAACTCTATTCTCTTTTATTTTTCTCTTAAGCAGCTGTACCGATTTGGATGAAGTTGTTTTGGATGAAGTTTTAGGAAGTGATGCTTCAGATCCGGCAGGTTCGCTTGCAGCAGCATATGACAGGCTTGGAGACGGAACTTTTACAGATCACGGAGCTGTTTTTGCCATGCAGGAATATACTACTGATGAGGCTATTTTACCCACTCGTGGAAGCGATTGGGGTGATGGCGGAAAATGGAGAGATATGCACGAATTTACATGGAGCTCAAGTAATGCTATTATAGTAAACAACTGGGATTTGCTGACAAACGGAATTACACGTTCGCTGACTGCAATTCAATCAGCAGAGCAAACTACTTTTGCTGAAAAGAAATTATTTCTTGCAGAAGCAAAAGCACTTTTAGCTTTTTACACCTATACCACTTTAGATTTATACGGACAAGCTCCTTACAGAGATCCTATGAATCCTAAAGCACCATTGGAAATTTTAAAAGCAGATACTCAAATTGACAAATTAATTACCGATGTAGAAGCTTTAATACCCGATTTGGCTGATATTGGTACACAACGTACACACCACGGAAGATTTACAAAACAAGCCGCTTATGCTTTTTTAAGTAACATGTATTTGAATCGTGCAGTATTAAAAGATCGTTACAATGTGAATTCAAATTTCAATTTTAATGAACCAGCTGTATCGGGTACAGGAACAGATATGGATCGGGTGATTTATTACACATCATTATTGATCGATTCAGGTAAATTCAGTTTAGAAAGCGATTATTTCAAAAACTTTGCAAGGGATAATAACAATGGTAAAGAACTTATTTTTGCGATTTCTCAAAAAATAGACTACATCCGTAACGGTTCAAACAGCTTTGCTTACGTTTGTATGGAACGTAACCAAAGAACCTCTGCGGCAAACAGAGGAACAAACGCGGCTTGTACCACTCCAGAATTCTATGCGACTTGGGACGGCAACCACGATGACCCAAGATTTGAACAACATTATCAATATGCTGATGGTACATGGTTTATGAACGACGGAACAGATGTAAGCGTGCCTGCAACAGATATTGTACCTAAAAGCGCTAATTTACCTTGGTTCCACTTCAACAGAGGAATTCAGGCTGGGCTTCAGTACGGACCAATTTTATTGGCTTCGGGATCTCTGGAAATGATTGGCAACCGTATTAAAGTTTCTCCTTTATATATGGAAAAAAGTACGACTACAAGAATGAATTTCACACCAACATTGACATTTGCAGATCCAACAAAATCTGTTTTTGCTCAAAACGAAATCAATCAAGGAGCACGTGTATTCAAATACGAATTCGATCCAGAAGGAGGAAACGGTAACAGTAACGTTGATATTCCGTTATTTCGTTTAGGAGGAATTTATGCAATGAGAGCTGAAGCCCTTTTCAGAAAAGGAAGCACAGGCGCAGCAATGGACGATTTAAACAAACTGCGTACTAGCAGAAAAAGAGAATCTTTATTTGCAAATGCTCCAGGAAAAGCACTTACTTCTCTAGACGCAGCACAGTTATATAAAGAATTAGGATTTGAGTTATACTGGGAATTACAAAGAAGACCAGAAAGCATCCGTTTTGGAAAATATGATCTTGCTGGAACTGCAAAAGCGGCTTCTCAACCTTTTAGAAGAGTATTCCCAATTCCACAGACTGTTATTGACCAAAAAGTCTTTAAACAGAATCAAGGATATTAAAAGTTTGTGTTAGTTTATTTTTTTATTTTTTGTAAAAAGCCTGTCTCCAAAAGAGCAGGCTTTTTCTCTTGAAAAAGTCTTTAGGCTTTTTATTCATTTTTGTCCCTTTACACCTCAGTATCTTAGCCCCTTAAAATATAATATTCAATTGGATAAATGTAAGATTTAGCTATCGTTTAGTCGTATATTTGATGTGCATTTTTAAAGTCTAAATAATTGGATTTCAAAATGATAATAACGATTAAATTAACTCAAAAAAAAGTATGAAATTATGATACATCAAATTGACACTACCGATAATATTGTAGCATTTAGAGCCTTAGCAGAAGTAACAAAAGACGATTTTCTAGCGGTTGTAGTTCCTGCCGTAGAACATTTGGTAAAACAAACAAACGAAATCAATTTTTTACTGGTATTAGATACAGATATTAAAAACTTTACAGCAGGAGCGTGGCTGCAGGATGCACTTTTGGGACTTAAACATTTAGGAAAATGGAACAGAGCAGCAATTGTTTCAGATTCAGATGATATTATTTCGTTTACCAACGGATTTAGCTATATCGTTCCGGGAGAATTCCACGGATTTAAAAAAGAAGCTTTCAATAAGGCACTTAACTGGGTTGAAGGAAATATTAACCTGGCTTGAATACGCAAATTAGAAAGTCTGGCACGCGGAAATATTGATTTAAAGTCATTCCTGCTTTGGGAAAAAGAAGGCAATTAATTTAAAATTTTCACGATGCTGTTTTCTAAAACTCAGCATTTATACAAAACAAAAATCCCGTTAAGAATAAACTTAACGGGATTTTTTATGATTTAATTTTAGAGACTGCTTACTTCGCTAGTTTTTTGTAAACTGCTGCAGATAATAATGGTAATGCAAGACCTCCTACAACAGCAGCTGTTTTAGCATGTCCTGCTTTTTTTAAAACGGCACCAATTAATAGTGAACCAAATCCAGCGCAAGCCAGTTGTTTTACACTAAGTTTTGATGTGCTATCTTCAATAGGTTTGATTCCGTGTAATAGAGGGTCTATGAAATTTAAATTTTCCATGATTGTTAATTATTTAGTTAAACGTATTTTTATTTGTGTTGATAGTATTCTTTTCATTGTCTGTTTCAGTCTCAATTTTTTCAATTTCGACTTTTTCTTTTTTAATTGCTTGTCGAAGAAGTGCAAAAAGGCTCATATAAATATTCGCCATAAATACCAGCGAAAATCCCGCCAAAATGTATCCGCGCCAATCGTTTAACAAAAGTTTATAATCGCAGAGTATCAAAAATGCTATTGTAACATAATGGCTGAAACAATATTCGCAGGTAAGCAGATAAAAAAACTTTCGAGACAATATGTACTTGTCGTTTTTAGAATGTCTAACACACCATTCGTGCGGCTCTCTAAAAATCTCTTCGTGCGTTACCGTCCAGCTGATACAAGCAATTGGAACAGCCAATACAAAAAGCCAGATAATTTGAACTCCTATATCCATAAAAACAATTTCTTGAAACGGTTATTCTCTCGGATGATTTTCAGGATAATGCTCGGCATCAAAATCATCAAGTTCTTCGTCATCATCCAGATCGCTGTGTTTTTCTGAGTCAGATTCACTTTTATCATCCAAATCAGGATCATAATCCTTGTTTAAATCGTCTTCGGTGTCATCATTTGTAATGGCATCGTCTTCATTTACCACTCGTTCCTGATTCGGGATATTTTCAGATCTAACATTTGTGTTGGTTTCAAAATCACCTTGCGGATGATGCGGATCTTCTATAAACTCTTCCTGATATTGATACGGATCTTCATCTCGAGCATAATTGTCGTTATCAATAATCGTATTTTGATCAATATAATCAGGATCGCTTTCGCCAAATTCCCGATTGTCATGTTTTTTTACATCTTGTTTGAATTGATCTTCATTAGAATAAGTACCATCAACAAGAGTATTTTGGTCGATATAATCAGGATCAAACTGACCATATTCATGGTTGTGCTGCTTTTCCATAATGTTTATATTTTGGGTTGATAATTATTGTCTATTCTGGAATATTCTTCCTTTAGCTTTCATTTAAAAAGCTTGTATTTTACAAATTTACCAAGCCTATACAAGGAAGTCCTTACACGAATATTTAATATAGTTGCATAATTAACAGTTATTTAAAATGTAAGAGTTGTAAGAAATGATATAAGCAGTAATGAGTAGAAGACTTTATTTTTGAATAGAAAAATGCAGTTAAAATGAAATCAATATGGCATCTGAAAAAGTAACGGCCTGTTGTGAGGCTTTAATCGAAAAAAATCTGACGATAGCATTTGCAGAAAGTGCTTCAGCCGGAAAAATGTGTTATGAATTCTCGACAGTTTTTAATTCGGGAAGGATTTTAATAGGAGGAATAACCTGCTATCATATTTCAATGAAAGAAGATTTGCTTCACATTCCTTGGGGAACTATTGAACAGTATAGCGCAGAATCTGCAGAAGTCACCAAACTCATGGCGCAAAATTTTCATAAATACATCAATTCAGATATCTGCGTAGCCTTAACCGGACTTACTACTCCGGGCGGAAGCGAAAGCGAATCCAAACCCGTAGGAACCATTTTTATACACATTATTATCTCAGACAAAGAAATCGCCAAACGTTTCGAATTTGATGGAGACGCAGAAAGTATCGTAAACCAAGCAATCGATACTGTTGCAGATTTGATTTTGAAAGAGCTAAATTAATAGTTACCGCCATACAAATGGCTTATTTATCAATTTCCTTTAAGAACAAATATTTCCAAGCTTAATTTAAAATGTTCCGCTAGGAACAATTCATTGGTAGAATACGTGTATAAGTTTTTGTATTTACGTTCCATAGGAACGATTGATTAAGGACAATCAATATGCAAATCAAACGTCCCCAAGGGACGATCTGAAGAGCGGGAAAAACTTTTTTACCAACGAGATGTTCCTAGCGGAGCATTTTTTATATATAATTATTTTTTAAGATAAAGCGAACCATTTTTTATAGTCTTTTTATCCAATTTACCCTTTTGATATAATTCTTCCAGAATATCTTTTGCTTCTGTATACGAAATATCTAGAATTACGGCATATTCTTTTGGAGCCAAGGTTGGATAAATTTCAAAAAGCGATAACGGATTTTCATTAGGAATATCTTTCTTTTTGGCTTCTGGTAAAAGAGCAGACAAAGCATTTTCATAAGAAGCATGAGGTTTAGAACCATAAACCGTTAATTGATTGTTATTTCCGTCAGAGAAAAATAAAGTAGGGAAGCCCCTAACGCCTAATGTTCTGCCCAGATTTAAATCTTCTTGGAAAAGTTTTTTGGCGTCATTTTCATAATCCGTTTTTAGTTTTGCGATGTCCAAACCTGCTTTTTCGGCAGCTTCGGCTATGTTTTCCCATTTGGCAATATTCTTTTTATCCAGATATAATTTTTCACGCAGTATTCGCATAAAATAAACTGCTTTATCCTTACTCTGAATTTGCGCCGCTTTCATGGCAATGCAAGAGGGATAAGAGGAATCCAGCGGATCTTCAAGCCACACATCTCCATCAATAGGCATTGCGTAATACAAACTCGCTTCGTCCCAATGATGCGCCACATCTGAAGGTTTGCTGATACCGCCGCTGTTATACGTCCAATCTGGCAATAAACCGCCCATTCGATAGTCAATTTCGATATAATCTCCGTATTCTAGTTTTAATTTTCGAAGCTGAGGTTCGATTCCCCAGCAGGAGGAGCAGATTGGATCTGTATAATAAATAATTTTAATTGGTTTATTTTCGGCCGGAATAGAAGCGGTTTCATTAGATTTTTCGCCAATCGGCATTTCGCACATTCCTGTTTCAGGATCACATAATAACGGATTTATTTTATTCTCGTTCATTTTAGAATTTATTTGTGATTGGCAATTTACACTGCAAATCAAGATTAAGAATAGCGAAAGTATTTTCATATAACTGTTTTTAATTTCCGCTTGGTTTAAATTTTTAACTTTACGCAAAGTTCGTTTGTAAATATTCACAAGTCAATTAGTCAAAAAAACATGACTACCGAAAATAAATCCCAAAAAGAAAATGAATGTCCTGCCGAAGGACTTCTCAAACTATTATCAGGTAAATGGAAACCGCAAATATTCTTATTGGCTGTTGACGGACCAATACGTTTCAACGGACTTTTAAGAGATCTTAAAGGAGCCAATAAACAATCTATTTCGACTGCATTGCGCGAGCTGGAAGAGTTTGGACTTCTGGATAAAAATGTCATCAAATTAAAACCGCTTCACATCGAATATAATCTATCAGAAAAAGGAAAATCATTGATTCCAGTTTTCAAACAATTGGAGTTTTTCTCTGATAAATAATAATTAAGAATACATTATCAATTATAAAGTAATTGCAATCTTACAAGAATTTATGTATTTTCACGTTTGTAAAAATATATAAGCCTAAATTATGATTGAAATACACGAAAAAAAAGAGATTCTGGCTCTTGAATCCTACTAAAACTACCTCGCCAGAAAAAACAAAACTATTTCACATCATACTAGCAGTAACTTGTTTTACTGCATGTTCGCTATTTGATTAATGGAAATATTTATTTCCTCTGAAATACTTAAATAAAAACTTCACATGAATTATATACAAAAAATCAAACGTCTTTATAACTTGTCTGATAAAGAAGACTACGGATTTTCAAAAGACGAAATTTCTGCCCTAGAGAAAGAATTAAAAGTCACGCTTCCTTCAAAGCTAAAAGAATATTATCAGGAATTAGGGAAAGAAGAAAACCTAAATTATTGTTTTAACCGACTTTTAAAACCTGATGGTGAAATTGAATTTTCAGAAGATGACTATCTAGTTTTTTATGAAGAAAACCAAAACGTAGCGATCTGGGGAATTAAAAAAGAAGATTTAATAGAAGACAATCCACCAGTATATGGAAATTACGATACCATTGAAAAATCAGATTGGGAAGTTGAAACCCAGACAACTGAAAACTTCTTTTTATTGATGGCTGTTTTTAACGGAACCTTAGGCGGACTTCAATACAACGGAAATTTCATAGGAGCAATCGAACCTGAGATCGTAAAGTTTGTAGAAGACAATTGGAAATTAGTGCCCGAAATCAGTAAAGACAATCAAAAAGTGTATACAGATCAGTTTTATGATGTAATCAGCCTTTCTTTCGATCAAAATAACAATTGTCACGGAGCGTTTATAGGAACAAGCATTCAAGATCGTTTCGATGAAATTCTTGACTGTATAGATATCGATTGGTCTTATCTTTCGTATGATGACGAAGAATTTGATGAAGATGACGACGAAGATTAACTAAATTAAAAACAAGTAATTATGTGGTTTAATAAATTTAATTTTTTCGACATACATCCTGGATTAACAGAGTCAATTCCAGACGATTTTTTTACAAAACCTTATTCAGTAAACGAATTAGAGATATTGGATAATATAAGACAATTATATCCAGAAGGAACTGCACCCGAAATTCTCCCGATTCCAAAACAAATAAAACTTCCAGAAGAATATATCAAGCTTTTGAATCATTCAAACGGAGGCGGAATTTTAAACGGCGATCGAGAATTTGGCTATTTCTCACTTGAAGATATTAGAGAAATGTACATTTCTTATGGTTTTCCGTTCTGGGCTCCAGCATTTTTGCCGGTAGCATTTAATGGCGGCGGAAAATTCTACGCCTACGATCTCAGAAAAGAAAACGAGTTTCCTATAATTGCTGTTTCCTCAGGAAATATTGGCTACGACGATGACTGCTGGGGATTTTTAGGAAACACAATGGAAAATGTTTTAAGCAATACCAACAATATTGAAGACGAATTGGATTAATAAATAAGTATTGTTCGGGGAGAAATTTAATTATAAAGTATTTAAATAAAATGTTATGGAAAGAATATTACAAACGAAATACTGATTTGTAATTAATTAAAATTATACGAATAATAATTACATTTATTTAAATAAAAATAACAGCCTAATGGAAAAAGAAATATTTGAAATCATTGAACTGCTTCCTGCCACAAAACATTATTACGGAGACAGCTTAAAAATGCCCGAAATTTTATTAAAAGATGGATTGCTGGTAAAAGCAGGAACCTTAGATATTCCGTTGGGGCATTCCCGTTACGGCGGACCAATTGCTGATCTTCCCAAAGATTTTGAATATCCAAAAGATCTTCGTTTTGCAGCTCAGTTAGATCTCAAACAAATTGCTCCTCACGACAACTCTGGGCTTTTGCCAAAAACGGGACACTTGTTCTTTTTTGCCGATATTATCGAAGATAAAGGACTTGTTGCCTATGCGGATATTGAGAACAGCGAATTAGTGAGAGTAGTAAAAGATCATGACGATAATTTCTTTGAAGGGGTTTTGATAAAAGAGGCCTTTGCGGCAACCGAAAAACTTTCAGATCGTTATCGTGATCCAGAAGATGAATATGAAGAAGAAGATGCCAATGAAGACGGACTTTTATGGGATTTCTTCGAAGGAAGCGAGACATCAAAAATCTTCGGAATCTTTACACATTGTCAGGCACAAGAGCAACAGATATTAGAAGTTGTCAATTCAAATAAAGTAGTTTTATTGCAAATAGGAGAGAACGGATTCAACGATGAAGGTGTGTTTAGTGTTTTAATTGACAAAGACGATTTGAAAGCATTAAATTTTAGTAACTGTGAATTTCATTGGGGACAATCTTAAAAAACTACTATGATTAAGGAATTAGGATACGGTTACAAAATCATCGACAACGAATACAGTTACTATATGGGAAAACGAACTAAATTATAAAGCATCATGGCAGTACATAAATTTAATGAAGTTCTAAACGATCTAATGGATTATTTCATCTTGGGCGATGTGGATTGTTTAATGCAGTATAAAATCGAAAATGATTTACCAGATGATCTTTTAACAGAATTCACAACAGAAGAAACCGGAGATCAGGTTGTCGAAGAAGGTGTAATTGTACCCATGATTGGGATAGTAAATTATCCGTATACTGTTTATTTTAATCTTTCAGATGATGTTCCTGAATTATTAAAACCCGGAAATGAATTACAGCACAAACGCGATGGATATTGTCTTACGGTTGTAAACGGCAGGATTTATTTATATACGATTCCGTATTTGAGAGATTTTACAAAAGAGAAAGTCGATTTACTAAAAAAATACAAACACGCCACAATAGAACTCCCAAACGGCTTTTACAGCGTTTCGATCTTAGCAGGTTTAACAAAGCAGACTTTAGAAATCAAAACAGAATCTGGAGAAATAGAACAAATAGAAGACATGGAACCTACATTTGAATTTCTGATAAAACCTTCAAACGAGAAACCAGATTTTACAGCTGATTTTACGTATTCGTTTAGTATAGAATTTTAATCTTTCGATTTTTTTTATTTCAAATAAAAGAAATTATAACAAAAACGCATCGAATCCACACTAGGATGGAATCCATCGCTATAATATCAACCAAGCCTGGGTACTCTTTAAAACCTTAGAATATTAGTAACTCAGCTTCTTTAAAAAATTCATTAAACTTTCATTAACAAAAAGTAAGATTTCAATAGTTTATATTTGTAAGACACAAATTAATTCTAAAGCGTTGAATCTCATGAAAATCAAGTCTTTTTTCTATATCCTTTTGTTTAGTGTTTTCTCTATTTCGGCTTACAGTCAGAACGTTAAGCTCTTAAATATCGATCAGTTAAACGAAAGAATTAAAACAGGAAAAGACAGTACCTATGTTGTCAACTTTTGGGCAACTTGGTGTGCGCCTTGTATTAAAGAATTGCCACATTTTGAAAAACTGGGAGCCGAATATAAATCAGAGAAACTGGCTGTTTTATTGGTAAGTCTGGATTTTAAATCAAAACTGGCTTCGAATGTGGTTCCTTTTGTAAAAAGAAAAAATCTGAAAAATGAAGTTTTTCTGCTGAACGAAAGCAGTCCCCAAGAATTTATCGACCGTATTGATCCAAGCTGGTCAGGCAGTATTCCCGCGACACTTTTTATTAAAGGCGACAAACGAAAATTTATTGAAAGCGAATTTACCTACGAACAATTATTAACTGAATATAAAAAACTGTAAACCATGAAAAAAATAATTTTATTACTGACATTAGCACTTTCTGCTTTTCTGGCTCAAGCACAAACGGGAACAACTCTTAAAGCAGGAGACGCCGCACCAGATTTTAAGCTGAAAAATGTAGACAATAAAGAAGTTTCTTTTGGAACTTTTAAAGACGCAAAAGGATATATCGTAGTTTTTACTTGTAATACATGTCCGTATGCGGTAGGTTATGAGCAGAGAATTATTGATTTAGATAAAAAATTCAAACCGCAGGGTTATCCTGTAATTGCCATTAATCCTAACGATCCAGAAGCTTCTACAGCAGATACATTTGCTAAGATGCAGGATTTGGCAAAAGAGAAAAAATATCCTTTTCCATATTTATTTGATGCTGGACAAAAAATTACAGACGAATACGGAGCAAAACGCACACCTCACATTTTTATCGTTTCTAAAACTTCAAAAGGAAATGTAGTAGAATATGTTGGCGCAATCGACAACGATCCGGAAGGAAAAAATCCTCAAAAAATAAAATATGCCGAAGATGTTATTGCATCTTTAAAAAGCGGTCAAAAACCAGCTGTAACCCAAACCAAAGAAATTGGATGTACAGTAAAAAGAAAAGCGAAAGCTTAATTATTGGAATTTAAAAAAAATAAAAAAAGCTTGTAGGTAGAAACTACAAGCTTTTTAGTTTTTTCATAAAAACCGGAAATACATCATTCAATTCATCAAACAAAGGATTTTTGCGGTGTTTAAGTTTGATTTCGCTGAATAATTTCAGGCCAATGGCAAACTGAGTTGCTTCATGCGGATTTTCGAATATATTTTTGTCTTTGATTTTTTCTATAATACCAAATATTTCATCGTGATTGTCAAATTCAATTCCTAGTTCTTTTGCAGGAGTAGTGGCTCCATTTGCGTATTCTTTCAGGCTTAAAGTCAGATAATATTTGTTTGCTCTTTTTTCCATGATAATTGTATTCTATTTTATTTCAACCATTTGTCTACAATGGTTTTAAATGTTTCTTTGTATTGTTCGCCAACCGTAATTTCTGTTTTGCCAATTAAAATTGAATTTTTAGTAATTGCATTTATTTTGTCAAGCGCTACGATAAACGAACGGTGTACTCTCATAAATTTAGCAGAAGGCAGTTTTTCTTCCAAAGCCTTTAAAGAAATCAATGACATGATTGCTTTTTGCGAATCGTCAAGATGTACTTTTACGTAATCTTTTAAACTTTCGATATACAAAATATCTTTAAGCGAAATACGAACCCATTGATATTCAACTTTTAAAAAGATAAATTCATCATCTGCCGTAACAGACTGAAATTGTGTTGAAGCTTCTGTCGTAATTTGAAGTACTTTATGCGCAGCACGCAAAAACTCTTCGTAGCTGAAAGGTTTTAAAAGATAATCGACTGCATTTACTTTGTAGCCTTCAATCGCATAATGATTATAAGCGGTTGTAAAAACAATTTTGGGTACTTGTCCCGGTTGTTCCTGCAAAAGTCTGGCAAGTTCCATTCCGGTTAAATTGGGCATATTGATATCTAGAAAAACAAGATCGGGCTGTTTATCTTTAATTAAAGTCATGGCTTCAACCGCATTGTCACAACTGGCAGTTAATTCTAAAAAAGGCGTTTGTTCAATAAAAGTCTGTACCAGTTTTAATGCCAGAGGTTCGTCGTCGACTGCTATACATTTTAATGTTATCATTAGTCTAAAATTAGTTGCAGTTTTACATTATACATTCCGTTTTTGGCGATACCAGATATAAGGGTATGTTTATGCGGATAAATCAACTGAAGTCTTCGTTTCGTATTTGTTAAACCAATTCCTCCTTCATGAGGTAGAGCCGGTTTTTCGAAATAAGTATTTTCTACCTCAAAATCCAAGTGACTTCCAATTTGGCTTAATCTAATATGAATTTCGCTTTTATCCGTAGCATGAATGCCATGTTTAAATGCATTTTCTACTAAAGGTAATAATAACATTGGAACAATTGGGTAATCGTGAATTTTTTCTGGAATGTCTGTAGTAATGGTTAGTTTTTTATTAGCACGAAGTTTCATCAACGAAATAAAATCCTTCATAAATTCGGCTTCTTTCAATAAAGTAGTTGTTTCTTCTGTGCTGTATAATAAATAACGCATCATACGGCTTAAAGTGTGAAGTGCATTTCTAGAATCTTCAATATCGGTGTACGTTAACGAATAAATACTATTTAACGAGTTAAAGAAAAAGTGCGGATTTATCTGTGCTTTCAGCATTGCCAGCTCGGCAGCTGTTTTGTCCTGTTCTAATTTTTGTTTGTATTGCGCCGCTTTCTGCCAGTGCTGTAACATCGCCCAGCTCGTGCTTATTCCTAAAACCAAAAGCGTAAGCATGAAAACATAATTGTCAAAATACGGATTTCGATACTTTTTGAATCCTAAAATTGCTGTGATTTTATTGTGAAGATCGGTTTGCGAAGTATATACATAAGCGATAAGCTGTAACGCAAAAATGACCAGAAAAGCCCAAAATAAAAAAGGCGAAGTGTTGTCTTTAATGATGGTTTTTGGAACTATAATTTTTGCATTAGTATAAAATATAGCCATTAACAAAAACAAGATAATAATCTGCCAAAGCCAAAAAATGGACGGAAGTACTAGATTCCAAGTTAAGGGGATGTAAAACAACATGATAAATCCCAATAAAAACCAGCCAAGAATGTGTAATCCGGTAAATAAATAAGGTCTGTATAGGTTTGATGCCATTACGAATTTTACTTTTTTATTGACAATATTACACTTTATTTACATTCGATTTAGAACCAATCGCTCAACGCAGAATTATAGTCTTTAAAAACCATTTTAGAGCCGATGAGTTTAAGAATTAAACGCTTGTTTAATTTTTTTGAAACCCCGTCGTGTGTCAGCATATCTTTATCGATTGTCTTTCCGTATTCGTCTATTTGAAATTTTTCGCGTGTGATATTTTATTTCTTTTGTCTGTATATAATCGATAATTACATATTATTTCAAATGAATAAGCAATCATTTTTAAGCATCCTTGCAGCATCACTTATTATCGCTTCATGCGGTAAAAATGATAAATCGGCTCAGGCCGGAGGTGCACCGCAGATTAAGGAATATAAGACTGTGACTTTACAGTTGGAATCAGCTACGTTGAACAGCGATTTTCCGGCAAGTATTCAGGGACAGCAGAATATAGAAATCAGACCAAGAGTCGAAGGATACATCGATAAAATTTTTGTAGATGAAGGGGCAGTTGTTAAAGCAGGACAGCCATTGTTTAAAATCAGTGCTCCAGAATATGAGCAGCAAGTTCGTACAGCAACAGCAAGTATTAAAAGTGCGCAGGCTGATTTAAGTGCGGCAAAATTGGCTGTAAATAAAGTGAGACCATTGGTTGAAAAAGGAATCATCAGCAAATATGATTTAGAATCAGCACAATATACCTATGAGTCGGCTGTAGCTTCTTTAGCTCAGGCAAACGCAGCTTTGGTTAATGCTAAAACGAATTTAGGATATACAACCGTTACAAGTCCAGTAAACGGAGTGGTAGGTTCGATTCCGTTTCGTTTAGGAAGTTTGGTAAGTTCAAACACGGCAGAGCCTTTAACTACAGTTTCTAGTATTGGAAACGTATATGCTTATTTTGCAATGAATGAAAAAACATTACTGAATTTTACTAAAGATGCAGGAGCTTCATTAAACCAAAAAATAAAAAGCATGCCAGCCGTTTCTTTATTGCTTTCTGATGGTTCTGCTTATGATGAAAAAGGACATATCGAAACTGTAAACGGATTAATTAATACCGAAACAGGTACTGTAAATGTTAGAGCGCGTTTTCCAAATCCAAAAGGAATTATTAGAAGCGGAAGCAGTACTACCGTAAGAATTCCGAACGAAGTTAAAGATGCCATTATTGTTCCTCAAAGTGCCACATTTGAACTTCAGGATAAAATCTTTGCAGTAGTAGTTGGCAAAGATGGAAAAACTAAAAATGCCAATATCACAGTTCTAGACAATTCTGCAGGCAATTATTACGTCGTGACAAGCGGTTTAAATGCTGGAGATCAAATTGTATTAGAAGGAGTAGCTTCTCTAAAAGAAGGAACTGAAATTAAAGCCAACAATCAGAGCCCAGAAACAGTTTACGCCGATTTAAAATAAAAAAAATGTTTAAAAAATTTATACAAAGACCCGTACTTTCGACGGTAATATCGGTTATTATCGTCATTTTAGGTGTTCTAGGATTAATTGAGCTTCCTATATCTCAATATCCGGATATTGCACCGCCAACTGTAAACGTGGCAGCAAGTTATACTGGAGCTAATGCCGATGTGGTACTGAAAAGTATTGTAATTCCGCTGGAAGAACAAATTAATGGTGTAGAGAACATGACGTACATGACCTCTTCTGCAACCAATGATGGTAATGCTTCTATTAAAATTTTCTTTAAAGTAGGAACCAATCCAGACTTAGCGGCGGTAAACGTTCAGAACAGGGTTTCGAGAGCAACCAGTTTATTACCTGTAGAGGTAACTCAGGCTGGGGTTACTGTAACCAAAAGCCAGAGTAGTAACTTATTGATTTTCTCTTTATACAGTGAAGACAAAGCGTATGATCAGACGTTTTTACAAAACTACGCAAAAATCAACCTTGTACCGCAGATTCAGCGTGTTGTAGGGGTGGGAGATGTAACCGTTTTTGGTGCCAAAGATTACTCTATGAGAATCTGGTTAAAACCAGATGTAATGCAGCAATACAAACTGATTCCAAGTGATATTTCGGCTGCTTTAGCAGAACAGAATATCGAAGCAGCGCCGGGTAAATTTGGTGAAAATGGAAATCAGGCTTTTCAATATGTAATTAAATACAAAGGACGTTTAACAAGTGCTCAGGAATTTGAAAATATCGTTATCAAATCAGTTGGTAACGGACAAATGCTTCGTCTTAAAGATGTGGCCAAAGTGGAGCTGGGATCATTAAGTTATGCTTCGACTATTAAAACAAACGGTGTAGAATCGGCAGCGATGGCGATCAGCCAGACTCCGGGATCGAATGCTCGTGACGTAATTAATAATTCTAAAAAGTTAATTGAAGAAGCCGCAAAGAATTTCCCAAAAGGAGTTAAATATACTACTCTTGTGGATGTTAACGAAAACCTTGATGCTTCTATCGAAAAGGTAATCCATACTTTAATTGAAGCTTTTATTCTGGTTTTCATCGTAGTATTTATATTCCTTCAGGATTTTAGATCGACTTTAATTCCAGCAATTGCAGTTCCCGTTGCGATTGTGGGTACATTTTTCTTCCTGAATCTATTCGGGTTTACGATCAACTTATTAACGCTTTTTGCGATGGTACTGGCGATTGGTATTGTGGTCGATGACGCGATTGTAGTAGTAGAAGCCGTACACGCAAAACTAGATCACGGATATAAATCAGCTAAAAAAGCGACGATTCATGCAATGGACGAAATTTCGGGAGCGATTATTTCGATTACATTGGTAATGGCGGCCGTATTTATTCCGGTAACTTTTATTGGAGGATCAACAGGAGTTTTCTATAAACAATTTGGTATTACACTGGCTGTTGCGATTATCCTTTCCGCCATTAACGCTTTGACTTTGAGTCCGGCTTTATGTGCGCTTTTATTAAAGCCGCATGCTGACGATCATAAACATAAAAGCTATTTACAGCGTTTTTATACCGCATTTAACGTGGCATTTGATAATGTTACCGAAAGATACAAACGTTCTGTAAGTTTCCTTTCTGTAAAAAAATGGATTGCTTT
This sequence comes from Flavobacterium sp. H4147, assembly GCF_029360735.1. Classification (NCBI taxonomy): domain Bacteria; kingdom Pseudomonadati; phylum Bacteroidota; class Flavobacteriia; order Flavobacteriales; family Flavobacteriaceae; genus Flavobacterium; species Flavobacterium sp. H4147. The sequence goes on along the minus strand of NZ_JARKNB010000003.1, from coordinate 409,090 downwards.
AGCTTCAATTGTGATCGCTGGAGTGGCATTGGTTTATATGATGAAAACTACGCCGTCTGCTTTCGTACCTTCTGAAGATCAGGGGACTGTTTTTGCAAACATTAGTTTACCGCCATCTGCTTCTATGGAGCGTTCTGACGTAATTGCTAAAAGAGTAGACAGTATTGCGAAAACTATTCCCGGAGTTAAAAATACACTTCGTATTGTTGGACAGAACTTTACAGCCGGTGCGGGTAGTGCCTACAGTATGGTTATCGTAAAATTGAAACCATGGGATGAACGTGATTTAAGTGTTGATGATGTAATTGGACAGCTATTTGCTAAAACAAGCGGTATTCGTGAAGCCAATATTTTCTTTATTTCTCCTCCAACGATTCAAGGTTTTGGACAAAGTGGTGGATTCGAATTCCAATTACAAGATAAAGGCGGACATACCACTGCCGAATTCTATAAAGTTAACAATGAATTCTTAGCTAAATTAGCCGAACGTCCTGAAATACAATATGCAACGACACCATTTAACCCTGGTTTCCCGCAATATATGATGGATATTAATCTAGCAAAAGCCAAAGATGCAGGAGTTTCGGTAAACTCGATTTTATCAACTATGCAAGGCTATTATGGCGGATTGTACGCTTCGAATTTCAACAAATTCGGAAAACAATACCGTGTTATGATTCAGGCTTCACCAGAGTTTAGAACCAATACGCAGGGATTAAATAAAATCTTTGTCCGCAACAGTACAGGAAACATGGCGCCAATTACTGAGTTTGTAAAAATGACCAGAGTATTTGGACCAGAGTCGATTTCGAGATTTAACTTGTTTACGTCTATTGCGATTACTGGAGCGCCAAAACCAGGATTCAGTTCTGGAGACGCTATTAAAGCCATTCAGGAAGTAGCGGCAGAAAATCTTCCAGCAGGTTACGGTTATGAATTCTCAGGATTAACGCGTGAGGAGCTGGCATCAGGAAGTGAAACTATTTTTATTTTCATTCTGTGTCTGGTATTCGTTTATTTCTTGTTGAGTGCGCAGTACGAAAGTTACATTCTTCCTTTTGCGGTATTGTTTTCAATTCCGTTTGGATTGGCTGGAGCGTATTTATTCTCGATTATATTTAAACTCAACAGTAATATTTACCTGCAGATTTCCTTAATCATGCTTATCGGACTTCTGGCGAAAAATGGTATTTTGATTGTCGAATTTGCTTTGGACAGAAGGAAAAAAGGACTTCCCATTTTACAAGCTGCAATTGAAGGAGCAGTAGCACGTTTACGTCCGATTTTGATGACTTCATTCGCCTTTATTTTAGGATTGGTTCCGTTAATGTTTGCAACCGGAGCAGGTGCTGTAGGTAACAGATCGATTGGAACTGGAGCAGTAGGAGGTATGTTAATCGGAACGATTTTAGGGGTATTTGTTATTCCTATTCTGTTTATCATTTTCCAATCTTTACAAGAAAGAGTGAGTGGACCGCCAAAGGAAAATTATGACGACGATGACGACGATGAAGAAATTCATTTACTAGAAGCTCACAAAGAGTAAAATTTAATTAAAACAAAGATGACGAATAGTTCAAATAAATATATTCTTATGGTAATGACAGCCGTACTTTTAAGTGCGTGCTCCGTTACCAAAAAATACGAACGTCCGGCAACACTTTCGACAGACAATTTGTATCGTGACCAAGCTTCGGCAGATACCACTACAATTGCCGATATGCCGTGGCAGAGTGTTTTTAAAGATGAGAAACTAAATGCCTTAATTCAAAAAGGATTAGATCAAAACCTTAACCTGAAAAATGCTATCGAAAACATCATTCAGGCGAGAGCTTCTTTGAGCCAGAGTAAATTAGCCTATTATCCAACTTTACAGCTGGATGCTAGTGCGACACACACAAAGCAGTCAGAAGCAGGACTTAACTTTCCAGCAGGAATCAATATCAATACTTTGACTACAACGTATAAGTTAGGTTTAAGTACTTCTTGGGAAGCTGATATCTGGGGAAAACTGAGCAGTTCTAAAAGAGCGGCTTTAGCCAGTTATTTAGCAACCGATGCTGCAAAACAAGCAGTTCAGACACAATTGATTTCGGACATCGCCAATAACTATTTCTTACTGCTTGCGTATGACAAACAATTGAAAATTACGCAGGAAACTTTAGAAAGCCGTATTAAGAACGTTGAAACGATTAAAGATTTAAAAGAAGGTGCTATCGTAACCGGTGCAGCTGTCGTTCAGAGTGAAGCCAACCAGCACGCGGCAGAAGTTTTGATTCCAGATTTAAAACGCAGTATTCGTGAAACTGAAAATGCAATCAACATTTTGTTGGCACAAGCGCCTGGACCAATTGACCGAGGCGAATTAGGCTCACAGATTGTTCCTGAAAATATTGCAGTTGGAGTCCCTTCTCAATTATTACAAAATCGTCCCGATGTTCGTCAGGCCGAATTTAATTTCAGAGTTGCTTTCGAATCAACCAATTTGGCAAGAACCTATTTCTATCCAAGTTTAACCCTTACAGCAAGCGGTGGATTCTCTAACTTAGAATTGAAAGATTTCTTTAGCAATTCTATATTCTATTCGATTATTGGAGGACTAACACAGCCGATTTTTAATCAAGGTAAAAACAAATTGAGATTAACAACCGCTCAGTCGCAGCAATTGCAAGCATATAATAACTTTCAGCAGAGTTTATTAACAGCAGGAAGTGAAGTTTCAAATGCTTTGTATTCATATCAAATGGCAGTTGAGAAAGAAGATTCGAGAGCGAAACAAATAGAAGCTTTAGAAAAAGCAGTTGATTATACACAGCAATTATTAGAATACAGTTCAGCTACGAATTATACTGATGTATTAACATCTGAACAAAACCTTTTAGCAGCGCAGTTAAGCGGTATTAATGATAATCTGCAGAAATTACAAGCATTAGTAAATCTGTATAGAGCTTTAGGTGGAGGATGGAAATAATATCATAACGAACTCTTAAAACTTTACGTTTGTCGTCGAAATTGTGCTCTTTGTCTAAATAATAGTACAATACCGCAATATTGTATTACTTTTGAACTGTTTAGATGAATCATAATCTAAACACAAACGATAAAACTCCAAACAAGATCATAATAGTTCCTAGGATGATCGCCTTGAATTAAATAAACATGACTAAAAAACGCCCCTTTTTACGGGGCGTTTTTTGCGTTTAAGGCATTTATAAATAGAATTATACATCGCTTAGAAATGACTGTTCGTCGATTAATTTTCGGTTTCGGTATAATGGATATGCTAAACTTAAATATTGGCACTAATTTCGATTTATATTTACAGAAATAATATTTAAACACTAAGAAAATGAAAAAGCTAGTATTCGCCTCAATGTTATTTATGAGTGTATTTTTCGCTCAGGCGCAAGTATCAATTAATGTAAATATCGGGACTCCGCCAAGCTGGGGGCCACAAGGATATGATGACGACAGGTATTACTATTTACCAGATATAGATGTTTATTATGACATTAACCAGAGTGTATTTATTTACGATAATGGCGGTAGATGGATTCGTGAAAAAAGACTTCCTGCCAAGTACAGACAATATGATTTGTATTCAGGTTACAAAGTAGTTTTAACAGATTATAGAGGAGATGCACCTTATACGTATCACACAAAACACAGAGCCAATTATCCAAAAGGATATCATGGAAAACCTCAAAAGAACAGAGGTGAAAAGCCAGGAAAAAACAATGGTAAACCTCAAAATAAACATAAGTCTGATAACAAAGACAAAGGAAACAAAGCCGGAAGAAATAACCATTCCGATAAAAATAATGACCATTCAAAAGGGAATCGTCACTAACTAGATTTAAACATGACCAAAGAAAAACGCCTCAGAAATGAGGCGTTTTTTATGAAAAATAGTAAACGATTAATTTATAACTAGTATAGCTTTTCACTACTCACTAATCACTGTACACCTTTCACCTTATGTCCATATAAACCAAACGACAAAATAATCACAAAGCACAACAGCGGAATAATATATCCAGCCTGAATATCATCGTGTTTCATATCGATTAAAGTTCCCATTCCGTATGGAAGTATAGCTCCTCCTACAATTGACATTACCAGCCATGATGAACCTGTTTCTGTATTTGATTTTAAACCGACTAATCCTAAGGAGAAAATAGTTGGAAACATGATCGACATAAAGAAACCAATTCCGCCCAAAGCATAAATAACTACGATTCCAGATCCGTAAATCGCTAATAAACAAAGTACAATACTCGCAGCACAGTAAATAGAAAGCAGCACATAATCTTTAACGAATTTTAAAAAGAAAGTACCAATAAAACGTCCGGCCATGAATAAGAAACCGTAAATTCCCAGATAATATCCAGCTGTTTTTTCATCTAAACCAGCTCCTTGCTGAGCAATTCTAATGAAAAAACTAGTGATACAAACCTGTGCACCCACATAAAAAAATTGTGCTATAACTGCCCATGTTAAATGAGAAAATTTTAAAACAGAGAAAAATCCTGGTTTAACTTCAGCTTCGGTATGTTGTGGTTTCATCGATGGCAAATGCATAAAATAGAATATTACCGCTACCACAACCAATACAGTTCCTAAAATGATATAAGGTAATTTTACTGCCGCTGCTTCACCTAATAAATAAGCTGTTTTTTCAGCATCTGGCATAGCGGCCATTTGTTCTTTTGTATGATTAGTTCCCGAAAGAATGAATAACGAACCCACAATTGGTGCCACCATAGCAGCTAATCCGTTAAAAGAAGCAGCTAAATTTAATCGTTTAGAAGAAGATTCAGCAGGGCCTAAAATAGCAGCATACGGATTCGCACTTGTTTCCAAAATAGTTAATCCGCAGCCAATTACGAATAAAGCAAATAAGAACAACTCGTAGGTTCTGGAATTAGCGGCTGGGACAAATAAAAAAGCTCCCGCAGCAAATACTAATAATCCCGTAATAATACTGTTTTTGTAACCAAATCTTTTTATCAGCATTCCCGCAGGAATCGCCATTATAAAATAGGCAAAAAATACCGAGGTGTCAATTAAGGTCGATTGGCGGTTGTTTAATTCGCAGGCCTTTTTAAGATGCGGAATTAAAATAGAATCCAGATTGTGCGCCATTCCCCAAAGGAAAAACAAGCTGGTAATTAAAATAAATGGCAGAAGATAGTTGGTTTTTCCTCCTTCTGTAGGCACTTGGTGCTGATCTCCGGTTTGGTTGGTTACTTGCATTCGTTAGATAGTTTTTTGTTTCTCACGATATAAATGATACAAGATAATTTAAGCAGTGTGTTGCGTAAACGATGCGCAAAAATTATAGCAACTTATATATTTATATGGTTTTAAAAATTTAGGTTTTATAATTTTTCTATTGATATTCCGCCATTGCTACTGCTGATGTAGCAAGCTTCCACTACTTTCATGGTGTCTAAAACGTCTTGAACACTTGCCAATAATTTAGAATCTGAACCCTCTTTAAAGCGCATTAAATTTGACATTGTTCCAATGAAAGCTTCTGGAAACCAAGAACCTTCGAGTTGAACTTTTTTCCATTCATATTGTCCAGCTTCGTTTTCTACGGCATATTCAAAAATATCCGGCAGACCGTCGGGATAATTCATTAATAATCCCATTTTGGCTTTTATCGCACCTTTTGTTCCTTCCCATTTAATGTAGCTTTCTTCGTGGTTTGGACCAAAATGATGATCGTGGTTGGTGTTGATTACTACATGTTTATCTTCTCCATAATCTAAAATAATCGTAGAACGGCTTGATGATAGTTTTTTAAGCGGATGTTTAGCCGTTTTTGCCATAACACCATTTGGATTTCCTAAAAATGACCTAATGCAATCGATATAGTGAACACTATGAAAAAGAATTTCCAATCTAGGATGTTCCTTAATCAGCGGAAATAATTCCCAAGGTGTATTTACAGTTACTTTAACTTCTAAATCGTATAAATCGCCAATTAAACCTTCATTGATAAGATATCTCGCTGCACTTACAAATGGTGAAAACCGAAGCTGAAAATTGATTGCAGCTACTAAATTTTTTCTTTCGCACACAGCCACAATATCTTTAGCCTGTGCTAGATCATTTCCCATTGGTTTCTGAATCAAAACAGCAGCACCATCAGGAAGCTGTTCTAAAATCTCGATATATTGATCGGGTAGAACCGTAATGTCGTAAACTGTATCTGGCGGTGAGTTTTTAACTGCATCGGCAACATTTTCAAAAACATGTTTAATGTCAAACTCTCTGGCTAAATCATGTGCTTTGGAAATCGTTCTATTCGTAATGCCAAAAACCGTAAATCCAGCCATTTTGTAAGCCGGAAGGTGCGCATCTTTTACAATTCCGCTGGCGCCGATAATCACAATTGGCTGATTTGTTTTGGGCAGTGAAGGCTTGTAAGGAATATTCATTTTTAAATATTTTAATTTAAATCAGTGTGTCAAAAACGTTGATAAGTTGACGAGACTAATTTATAGTTCTTTAATATTCTTCTTAGTAATGTAATCGATTAAATTAATAAATGTAGAATATACAATTACAAAAGTAGAAATAAGATTTACATGAACAAGGAAATGTAACTTTTTGTAATCGTTTTTTTGAGGTATGTTATGTTCTGCATTAATTTTTTTACAAAGCATGTAAAAAATGTTATAAAATTTTAAAGAAAGATCATTTTAGGGTATAAATTATAAATTAAAATATTATTTTAGATTTAATCGATTACATTTGTAATTGTAGATTTTACATTTATGAATATTCATACACATTTTTTACTAATAGCAAATACCCATTTTAAAATTTAATACCTAATAAAAATGTTTTCATTACAGAATAAAAAAGCTGTTATAACCGGAGGAGGAAGCGGCATTGGCCGGGCAATTGCAGTCTTGTTTGCCAAACAGGGAGCGGAAGTTCACATTATCGATTTAACTTTAGAAAGCGCACAAGAAGCAGTAGATGAGATAAAAGAAGCAGGAGGAAAAGTATTTTCGTATGCATGTAACGTGGCTAAACAATCTGAAGTACAAGCCGCTTTTGAACAAATTGGAAACATCAATATTCTTATTAATAACGCTGGAATTGCTCATGTTGGTAAAGTAGATACAACTTCAGAAGCTGATTTTGACCGCGTAATGGAGGTAAACGTAAAAGGTGTTTACAACTGTTTATACGCCGCAATTCCACAGTTCAGGCTTTCTAACGGAGGCGTGATCTTAAACATGGCATCTATCGCGGCATGGGTGGGTATCACTGACCGTTTTGCCTATTCAACAGCAAAAGGTGCTGTAATGGCAATGACTTTATCTGTAGCGAGAGATTATTTAAGCGAAAACATTCGATGTAATTCTATTTCACCGGCAAGGGTTCATACGCCTTTTGTAGATGGTTTTATTTCTAAAAACTACGCCGGAAAGGAAGAAGAAATATTCGACAAACTTTCTAAATCACAGCCAATAGGCCGCATGGGAAAACCAGATGAAGTTGCGGCTCTTGCTTTGTATTTATGCAGTGAAGAAGCAGGTTTTATCACCGGATGCGATTACCCAATCGACGGAGGATTTATTAAATTAAATAACTGATAAAGGGGCTAAGGTTCTGAGAGTCTAAGATTCTAAGTTTTTTTTAGATTTTAGAAAATAGTTAGAAGTTCAGTTCCGATGGCAATTAAATCATAAACTCAAAAAATAAAATAAATTACAAAGTTACTGAGATTAGAAAAAAACTTAGAACCTCAGTAACTCAGAACCTTTAAAAAAACACACACAATGAAATTAATACGTTTTGGAGAAATCGGAAAAGAAAAACCGGGAGTTATAATTGATGAAAAAAGATATGATGTTTCTTCTTTAGTTTCAGACTTTAACGAAAACTTTTTTGAAGAAAATGGCTTAGAAAAATTACAAAAAGCATTAGAAAGCAATCCCTCTTTACCAGAAGTGGATGCCAGCGTACGTTTAGGTTCTCCGGTTGCAAGACCTTCAAAAATAATCTGTATTGGATTGAATTATGTAGATCACTGTAAAGAAACCAATGCACCAATTCCAACAGAACCAATCATTTTCTTTAAATCGACGACTTCTTTATGCGGGCCAGACGATGATTTGATCATTCCTAAAAACAGTGAAAAAACGGACTGGGAAGTAGAATTAGCATTTGTCGTGGGTAAAAAAGCAAGTTATGTTGAAGAAGCTGAGGCTTTAGATTATGTGGCCGGATATGCCTTATTAAATGATTACAGCGAAAGAGCGTTTCAATTAGAGCGCGGCGGACAATGGGCAAAAGGTAAAGGAAGCGATACTTTTGCGCCTCTTGGACCATTCCTAGCTACAAAAGACGAAGTAGCCGATGTGGATAATTTAAAAATGTGGCTGACAGTAAATGGTAAAAAATACCAAGACAGCAATACCTTAAATTTAGTTTTCAAAATTCCGTATTTAGTACACTATTTAAGCCAGTTTATGACTTTGCTTCCAGGTGATATTATCAGCACAGGAACGCCTCCGGGAGTTGGTTTAGGAATTAAACCAGATCCGGTTTACATTAAAGCCGGTGATGTTATCGAACTCGGAATCGAAGGTCTGGGGACAAGTAAACAAACTGCAGTTGCTTATACAAAGTAATTATTAACTCGTTTAGCATAATTATTTAAACACATAGAAACATAGTTTCGACACTTAAAAAAGTCTATGGGTTAAATTGTTTTACGAATAGTTTTAAAAAATCTAAAATGAAATATATTGTTTGCGAAAAACCGCAGGAATTTCTATTAAAAGAAACAAGTATTCCAGAACCAAAAGAAGGTGAAGTACTGCTGAAAATTAAAAGAATCGGAATCTGTGGAACTGATATTCATGCCTTTGGAGGGACTCAGCCGTATTTTGAATATCCAAGGATTTTAGGACACGAACTGGCGGCAGAATATGTAAAAGGAAATGCGGCAGGCTTTAAACCCGGCGATAAAGTAACTTTTATTCCGTATTTCAACTGCGGCACTTGTGTGGCATGTAGGAACGGATTGACCAACTGCTGTGTAAATATTAAAGTTTTTGGAGTACATATCGACGGCGGAATGGCTGAATATGTTTCCATTCCAGAGCAGTATTTATTACACGGTCAGGGATTAGATTATGATGAACTGGCTTTGGTTGAACCGCTTGCTATTGCAGCTCATGGTGTGAGAAGAGCAGCAGTTAAACCTACAGATACCGTTTTGGTAATGGGAGCAGGACCAATTGGTATTGGATTAATTCAATTTGCTAAAATTGCGGGAGCAAAAGTAATTGTAATGGATATTAACGATTATCGATTGAATTTCTGCAAAACAGAATTAAATACCGATGAAACCATTAATCCGTTAAACGACGATGTGGCGGTTAAACTGGCTGAATTAACAAACGGAGATATGGCAAATGTGGTAATTGATGCTACTGGAAATCAGAAAGTAATGAACAGTGCTTTCAATTATATTTCGCATGGAGGAAGATTTGTTTTGGTCGGACTTCAAAAAGGAGAATTGAGTTTTAGTCATCCGGATTTCCACAAAAGAGAATCGACTTTAATGAGCAGCCGAAATGCTACAATCGAAGATTTCGAATATGTAATGAAATGCCTCAAAGAAGGAAAAATTGATCCGAAAAAATACATTACTCACAGAACGAGTTTTTCTGAAATGATTAACGATTTCAGGAATTTGATTGATCCTAAAAATAATGTGATCAAAGCGTTGATTGAAATTGAGTAATTTCTTTTAACACATAGAAATATAGATTTTTTGTTTCAGAAAGAGAATTGAAAGAAACTAGTTTTTAACACATAGCTATGTGAATTGAAATTAGTGAAACGGCTTTTTCAGATTCCTATAAACTATGTTTCTATGTGTTTAAATTTAAGCGTTGCTAATTATTAAATAACCACAAAAATGGATTTAAACTTAAAAAATAAAATTGTCGTTGTTTCCGGTTCGGCTGGTAAAGAAGGCAGTATTGGAGAAACAATCATTAACAGACTAGCAGATGAAGGAGCAATTCCGGTTCTGGTAGACAGAAACGCAAGAGGTTTCGCTTACGCGGAAAATCTTCAAAAAAGAGGAATTGATTCTTTATTCGTTCAAACAGATGTTACTGATCCTGTTGAAATCGAAAATGCGGTTAAAACAATTACAGCAAAATACGGAAGAATCGACGCTGTAATTAATAACGTTGGTGTGAATGACGGTGCAGGCTTAGATGCCTCATACGAAGAATTTATGGATTCTTTAAAACTGAATGTTGTAAGCTATTTTTTATTAGTAAAATATGCGCTACCGTACTTAAAAGAATCAAAAGGGAATATCTTAAATATTGGTTCTAAAGTAGCTTTAACAGGGCAGGGAGGAACTTCTGGTTACGCTGCTGCAAAAGGAGGCGTTTTAGGACTTACAAGAGAATGGGCAGTCGATCTGATTCAGTTTGGAATTCGTTCGAATGCCATTATTATTGCCGAAAGTTATACTCCAGCCTACGAAGACTGGATTAAAACACTGGAAGACGGTGAAAGCGTTTTAAAGAAAATAAACAAAAGCATTCCGTTTGAAAGCAGAATGACCAAAACAGAAGAAATTGCAGATACGGCACTTTTCATTATTTCTGATCGTTCTTCGCATACTACCGGACAATTTGTTTTTGTTGACGGCGGTTATGTGCATTTAGATCGTGCCTTAATTAGTGATGTAAACTAAAAGCATGGGAAACCGAATCGATTCGCATCAGCATTTTTGGAAATTTGATCCCGTTAGAGACAGCTGGATTGATGAAACTATGGCGGTAATTCAAAGAGATTTTCTGCCTGAAGATTTACAACCATTATTAAAAGAAAATCAATTTGAAGGCTGTGTTGCAGTTCAAGCAAATCAGTCTGAAGAAGAAACTCATTTTCTTATTGATTTAGCCTCTAAAAATGATTTCATAAAAGGCGTTGTCGGCTGGATAGATTTGAGAAGTGAAAATGTTGAAGAACGTTTACAATTCTTTTCCAATCAAAAAAAACTGAAAGGTTTTAGACATGTTGTGCAAGGCGAACCAGACGATTTTATGTTTGGGACGGAATTCAGAAGAGGAATTCAAGCTTTAAAAACATTCGATTACACTTACGATATTTTGATTTTCGAACGCCAGCTGCCAGCAGCAATCAGTTTGGTGAAGGATTTTCCGAATCAGCGATTTGTAATCGATCATATTGCGAAACCAGATATCAAATCAGGAAGTATTAATTCTTGGAAAAAAGGCATCGAAGAAATCGCAAAATTCGACAATGTGTGGTGTAAAATCTCTGGAATGGTGACAGAAGCCGATTGGAAAAACTGGAAACCGCAAGATTTAAAACCATATCTAGATGTCATTTTTGAAAACTTTTCTACCGATAAATTAATGTATGGATCGGATTGGCCCGTTTTAAATGTAGCTTCAGATTATACTGAGGTTGTAAAAACTTTGGAAGATTATATTTTGAAATTTTCGATAGAAGACCAAAATAAGATTTGGTTTAAGAATGCAATTTCATTCTACAATCTGAGTGATTAATTTTTAATTTTTTGTAAGCTTCAGAGAAGCGAAATATTTATAGAAAAAATACGAGATTACAATATAAAGCTCCAGCGGAGCGACATATCATTATAAAGATGTCGCTCCGCTGGAGCTTTTTTTATTTTATCTTATTGATATTCTATAGATATTTTACTCCGCTGGAGATTTAAATAGTTTTACTATGACAAAACAATGTGTTGAAATTTTTACTCCTTCAAAACATCTGCACCAGGCGTCCATTTCTTCTGCCATGCTGGATATTTTTTCAAAGCTTTTTCAGGTTTGTCTGTATACCACGCATAACCCGTTCTTCTTTCACGGCTTACTTCTGCCAACGAATACAAAAGTTCGCTGTCGCGATCAGAAAATAAAGGTCGGTGTGTTTTCAATTCATAATAACGCGTCCAAATTGGCGGAACTGTTGGATCATTCACAACTCTCACATCATTTTTGATTTTCTTGTATTTAGAATCCATTTCGGGAGCTTCAAAACTTTCAACTCGAGTGTTGTAAATTTTAGAATCCTGAAACCATTTTACCGCACTTTGCACAGCATTGATAATCTTTTCATTCGGATTGTCAATATTCATTAAAAACAAAACAATATCAACACTTTCGGCATTGCAAATGCTTGGCGGTTCAAATTTACGAGCCCAAGTCGGTTGAAGTGTTATTTCGTCGTGCTGCTGGCACCATGCAGTTAGTTTTCCATTGTCTTTGATCTGCATTTCTAAAATACATTCCAATCCTTTTTCGTATGACTTCGCTACTTTTTTTCTTGTTTTATCGTCTATAAAAGCATAATCTGGATCATTGTTTACAATCTTTTTAAAGAGATTCATAATCCCCATGTAAGCACCGTCATTAAAAGTTATACGACGGCTGTATCCTTTTTCCAACGGATAATATTGTGGCCAGCCTCCGTTTGGATATTGCGCTTTTAAAGTAAAATTAATGCCACGCAGACAACCATCTTTATATTTTGGATCTTTTGTAAGTGTGTAAACCTGCGCTAAATAATGAATATGCGTATAAGTCGTTTCATTATCAAAAGTAGTATGTTCAATGTACTTTGTTTTCACAACGCTATCAATTTGCTGTGGCGTTAAGATGGCTTTCATATCATAGTTCTTCGGCCATCCGCCATTATCACGCTGGAAATACAGAATGTTATCGGCTATTTTAGCATAGTCCGTTTCTGCATATTTCGGCTGATTGGGAATTGGATTTATGATATTGGTTTTATCTTTAATATGATACCAATGATTTGTGCCGTCTGTAAAAGGTTTCGTGCTGATCTCGCTTGATTGTGCATTGCAGCATAAAAATGAAAAAGTGCAAAAAGTAACTAAAAGTAATTTGTAGCTGTTTGTGGAATTTTCGTTGAACATATAACTTTCGGTTTTTAGAATTTTACAGCCTTTTTAGGAACATCTTTTCCAATTGTAGTAGTTTTAGATAAGCCACTTAAATTGATATTTTTACTTGCTCCACCATCAATTGTAAGGGCACTTGAAGAAGTAGGATTGAACTCAACATTCGTTAAAGAAAGATTCTGAGCATTGTAAATCTCAAATGCATTTTTAGCTGCGATATCTAATTTTAAATTACTGATTTTAATTCCGTTTGCATCTATTATAGAAAAGCCTTTATCTGCTTTTGCAATCAAGTTTGTGATCTCAATATTTTCTAAATTCATTTCCGGAAGACCTTGCAGAAACACGGCTTGTTGAGCACCTCTAATAGTAATGTTTTTGATTGAAATGTTTTTAAACTGAGGCGTTTCTTCGTTTACAGGAACCAGTTTTGTAGTTTTCGTATTTCCGCCTTCGGCCAATGTTTCGGCGATTGATTTTCCTCCATAATATAAATCGAAAGAAATAGCTTGAGATGGAATATCAGTCATAAAAACATCCGAAATAAAGATGTTTTCTACAACTCCGCCACGTCCACGTGTGCTTTTAAAACGAAGTCCAACGTCAGTTCCCATAAAAGTACAGTTGGAGACATGAAGATTTTTTACACCTCCCGACATTTCGCTTCCAACCGTAACACCGCCATGACCGTGATAAACAACATTGTTTTTCACAATAATATTTTCGCAAGGAACGCCTCTGTCGCGTCCGTCTTTATCTTTTCCAGACTTAATGCAAATCGCATCGTCACCCACATCAAAACTTGAATTTTCAATGATTACATTTTTGCAAGATTCAACATCAAGTCCGTCACCGTTTTGTGAGAACCACGGATTTCTAACCGTAACATTTCTTACAATTAAATCTTCAATTAATAGAGGATGAATGTTCCAAGCAGGAGAATTTTGAAAAACAGGTCCGTCAAATAGTACTCTTTTACTATTTTGAATGCTCACCAAAACCGGACGGAGAAAATCATGAATCGCTTCAAAATCTTCTTTTGTTTTCAAATCTGGACGCACATTTTGATCTGCGCCTTTCGCGCCTTTTAAATATTGTTCAGAAGGATACCAACTGTCTTTCTTTTCATTTAAAACGCCACCAGAGGCCACAAATTTTTTCCATTGTTCGTCTGTCAGTTTGCTCTTTTTCACTTGCCTCCAAGCTTCGCCAGAACCATCCCAAACACCATTTCCAGTAAAAGCTACGTTCTCCAGATTTTTACCATAAATAGGAGAGATGCATCGCCAAGTGTTTAAACCTTCAAAACTGGTTTCGATAATGGGATATAAAGTTTTATCTGTAGAAAATTTGATTAATGCACCAGTTTCTGCATGAAGTTCTATATTGCTTTTTAAAATAATCGGACCCGTAAGCCAAATCCCTGGCGGGATAATTAATTTTCCGCCTCCTTTTTTTGAAAGCGCCTCAATTGCATCTGCAAACGCTTTTGTATTTAAAACATAACCGCCATTTACTGCTCCAAAGTCTTTTAGATTTACTGTATTAGCAGGAATTACAGGTTCATTTACTTTTGGCATTTTAAACTCAACATTTGCATAAGTATTTGCCGAAGGTGTGTTTTGAGCATTACCATTCTGAGAGCTCATACAAAGCATAATTGCCATTGCAAGAGAAAAAAGATGTAGTCGGTTGGTCTTCATTGTTAGTAATTTTTTGGTGTTATTTTTATCTATGTGAAAAATTCTATCTCACATAAATAACAATAGTTAAATGTAATCGATTACACAAATCTATTAAAAAAGTTTAAATGATAGCCACGAATTCACGAATTTTCTTTTTTAATACTTAATATAAGTATTATTCGAATACATAATAGCAAAGATTTTAAAAATAAAATTCGTGAATTGCTTCGCCTGTTCACTATCGCTCGAGTCGTGGCGAATAAAAAAATCAAACAGGAGGGTACAGGATGCATATAACTTTATGTTCGAGTAAATTGGACGAATTATTTGGTAATAGTGTTAAAAATACATTTATATATAAATTATAGATGCTTAAAATTAACTGCCTAATAATTTTTTACCAAAAAAAATCAAAATATTAAATAATGCGTTTGAATTCATTTACTAAAATCCTGAGCTTCTTTTTAATCCTCTGCGTTTCGTATTCTATAAATGCTGCTGAAATATGGGTTTCTCCAAAAGGGAACGACAAAAACTTGGGAACAAAAGAAAGTCCGCTGGCAACGGTTCATATGGCGATGAGAAAAGCCAGAGAGCTTCGCCGTTTAAAAGATGCCTCTGTAAAAGACGGTATTCGTATCATTGTAATGAATGGAACCTATTATTTAAACGAACCTTTGTTTGTAAGACCAGAAGATTCTGGAACAGCAGATAGTCCGACTACAATTGAAGCCGATTTAAATGCAAAACCCATTATCAGCGGCGGAATCGAAATTAAAAACTGGACAAAATCAACAACTATTATTAACGGACTTAAAAAAGGCACTGTTTGGGTAGCTGATGCTCCTAAAAATGCTGGAAATATTATCGATTACAGGCAGTTGTGGGTAAATGGAAAAAAAGCCGTAAGAGCCAAAAATACTTCCGGAACCACAATGGAACGTATTCTGTCTTGGAATCACGAAGAACAGACTTGCTGGATTCCGTTTAAAGATAAATCGGTTAAGTTCGAACCGGGAATGGAAATGTTTATTGTACAATGGTGGTCAAATGCCAACCTGCGTATCAAAAATATAGAAGTGCAAAAAGACAGTGCAAAACTTTCGTTTGAAGAACCAGAAAGCCGTATTCAAAGCGAGCACCCATGGCCTGCACCGTGGATTTCTAAAAATAACGGAAATTCGGCTTATTTCTTAAACAATGCTTTTTCGCTTTTAAACGAACCTGGAGAATGGTATTTGGATAAGAAGAATGCTAAAATCTATTATATTCCAAGAGCTGGTGAAGAAATTAATTCGGTAACGGTTACTGCGCCAGTTTTAGAAAATTTGGTTGAAGTAAAAGGAACAATCGATTCTCCTGTGCATCATTTTAGATTTAAAGGAATTTCGTTTCAATACAGCAATTGGCTTCGTCCTTCACAGCAAGGTCACGTGCCGTTGCAGTCTGGTTTATATTTATTAGACGCTTATAAATTGAAACAGCCAGGAACTCCAAATCAGGCGAATTTAGAAAATCAAGCTTGGGTTGGAAGACCTCGAGCAGCGGTTGAAGTAAATTATTCGAACAATATTCAGTTTGAATCCTGCCGTTTTGAACATTTGGCTTCGACTGGTTTAGATTTAAATAAAGGAACCAATCACAATAGCGTAAAAGGAAATTTATTTAAAGATATTGGCGGAAGTGCCATCAATGTTGGGATTTTCTCTGAAGAAGCTTTTGAAGCGCATTTGCCTTTAATTATAAAAGATGAAAGAGAAATGTGTTCTGATGAAGTCATTGCTGATAATTTAATTACCAACGTTACCAATGAAGATTGGGGAACTTTGGGCATCAGTGCTGGTTTCGTGAGAAATATTACGATTGAACACAATGAAATTTCAGATGTATCGTACTCTGGAATCGCAATGGGTTGGGGTTGGACACACACACCAAACGTAATGCAGAACAATAAAATTTTAGGAAATAAAATTCATCATTACGCGAAACATTTACACGATGTTTCTGGAATCTACACACTTTCTGCACAGCCGGGAAGCCGAATCGAAGAAAACTATATTGATAAAGTTTACAATAGTCCGTATGCGCACGATCCGTTTTTATGGTTGTATTTATATACTGATGAAGGTTCTGAAGGTTTTACAATTAAAAACAACTGGATTGCCGAAAAGAAAATCCTTAAAAACCATAACGGTCCAAAAGGAAATATTTGGGAACACAACGATCCTTATGTAAGTACAAAAATTAAAGATGCTGCAGGAATTAGAGCACCTTACAAAGAGTTGGAAAAAGAAGTGGTTATTGACGAAAAATGGGGATTGCAGGAAATGCCAAAACCGTACGCGATCGAGTTGATAGGTGCTGATTTTGATATCGAGAAAATCAAATCGACTTTAGTTGGATTTAGAATTGTGGGTCAGGAATTGTACCAATGGAAAAATCATTTGGTGATTTACGGAAAAATGAATCAGCCAGAAAGAACCAAACGAAAACTGGCGGGCGTTTTTCCTTCTTTAGAAATTAAAATCTATGAAGATCTGGTTTACGATTTCCAAAACTTCGAAAGATGTAAAGATTCTAAACCAGCATCAGATTGGGAAAATGTGGTTTTAACAGCCAATCTTCCTGCTGATGAAAAACTACAGAAAGAATATGTGGAATATCACAAAACACAATTCGAGAAATGGCCAGAAGTAGCTAAAGGTTTCTGCAATGCCGATTTCCAGCAATTGCAAGTCTTTAAGAAAGATCGTCAATTAATCTTGGTAATCAGTATTCCGAAAGGAGAAAGTCTGGATAAACTAAATCCGAAAACAACACAAAATAATCCGCGTGTAGACGATTGGAATGCCTTAATGAAAAAATACCAAAGCGGAATCGATGGGACAAAACCAGACGAAACTTGGATTTTCTTAAACAAAGTAGAAATGAAATAAATATTATTAGCCACGAATTCACGAATTATTTTTTTACAATCTAAACTGAATATTAATTCGAATTATTCGAAAAAATAATCGCAAATATTTTCAAAAAATAATTCGTGAATTCGTGGCGGAAAAAATAACTATCAAAACCCTAAAATAACAACCAATGTTAAAAATAGCCATTCTGGGACTTGGAGAAGGACGAAGCACCATGTCGGCGGCTTTTACAAGTTCAAAATTAGAACTTGTAAAAGTGTGCGACAGAAATGAAGAAATCTGTAAACAGAGAGCCAAAGAATTTGATTTTCATTCGTACACCACCAATTACGATGATTTACTAAACGACGCATCAATTGATATTATCGCAATTTATACGCCAGACCACTTGCACGCACAACACGTAAAACAAGCGTTGTTAAGTGGAAAACATGTCGTTTGTACAAAACCTTTTATCGATGACCTTTCTGATGCTAAAGAGCTTTTAGAATTAAGTAAATCAACAGGAAAAAAGGTTTTCATTGGACAAAGTTCACGTTTCTTCGAACCCGCCAAAAGACAAAGAGCCGATTACGAAGCAGGATTAATTGGAGATTTAATTACCATTGAAGCGCAATATCACGCCGATCACAGATGGTTTTTGAAGAAAGAATGGTCTTTATTGCAATCTTTTAAATGGTTGTACGGAGGTTTGAGCCATCCTGTAGATTTCATCAGATGGTATCTTCCAAACATTCAGGAAGTAATGGGTTACGGAATGATCAGCGCTAACGGACAATCGGCAGGATTGAAAAATGAAGATACGATGCACTTTATCTTCAAAGCAACAGACGGAAGAATTGCCCGTGTAAGCGGTGTTTATACTTCGCCAACGCAGCCAGCACAACGCGACAGCGGTATGAGTACAATCTTAAGAGCAACAGAAGGAGCAAGCCAAGCCGATTATCATGAATTGCGTTATGCGATTACAGATAAAACGGGCGAAGAAAAAGTAATTACTTGGGGCGACAGCACTTTAAAATATTATTTCCGTTTTGAGGGGCAGAGTCATCACGGCGGAGAATATCAGAACTATTTAGAATATTTTGTAGACAGTATTGAACAAGGTTTCGAAGCGTATCCAAATATGGAAGAAGGAATTGGAACCGTAGCTTTATTGCAAGCAATGGACAAATCGCTGCAAACTGGAATGCCGGTTAAAATTGCCGATATTCTTAACGAATACGGACTATGAACAGTATCTACGATAAATTAACGACACTTGATTTTGTAATTGTGGCTGGTTATTTGGTCGCATTATTAATCATTGGTTATGTGGTAAGTGTCAAGCAGCGAAAGAAAGACGAAACGCTTTTCTTGGCTGGAAATTCATTAAACTGGTACAGCATCGGGTTTAATATGTGGGGAACCAATGTAGGCCCGTCTTCTTTGTTAGCCTTTGCGAGTATTGGTTACGCGACGGGAATCGTAGCAGGAAATTTCGAATGGTATGCTTTTGTTTTTTTACTGCTTTTGGCGATGGTTTTTGCACCGCGTTACATTGCGAGTAAAGTAAGCACAATGCCCGAATATATGGGAAAACGTTACGGTGACAGCACTCAAAACATCTTGGCTTGGTACGCTTTGGTAAAAATCTTGGTAAGCTGGCTTTCTTTAGGATTATTCAGTGGAGGCGTTTTAGTGCGTCAGATTCTGGGAATTCCGATGTGGCAGAGTGTTACCGTTTTAGTGATTTTCTCTGGAATTTTCACTTTTGCTGGAGGATTAAAAGCAATTGCTAAAGTCAATGTTTTTCAGATGATTTTATTGATTGTAGTTTCCTTAACGCTTTCGTATTTAGGATTGCAGAAAGTGGGCGGAATCGAAGCTTTATTAGCAAAAACACCATCTAATTTTTGGAATTTAGTTCGTCCTTCTGATGATGCAAGTTATCCTTGGCCTGCCATTTTATTAGGATATCCGGTTGCAGCGGTTGCTTTTTTCTGTACCGATCAATCGATGGTGCAGAGTGTTCTGGGAGCGAAAAATTTAGAACAAGGACAACTTGGAGTTAACTTTATTGGGTGGCTGAAAGTAATGGCGCTTCCGTTATTTATTTTACCTGGAATTTTGTGCTACGCTTTATATCCAGAATTAGGAAGCAACTCCGATTTGGCTTATATGACGATGGTTACAAACCTTTTTCCAAGCGGAATGAATGGTCTGGTAATCTGCGTCATGATTGCGGTTTTGGTAGGAACAATTGGTTCTTCGCTGAATGCTTTAAGCACCGTTTTTACGAATGATATTTATGTAAAGAAAATCAATCCGACAGCGACTATTAAAGATCAAATTAGAATTGGACGTTTAACAATTGCTGCAGGATGTGTATTTGCGATTTTGATTGCCGTTGCGATTGACAATATCAAAGGACAGAATTTATTCAACATTTTTCAGGCGGTTTTAGGTTTCTTGGCGCCTTCGTTATCTGTTGTGTTCCTTTTGAGTGTTTTCTGGAAACGCACCACTAAAAAAGCCGTAAATGCAACGCTTTCTTGGGGTTCTGCTTTTAGTTTGTTTGTTGGAGTTTTATATCTATGGATTTTCCCAGCCGATAAATATCCATTTTGGCCTCACTTTTTATTGATTTCGTTTTACATTTTTGCTGTGCTTTTAATTGCTGCAGTAATTATTTCTTTAGTAGACAGAAATCCTGAAGTTAATGTTTCGGATGAAACGGATATTCCTAAAACTAGTAAGAAAGTGAAGTTGTTATTTGGATTGTTGGGATTGACAATCTTTGTTTTATATCTAATTTTTAATTTCCATTAATATTAAAATCGCTTGCAAAGTCGCGAAGTCGCAAAGTTTATTAGAGCTTAGTCTTTGCGACTTTGCGAGAGAGATTAAAAAAAACTCTTTTTCGCAAAGAATCTAAAATATAGCCCAAGGTTTCAACCTTGGGAAACGTATGATTGCGGATTTGCATTGCGTTCCCAAGGTTGAAACCTTGGGCTATGTTCTGAAAAGGATTATAAATAAAAAAGCAGATAGTTTTCAATCTAGAAAACTATCTGCTTTTTTATGAATTGCCTCCAGTTTTAACTGTAGGTATGGAGCAAGAATAGAAAAAGGCTTTAGCCAAACAATGGATATTTGGCTAAAGCCTTTTCATCTTTGCATTAATCTATCATCCAGCTAAAGCTGGACGCAATTGAATATTTAAAATAAACTTTGCGACTTGGCGCCTTTGCGAGATTGATTTGATCCCTTTTTTAAGAAATGAATTCAAACATAGGAAACGTATCATTGCGGATTTGCATTGCGTTCCCAAGGTTGAAACCTTGGGCTATGTTTTGAAAAGGATTATAAAAAACAGATAGTTTTCAATCTAAAAAACTATCTGCTTTTTTATGAATTGCCTCCAGTTTTAACTGGAGGAATTGGGAAAGAATAGAAAAAAGGCTTTAGCCAAACAATGGATATTTGGCTAAAACCTTTTCAGCTTTGTATTAATCTATCATCCAGCTAAAGCTGGACGCAATTGAATATTTGAAATAAACTTAGCGACTTCGCGTCTTTGCGAGATTTAAAAAAGCTTTACCCAAAAATAGATATTTAGCTAAAGCCCTTTGGACTTTTATTAATAAAGCTCGACGCAATTAAATATAATTTCAATAAACTTTGCGCTTTAGCGACTTTGTGGCAAATCTCTAAAAATTAAGCCTTTTTTCGTCCTTCAATATTCGGCAAGAACCCTGTAATAACGCCAATTAAAGGCAAGAAGGCACAAATTTTAAATACATATTCTATACTCGTTGCATCGGCGATTTTTCCTAAAACAGCAGAACCCAATCCGCCCATTCCGAAAGCGAAACCAAAGAAAAGACCCGCTACTAAACCAACTTTTCCGGGCATTAATTCAGTTGCATATACTAAAATTGCAGAGAAAGCAGAAGAAAGAATCAATCCGATGATTACAGATAAAGTTCCAACCCAGAATAAAGAAACATAAGGCAACATCAAGGTAAAAGGGGCAACTCCAAGAATAGAAACCCAGATTACATATTTACGTCCGAAACGATCTCCAATTGGCCCGCCAATTAAAGTTCCTGCCGCAACAGCTCCTGAGAACAAGAATAAATACACTTGCGATTGTTGAATCGAGATGTGGAATTTATCAATCAAAAAGAAAGTATAATAGCTCATAATACTGCTCATGTAGAAGTATTTAGAGAAAATCAAAACCAATAGAATAATTAACGAAGCAATCACACGGTTTTTAGATAAATGATGTGTTTCAATTTTCATTGCAGTTTTATTCGCATTTCTTTCAGATAAATGTTCTGTGTACCAAATTGCAATTCTGTACAAAGCAAAAACGCCAATTAAAGCAATAATACAAAACCAAGCCACATAACTTTGTCCGTTTGGAATGATGATAAATGCGGCTAATAAAGGTCCGATGGCACTTCCTGCATTTCCTCCCAACTGAAAGATCGACTGAGCCAGCCCTTTTTTTCCGCCCGAAGCTAAGTGCGCTACACGAGACGATTCTGGATGGAAAATCGATGATCCAATTCCGATCAAACTTACAGATAATAGTAAAAAAACAAAATTAGTTGCAATAGAAACCAGAAATAATCCAGTCATTGTAAAACACATTCCAACAATTAGAGAATAGGGTTTAGAATTTTTATCAGTATACATTCCCACAAAAGGCTGCAGGATTGAAGCTACGATTTGATAGGTAAAAGTGATGATTCCGATCTGACTAAAGCTCAGTCCGAAATTGTCTTTAATAAGCGGATAAATTGACGGAACAACAGCTTGTAAAAGGTCATTGATTAAATGAGAAAAGCTGATTATAAAAAGTATCGAATACGTCGTTTTTTTAATTACTTCTGGTTGTACTTTAACGGTTTCCATGAGTGTTTTTTAGGTTAATTTTAATTTTAGAAATTGTAGTGGCACTAAATTTTTTACAAAATTGAAACAAATTAGAATGTCAAAATTGCTATATTTGGACAATGAATAATCAAATTCGGACATATAGAATGGCACAGGATTATGGATACCAAGTAAATCCATCAATACCTGTTATTGGTTATACAGAAATGGTAAACAACGAAATGTGTATCTCGCATTCACATCCTAGAGGCCAATTAATTTATGCAACACGTGGCGTAATGAACGTTGTTGTTGGCAATCATATTTGGGTCGTGAATCCGTTGCAGGGTTTATGGCTTCCTAGTGGAGTCGAGCATCAGGTGACTTTTCAGAAAGACGTTAATTATTATAGCGTTTTTGTGGATCCGTCTGTAATGGAAGGATTGCCAGAAAACAGTTTTTCGTTTGATATTCCGATGTTTTTGAAGCAATTGGTTTTTAAAATCATTTCTTTTGGAACAAGCGGCAACTTAACTGATTCGCAAAGAAGAGTAATTGCCGTTTTTCTAGACGAATTAGCTTTAATTGTTCCAAGCGCCACTTTCCTGCCAACCACAAATAACGAGAGACTTCAAAAAGTAGTGGAACTTTTAATGAATGATGTTTCAAGCAAACAAACAATCGATTATTATGCTGAACTTTCTTTTATGAGCAGTCGTACTTTGTCGCGTCTTTTTATCAAAGAATTAGGAATGAACTTCAGCGATTGGCGTACAAGAATGAAATTACTGGAAGCCATTAAAAGATTAGGCGAAAAACAATCGATAAAAGAAATCGCACTTGATTTAGGTTACGAAACGGCTAGTGCTTTTATTTATATGTTTAAAAAGCATTTGGGTACAACGCCTTCTAACTATATTTTAGAAGATGAAAATGAATCTGAAAAACTGATTGCTTAGATTTTAAATGTGCAATTGAACGCTGATGAAACGGATTCGCTATCGCGAAAACGCGGATTGATGCGGATTTTTTATTTTTTAAACACATAGAATCATAGTCTTTCTTGTGTGTGAAAAAGGCGTTTCACTTATCTAAATACACATAGCTATGTGTTAATGACTAGTCATTTTTTGATCGGCTCTAAATTCTTTAAGTATTTAAAAAATCTATGTTTCTATGTGTTTTAAAAAAAGGACAGAATGAAAAATCCGTTTTTATCAGCGTCTTTACGAAGTAAATCCGTTTTCATCTGCGTCCCATAAAAATCGCGACATCATTTTTTTTAATACTAAAAAAGTGATAACTCGTAATTTTTCCCTTAAAAAATTATCAAAAAGTAGTGTTTTTTATGAAATAGCAGGATAGTACAGGGTGTCAAATGTGACGAGAACACTTATCTTTAGTCCCAAAATAAACTTACTATGTTAAACCGCTGTTCCATTTTTAAACTTTTATTGGTTCTTATTATTTTCTGTCCTTCTGATTTTTTGTTTGCTCAAGAGAAATCAAAAGAAGCGACATGGATTTGGTACCCAGGCGATTTCGAAGTTTGGTTAAGCAATAAAATGCAAGTAAGACGTACAGAACGCGAAGCAGTATTTCCGCCACTTTGGCAATATTATAGCCCTTATGCTTTGGTAACTTTTCAAACCGAAGTAGATATTCCAAAACCAGATGAAGTAAAAATTTTCTCAGAAGGACCTTTTCAATTGCTTTTGGATGGTGTTCAAATTTACGGACAGCCAAAATCAATAACAGTTCCTGCCGGAAAGCACAAAATTTCCTTTAAAGTTTACAATCAAGAAGTGTTGCCGGCTATTTATATTTCTGGTCAATATGTGAAATCAGATGCTTCTTGGAAAGTAACCAACGAAGATAAACTTTGGATTGACGAAGCTGGAAAGGCACAGCAATCGGGTACGCCATGGGTTCCTGTTGGTTCATGGAATTTTGATTCAGCCCAGAATAAACCTTCTGAATTTAAATTAACAACAAAACCTTTAAGCGCAAAAAAGACAGAAAAAATTGAAGGAGGCGAGTTGGTGGACTTTGGAAAAGAAACTTTTGGTTACATCAAAATTCACGGTTTAAAAGGAAAAGGCAAAGTAGCGCTTTATTACGGCGAATCGCGTGAAGAGGCTTTGGATTCTGCCAAATGCGAAACATTAGATCATTTGTCTTTTGACGGTAAACAATCTGAAACTTATACGCATAATGAATCAAAAGCATTTCGCTATGTTCAAGTACAAGCAGATGCAGGAATAAAATACGATTCGATTTCAATGCTTTACGAATATTTGCCATTAGATTATCGTGGCGCGTTCAAATCTTCAGATCAATTATTGAATAAAATTTGGGACGTGTCTGCTTATACGATGCATTTAACTTCTCGCGAATTTTTTATCGACGGAATCAAACGTGACCGTTGGGTTTGGTCTGGTGATGCATATCAAAGTTATTTGATGAATTATTATTTGTTCTTTGATTCGCCTTCTGTAGAACGAACGATGTCAGCACTTCGCGGAAAAGATCCTGTAACGGCTCACGTAAATATCATTATGGATTATTCGCTGTATTGGTTTGTGGGTGTTTATGATTATTATTTGCACACAGGAGATACAAAATTTATTAAAACTTATTATCCAAGAATGAAATCATTGATGGATTTCTGTTTAGAGAGAAGAAATAAAAACGGATTTCTAGAACCATTAGAAGGCGATTGGGTTTTCATTGATTGGGCCGACGGATTGCCAAAAACAGGCGAAGTTAGTTTTGAGCAAATGCTTTTAGCAAGAAGTTTAGAAGCAATGGCGGTAAGTGCTGAAATCGCAGGTAAAAATGAAGACCAAAAACAATATCAAAAATTGGCTGCTGATTTAAAAACCAACTTATTTGATGTCTTTTGGGATAAAAAAGAAAACGTGATGAAGCACCAGCGCATCGACGGTAAAATGCAGAATATTGTAACCAGATATGCTAATATGTTCGGTATTTTCTTCAATTATTTTACTGAAGAACAAAAACAAAGCGTAAAAAATAAAGTGCTGCTCAATAAAGATGTTCTTCAAATTACAACGCCATACATGCGTTTTTATGAATTGGAAGCCTTATGCGCCATGGACGAACAGAAATTTGTATTAAATGAAATTCGCGATTATTGGGGCGGAATGCTAAATCTGGGAGCTACATCATTTTGGGAAAAATACGATCCAAAACAAAGCGGAAAAGAACATTTAGAAATGTACGGTCGCCCTTATGGAAAAAGCCTTTGCCACGCTTGGGGAGCAAGTCCGATTTATTTGCTTGGAAAATATTATTTAGGTGTAAAGCCAACTGCTCCAGGATATTCAGAATATGAAATCAAACCAAACTTAGGAGGTTTAAAATGGATGGAAGGAAAAGTGCCAACACCAAACGGAGAAGTTGCCGTGTATTGCAGCACCAAAGAAATTAAAGTAAAAGCTGGCGAGGGAGAAGGAAAATTAATTTTCAAAAGTGCAAGCAAACCAAAAACAAACTTTGGAACGATTACAGAATTAGCAAAAAATAAATACCAGCTGATCATAAAACCAAATGTGGAATATGTGGTGAATTATAAGGCGATTTAATTTCTTAGTTGCCAGTAATTAGCCCATAGTTATCGCCCAATTTCTCCTTTGTCGGAATGACATAAAGCTCAAAAAAAATAAAAACCAATGTTTTCAATAAGTACCAAATACAATTTCAAATTAAACACAACCATTTTCTTTGTGCTGGCATTTTGCGTTCAAGTCACAGCCCAAAATACCGCATGGAAACCAGCTTCATTCGAAATCATAAAATCAAATTACAAGACTTTCAAAACGACTCAATACGCTCACGTTTTTTCAGGAAGCAAACACAATATTGTTCGTTTAGCACAAGAATTGCAAGGGGTGACAGGAATTGAACTTCCCTTAGATAAATATAAAAACGGAACAAATACTCCGTTACAATTAAAGTTTAAAGAACCTGTAACAGTTTTAGTTGGAGTTTTTCAGGATAAAAATGCTGATTATCTTCAAGCTGAGAATTTTAAAGATGCCAAATTGGTTTTAGAAAATGGAGTTACAATTACGGGATTACCTGCAGTAAATGTTTATGCACTTTCTTTTTCAAAAGGAAATCAAACTATAAATCCAAACGGGAGAGGATTATTTGCCATTTTGGGCGTTGTAAAAGCTTTCGAAAATCTAAAATCAAGAGATGTAAAATTACCAGACGGAAAACTTTGGAACCCAACTTTTATTGTTGAAGGATTTTCAGATGAAAAACCGCTTTTCGAAGTTATCGGCGGAGAAAATAAACCCGTTATTGATGAAGGAATGTCAGGAACTGATGGAATTCAAGGAGGTTTTGAAGGTGGACGTGTAGTAAAAGTGGATGATACCTATCACATGTTTCCAACCGAAAGAGCAGGAGAAAAAGGCGTTGATTACTATTATGATCGTGTAAAAACCAAAATCGGACATTGGACAAGTAAAGATGCCATTCATTGGAAAAGAGAATCGACCATCTATCAAGCAAGCGGAACTTATGCCGTAACCGAAGATGATAATCCAATGAATGATCGTCGTGCTGCAATTTGGTCGTATATGCCTGTTTTTAATGAAAAAGCAAATAAATGGTACGGCTATTATTTGGCGTATACGGTGAGTAAAGAAATAGAACCGAATCACTCATTTGGAAGAATCTGGCGTTGCGAATCGACTGTAGACGGAATCAACGGAATTGGTGGTCCGTACAAAGATATGGGAATTATTATGGAACCAGGATTGGATTCTCAACCTTGGGAAGGACGTCAAGGTGTTGCTTCTTTTTTTCCATATCAAGTGGGCGACAAATATTTCGGATTTTACAGTGGCGCGTATCCCTTTAACTCTTGGGCAGATTATCCAAAGAAATCAGGAAAAGGCTGGTTTGTGGCTTTAGCCGAATCCAAAAGTTTAGAAGGGCCTTGGTTGAGAATGAACAAAGGTTTGGAGCCCATTAAAACCATGCATCCGCTTTTTGTTGAAAATCCAATTGTCAGCCAATTACCCAACGGTCTGTACATCGCGATTTTCGACGGAGGTCCAGACGGCTGGGGACATCATTTGCCAAATATGATTGCGTATTCATTATCGGCAGATGGTATTAATTGGTCAGAAGCACATTATCTGCCAATCGAAACCAAATTAGACAAGTGGTGGGATATTATGAGAACCCCGCTGTGCTTAATCCCAGAAGGAAATGATGTTTACACTATAGTTTATAATGCAATCGATTTGAAAAGAAGATTTCATCCAACAGGAATGGTAAAAGTAAAATTGAACAAAGATGTGATGGAATCGAAGTTAAAAGAATTGAAGAAGTAAGTCGGGGTAGAAGAAAGAAGCAAGAGACAAGATTTTTTTGAGAATAGAATATAGAATATAGAGAAAAGAAACTTTGCGCCTTAGCGACTTTGCGAGAGCTAAAAAACTAAGCTTAAAAATAATCTCGCAAAGACACAAAGTCGCAAAGAAAAAATAAACTTAGAGTCTTAGAGCCTTTGTGGCAAAAAGCAACCAAAAACATAACCAAGAAAATGAAAATTAAATATCTTCTTATTACTGTTTCAGCGCTTTTTATAAGCAGTTGTGCAACCAAATACAAAAAAAGAGAAATCACCAATAGCGTCATGCAGGAAATTTACGAAGAAGTAAAAACGCCTTACAAATACGGTTTGGTGATGATGCCAACAGACAACTCTTATAAAATGGATTGCCCGAGTGTTTTTAGAAAAGACGGAAAATGGTACATGACCTATTTGATTTATGACGGAAGAGGTTATGAAACTTGGTTAGCAGAAAGTGATAATCTTTTGGACTGGAAACATCTAGGAAAAGTAATGTCGTTCTCAGAAAATGAAAAACACTGGGATGTTAACCAAAAAGCAGGATATATTTCGTTGCAAGACTTAACTTGGGGCGGAAGCTACGAATGGGAAAAATACAATGACAAATACTGGATGAGTTATTTTGGTGGAGACAGCAAAGGTTACGAAGCAGGAGTTTTATCAATCGGAATGGCTTATACGAAAGAAGCTCCGACAAAACCACACGAATTTCAAAGATTAGAAAATCCAGTTTTAACACCAAAAGATAAAGATGCTAAATGGTGGGACAATAGCACAATGTATAAAAACAGTGTAATTCGCGATAAAGATAAATTAACCGGACACAATTTCATCATGTATTACAATGCCCGTGGTGATAGTATCAATCCTGCGAAAGGCGCAGAGCGTATTGCGATGGCAGTATCAAACGATATGAAACACTGGGAGCGTTATGGCAATAAGCCTTTAATTAACCATCATAAAGGAATCTCAGGAGATGCTTATATTCAGCGTATTAACGATACTTGGGTAATGTTCTATTTCGGAGCTTTTTGGACGGGTTGGAATCAAGGCGCATTTAACCGTTTTGCGGTTTCAAATGATTTAGTAAACTGGACTGACTGGAAAGGCGAAGATTTGATTAAATCATCTGAACCTTACGACGATTTGTTTGCGCATAAATCTTTTGTGGTAAAACACGATGGCGTTGTGTATCATTTCTATTGTGCGGTTAACAAAGCAGAACAAAGAGGAATCGCAATCGCAACTTCTAAAGATTTAGGAAAAAGCAAATTGAATTTTGTGGCTCCGCCGGAGAAGAAAGTGAAAAAGTAGTTATTAGTTATGAAGAATAACTAGCACTCTTAACGAAAAATGACTCCGATAGGAGTCTTAGGTCGGTAGCAAAAAGATTAAGCCAATGCAAGTTTGTCCTGTAGGGACAATTGAACCAAATAATAATGAAACAAAATATAAAACCAATGTTGACGTCAAAAACAAAATACAAAAAGCGATTTTTCAAATTTAGATTTTTGACGTATGCATTTTACATTTTACTATTTACATCTTACACAATACAAGCACAATCCGTAACAGGAGAACCTGCAGGAGTTCCAGAACTTCATAAAAAATACGAATTTGCACCATGGGAAGATCCAACGATAACAAGCATCAACAGACAACCGTCAAGAACAACTGCATATTCGTACTCAAGTGTTGAAGATGCTTTAAAAGGCGACAGAACCAAAAGTCGAATCCAAATGCTAAACGGTGATTGGAATTTTAAATATGCAGTAAACTTAAAAGAAGCCTCAAAAGATTTCTATAAAAATACCGTTTCAGGTTGGGATAAAATCGAAGTGCCCTCCAACTGGGAAATGAAAGGCTACGATAATCCTATTTACAAAAGTGCTGTTTATCCGTTTCGACCCATAAATCCGCCTTATATTCCTAAAGATTATAATGGAGTTGGTTCTTACCAAAGAACATTCACCGTTCCTGAAAACTGGAAAGATATGACGGTTACGTTACATTTCGGAGCCGTAAGTTCAGGTTTTGAAGTTTGGCTGAACGGAGAATTTTTAGGATACGGAGAAGATAGTTTTTTACCGTCAGAATTTGATATTACGCCATATTTGAAAACAGGAGAAAATGTAGTTTCAGTTCGTGTAATTCGTTGGACAGATGGTTCTTATTTAGAAGATCAGGATCATTGGCGCATGAGCGGCATCCAGCGAGAAGTTTTCATTATGGCGGAGCCAAAATTACGTATTCAAGATTTCTTTGTTCAAACGAAACTAGACAAAGAATACAAAGACGCGATTTTCAAACTAAGACCCAAAGTTGAAAATTTGACGGGAGAAAAAATCAAAGACTACACGATGAATATTCAGTTGTACGATGCGAATAATACGGCAATATTCAAAGAACCGCTTCAAAGGCCTGTAATCGATTTAATCAACGAAAGTTATCCGCGTCTGGACAATGTTCGTTTTGGATTCTTCCAAGAAAACATTAAAAATCCTAAAAAATGGAGTTCAGAAGAACCGAATTTGTACACTTTGGTGATTTCGATAAAAGACAAAAGCGGAAATGTTACAGAAGCCAAAAGCTGTAAAGTAGGTTTCCGTTCGATTGAATTCTCGAAAGAAAACGGAAAAATGCTCATCAACGGAAAAGAAACCTATGTATATGGTGTAAACCGTCACGACCATCATCCGACAAGAGGAAAAGCCGTTACTAGAGAAGACATTAAACAAGATATTACAACGATTAAAAAGTTCAATTTCAACTTTATGCGTACAAGCCATTATCCAAACGATCCTTATTTTTATGAATTATGCGATCAGTACGGAATCATGGTAATGGACGAAGCCAACCAAGAAACACACGGAATTGGCGGTAAATTAAGCAACGATCCGCTTTGGACCAATGCTTATATGGAGCGTATGATTAGAATGGTAGAACGCGATAAAAACCACCCATCAGTGGTTATGTGGAGTTTGGGTAACGAAGGCGGAAAAGGGCCAAATCATGCTGCAATGTCGGGTTGGGTTCACGATTTTGATATTACTCGTCCGGTGCATTACGAACCAGCGCAAGGAAATGCGAGATTAGACGGTTATATTGATCCGCTTGATCCAAGATATCCTAAAACAATCGATCACGCTTACCGATTCGAAAACCCGCAAGATGATTCGTATGTCGATATGGTCAGCCGTTTTTATCCGGGCGTTTTCACACCAAAATTTTTAGTAGATCAAAAGAAAGATACTCGTCCGATTATTTTCGTAGAATATTCTCATGCGATGGGGAATTCAGTTGGAAATTTAAAAGAATTATGGGATGAATTCCGTTCGCTTCCAAGAGTTATTGGAGGCTGTATTTGGGAATTTAAAGATCAAGGTTTAGTGAAATTTGATTCAAGATCAGGACAGAATTATTTTGCCCACGGAGGAGATTTTGGAGAAAAATACCATGACGGGAACTTCAATACAAAAGGAATTGTAGATTCTAACGGAAAACCAAAAGGTTCGATTTTTGAAAATAAATGGGTCTATCAGCCAGCGGTTTCAACTTTAAATGGGAATCAATTAGAAATTAAAAATCGTCAGGCGGTTAAATCTTTACAAGGTTATATTCCAGTTTTAAAAGTATTGGAAAACGGAAACGTAATTAAAACTCAGATTTTAAAACCGTTAAAAGTAGAAGCAGGACAATCTACAACAATTGATGTAAGCTCATATCTTCCAAAGATGAAAAATGATGCCGAATATCTTTTGAATATTGAATTTCAGCTCTCAGCAGATGAACTTTGGGCTTCAAAAGGATATGTGGTTGCTGAAGATCAATTTCAGTTGAAAAAGAAAGAAACTTTGGTTTTGAATGCTAAAAAAGAAGCATTGAATGTTTCTGAATCGGATTCGGAATTTAAAATTAAAGGAAAGGCTTTTGATATTACGATTGGAAAAACAAACGGAGCTTTGAGTTCGTATGTTTTCAACGGAGAAGAACAGGTTTTTGCACCGTTGCTGCCTAACTTCGTAAGACCGCTTACAGACAACGACAAACGCGGATGGAAATCGCAAAAGCTGTTGAAACAATGGTACAAAGCAAAACCAAAATTGGTTAATGTGAAAATCGATAAATCGGCTTCTGAAATTAAAGTGATAAGCGATTACGAAATTATAAAAGACAGCGCAAACGTAAACGTAGTGTACAACATCAACCCAGATGGAGTGATAAAAGTAGATTACAGTTTAAAAGCTTCGGACAAACTGCCAAACCTTCCAAAAATCGGAATGCAGATGGGAGTTCAAAGAAAATTCGATCAGATATCTTGGTACGGAAAAGGAGAGTTGGAAAATTACAGCGACAGAAGTTTTGGTTCGTTTGTTGGTAAATATTCGCTTCCAATTAATGACTTTATCGAACATTATCCAAAACCGCAAGAAAACGGAAACAGATGTGATGTAAGATGGATGGCATTAACAACTCCGCAGAAAAATCAAGGTTTTATGGTAGTTAATGATGACAAAGTTTTAAGTATGAGCGCTTGGCCTTACACACAAGAAAACTTGAGTGGAGCGGGTCACACTTATGATTTAAAAGATCCAGGATTTTTGACGCTTAACATCGATTTAATCCAAATGGGAGTTGGTGGAAACGACAGTTGGACGATTGTAGCACAACCAATTGAACAATATCAGATTAAATCTGGAAACTATCAATATAGTTTTTATTTAACGCCTTTCAACGGTTCAAAAAATCAGTTGGAAAGTAGTTTGAAGAAGTTTAAGTATTAGATTAATTGACAATTAAAAATTAAAGATATAGTTTGTCATTTCGACGTAAGGAGAAATCACACGCGGGATTCGATACAGATTGAAGACAAGCTTTGAGAGCTTCTAGTGTGATTTCTCCTTACGTCGAAATGACAAAAATGCGTAGTACTAACAAATTATCAAACATAGCCCAAGGTTTCAACCTTGGGAAACGTAATGTAAAATCACGTTTCGTCCAATGGTTGAAACCATTGGCTATGTTATAAATATACCAAACCCGAAAGTTTCAAAAACCTGTTGGGTTTACAAACGAAATAAAACGATTAAAATGTTTCAAAAAAAACACCTCTTTTTTATCCTTCTTCTCGCAAGCTTCGTCTCTGCGCAGGAAGTCCATAAAAAAGAATCATTTCAGCCAACACTAGAATCCTCCAAAACTTGGGTGTATTGGTATTGGATGAAATCGGCCTATTCTAAAGTTGGAATCACGGCCGATTTAGAAGCCATGAAACAAAACGGAATTGCAGGCTCTTATTTAATGACCATTAAAGGGCCAGCAAATCCGCCATTGATAGATCCGCCAGTTTTACAGCTGACGCCTGAATTTTGGGATATGATTCGTTGGGCTTTCAAAGAAGCAGATCGTTTAGGTTTGAAACTCGCTTTTCACGGAGCCGACGGATTTGCGGTCGCAGGCGGTCCGTGGATTATGCCTGAAATGTCAATGCAAAAAGTAGTTTGGTCAACGACAGAAATTTTAGGAGGAAAAAAAGTCGCTTCAAAACTGCCAGTTCCAGAGCATTACAAAGATTATTATAAAGATATTGCAGTTTTTGCAATTCCGATAAAAGAATATGAAACTACTTCTCAGATTCAATTGCCGAAAGTAACGACATCAAACAACACTGATGCTTCGTTTTTGGCTGATCCGAAGAAAGACGAAAATTTCAAATTTGCAGAAGCAGGTTGGATTCAGTACGAATTTGCACAACCTTTTACTTGCAAATCAATCGTAATTGAAACCAAAGGAAGAGACTATCAAGCACAACGTTTGATTGTGGAAGTAAGCAATGACGGAATTCATTTTAAATTCCACGAAAGACTGATTGCACCGCGCCACGGCTGGCAGGATATGGATTATCCAAATACGCATACAATCGCACCAGTTACCGCAAAATATTTCAGATTTGTGTATAATCCAATTGGAACAGAACCAGGTGCAGAAGATTTGGATTTTGCCAAATGGAAACAAAATCTGAAAGTGAGTAAAATTACACTTTCTAATCAGTCCTTAATCAATAATTACGAAGGAAAATCAGGCGCAATTTGGCGTTTGACTCCAGAAACAACGGAGAAAGAAATTCCGAATTTAGATGCATTCAAAAAATCAGAAATTATCAATATTTCGAGTTTTGTGGATGCTGAAGGAAATCTAAATTGGAAAGCGCCAAAAGGAAAATGGAAAATTATCCGAATGGGACATACTTCTACAGGTCATGAAAATGCAACGGGCGGGGCAGGAAAAGGGTTGGAAGTAGATAAATTTAATCTCGAATTAATTCGTTTTCAACTAGATCATTGGTTTGGAGAAGCCGTTCGTTCTGCTGGTCCTGAATTGGCTTCAAGAGTTTTGGCAATTCTTCATTTTGACAGCTGGGAATGCGGAAGCCAGAACTGGTCTTCGGTTTTTCAGGCTGAATTTAAAAAGAGACGCGGTTACGATATTGTCGAATATCTTCCTGTAATGGCTGGAATTCCAATAGAAAGTGCCGATTTCTCTGAGAAAGTTTTATACGATGTTAGAAAAACAATTGGCGATTTAGTGGCAGATAATTTCTACGGAACTGTCGCTCAAATTGCCAAAGAATATAACGTTAAGTTAAGTTCTGAAAACGTTGCGCCAACCATGATGAGCGATGCTTTATTGCATTATAAATATGTCGATTATCCAGGAGGTGAATTTTGGCTGAAAAGCCCAACGCACGACAAACCTTTTGATATGGTGGATGCCATATCGGGCGGACATATTTATGGTAAAGACATTATTCAGGCTGAATCTTTTACGGCTTTGCGAATGGATTGGAACGAACATCCAGGAAATCTAAAAACGACAGCAGATCGAAATTATGCTTTGGGAATCAACCGTTTATTTTATCACGTTTTTGTACATAATCCGTGGACGGATAGAAAACCAGGAATGACTTTAGACGATATCGGAACTTTTTTTCAAAGAGATCAAACGTGGTGGAAACCCGGAAAAGCTTGGTTTGACTATTGCCAGAGAGTACAATTTCAATTGCAAAAAGGAAAACCTGTCATTGATTTGGCGGTTTTTATCGGAGAAGATTTTCCGTCACGTTCTTTTGTTCCAGATCGCTTAGTGCCATTTATTCCGAATGTTTTTGGAAAAGAAAGGCTTGAAAGCGAGAAAATTCGTTTAGAAAATGAAGGTCAGCCAACAGCAAAAATGCCGAAAGAAGTGACGTATTCTAAAAATATAACCGATTTGTCGCAATGGATTAATGCTTTAAATGGTTATCAATATGATTCATTTAATGCTGATGTTTTAATCAACAGAGCAAAAGTCGTAAACGGAAAAGTAACTTTTGAAGGAGGAATCGAATATGGAGCTTTACTGTTTCCGGGAAGCCATAAAATGGCGCCGAATAAAATGTTGTCTTTGGCTTCCGCCGAAAAAATCCTGCAATTGCTAAAAGATGGAGCAACGATTTTTGTGGACGAAAAACCAACTATTCAACCGGGAATTCAATCAGAAGCCGATCAAAAGAAATGGCAGAATTTGATTGATGAGATTTGGAATAATTCCAATTCCACTTCATGGAAAATCGGAAAAGGAATGGTTGTCAAATTACCTTATTTAGGGAACGATTTTGCTTCAATCGGAATCACTCAAGATGTTTATTTTCCAAATTTAAACAGAGCCGATTCAGAAACAATTGCTTGGGCACATAGAAAAGCCGATAATGAAGAAATCTATTTTCTTTCGAATCAAAAAGAGCAAAAAAGAACATTTGATGCTTCATTTAGAATAACTGGAAAAGTGCCACAATGGTACAATCCCGTTACGGACAAAACATCGGCTTTAGCCAATTGGAAAATAGAAAATGGAAGAACAAATGTTTCTTTAACTTTAGAAGCTAACGAATCTGGTTTTGTAATTTTTAAAGATGAAACGAAAGAAGTTTTGGCTCAAGGAAAAACAGCTGAATTTGAAAAAGTTCAGGTTTTAGATGAGAATTGGGAACTTCAATTCGATCCAAAATTCAAAGGTCCGAAAGAAGTGGTAAAAACAAATAAACTGTTTGATTGGAGTACTTCAGAAAATGATCAGATTAAGTATTACGCAGGAACCGTAATTTACAAAAAAGAGTTTATTTGGAAAGGAAAAGACACCGACAAAATCTGGCTTGATTTAGGTGAAATCGCCAATATTGCAGAAGTTTCAATTAATGGAAAAGATTGTGGAACACTTTGGACTTTTCCATTCAAAACCAATATTTCGAACGCCTTACAAAGAGGAAAAAATACAATTGTAATAAAAGTAACGAATACGTGGGCAAACCGATTAATTGGTGATCAAAAATTGCCAAAAGAAGAGAGGTTGACATGGACAACAGCGCCATTTAGATTGGAAGGAAATCCATTGCTAAAAGCGGGATTATTGGGACCAGTAAGTATTGTAAAAGAAAAATAATTTTTTTTCGCCACGACCCGAGCGATAGCGAACGGACGAAGTAATTCACGAATTTTTTATTATCAGATTTGAGATTAATTTGTGAATTCGTGGCTAATAAAACACAACGAAAATGAGAAATTCAATTATTGCATTCATGGTTGCTTTAGCAAGTCTGCAAATCAATGCAAAAATCAAAATGCCAGCATTGTTTACAGACAATATGATGTTGCAGCAAAAATCAAACGCACCAATTTGGGGCTGGGCAGAAAAGAATGCCAATGTCACCATCAAAACATCGTGGAATTCTAAAATCTACAAAACAAAAGCTGATGCGTCTGGTAAATGGAAAACAGCATTGCAAACGCCAACAGCAGGCGGACCATTTGCAATTGAAGTAACAGAAGGAACGGAAAAAGTAACCATCAAAAACATCTTAATTGGTGAAGTCTGGCTTTGTTCGGGACAATCGAATATGGAAATGCCGTTAAAAGGATTTCAAGGACAGCCAGTTAAAAATGGAAACGAAATCATTGTAAGATCTACCAATAAAAACATTCGTTTAATTACGATTCCACGTGCGACGGTTTTAGAACCAAAAGACGATTTTGAAGGAAAATGGGAAGAAGCTTCTCCAAAATCAACTTCCAACTTTAGTGCAACGGCTTGGTATTTTGGTTCGCTTTTACAGGAAGTTTTAAATGTTCCTGTGGGGTTAATTCATGTATCGTACGGAGGTTCAAGTATGGAAGCATGGATGAATGCGGAAATGCTGAAAGATTTCGCTAGCGCTAAAATTCCGACCACAAAAGAAGAATTAGCAAAAGATCCAAATCGTGTTCCAACGACTTTGTTTAACGGAATGCTTTCTCCTGTAATTGGTTACGGAATAAAAGGTTGCATTTGGTATCAGGGAGAATCAAATTACGAAAGAGCAAATGAATATACAGCTTTAATGAAAAAGATGGTAAGCAGTTGGAGAACAATGTGGAATCAAGGTGAATTTCCTTTTTATTTCGCTCAAATTGCACCGTTTAATTATGCATCCTTTCATCCAAAAGATTATGTAGAAAAATACAATTCGGCTTATTTGAGAGAGGCACAGTTTAAGGCTTCAAAAGAAATTCCGAATTCGGCAATGGCAGTTTTAATGGATGTTGGAGAAGAAAATAACATTCATCCAATGGACAAGGAAAAAGGAGGAAACCGATTGGCTTTTCAGGCTTTGGCAAGAACGTACGGAATTGAAGGTTTCGAATTTGAAAGTCCGAAATACAAGAGCATGGAAATTAAAGACGGTGCTGTAACCGTTTCTTTTGATGATGTCGCTAACGGAATTACATCTTACGATAAAGAAGTGACAGGTTTTGAAATAGCAGGAGAAGATAAAGTTTTTTATCCTGCAAAAACGGTTGTAAGACGAAAATCGGTGGTTTTGACTTCTGATAAAGTGACTAAACCCGTTGCAGTGCGCTATTTATGGAAAGATTTCGTCAAAGCGGAATTATTTAGCGCAGGAGGTTTGCCGGTTTCTTCGTTTAGGACTGATGAATGGTAATACGTCACGAGCTCCTGCAAGGTTTTCAAAACCTTGTAGGTGTCTGATTTAGAATTTAAAAGTGTAAAAATAAATACCTACAAGGTTTTGATAACCTTGCAGGAGAGCTAAAAAATGAAATACATTAAATACATATTTCTCTTCACAACGCTTTGTCTTAACGCGCAGATTCCTGTACTTGATACTTACAATCAAGTCTGGACGACGCAAAGCAA
Organism: Flavobacterium sp. H4147; assembly: GCF_029360735.1. Lineage (NCBI taxonomy): Bacteria > Pseudomonadati > Bacteroidota > Flavobacteriia > Flavobacteriales > Flavobacteriaceae > Flavobacterium > Flavobacterium sp. H4147. Next base: position 371,011 of record NZ_JARKNB010000003.1, on the reverse strand, counting down.
CAATGCATCTGAATCTATGCCTTTGGGTGGCGGTGATATCGGGATGAATGTTTGGGTCGAGAAAGGAGATTTGTATTTCTATTTTTCGCGAAGCGGGACTTTTGACGAACATAATACTTTATTAAAATTAGGCCGTATAAAAATTACTTTAAGCCCGAATCCGTTTGAAGGGAAAGCAGGTTTTCGTCAGGAATTAAAACTAAAAGACGGTTACGTTTTAGTTGGTCAGAATGATACCAAAATCAAACTTTGGGTGGATGTTTTTAAACCTATTATTCATGTCGATTTAGAAAGCAAAAATCCGCTGAAAATGACTGCTTCTTATGAAAGCTGGCGCCATCAGAATCGTATTTCAAAAGGAAAAGAAAACAATGCCAATTCTTATAAATGGGCACCTCAGGGTGATGTTGTCATTTTTAAAGATTCGATTGCTTTTGAAAATAACGGACTTAAATTCTATCACCGAAATCGCGAACAAACCGTTTTTGATGTTGCCATAAAACAGCAGAAAATGGAATCGGTTAAAGATCAAATGATGAATCCGATTGCCAATTTAACTTTCGGTGGATTCATGAAAGGTGATAATTTAAAACCTGATGGAACTTATTTAGGAAAATATCAGGATACCGATTTCAAAGGTTTTAAATTAACGAGTGCAAAACCTTCAAGAAAACATTCGTTAGAAATTTATTTAAATACCAGTCAATCAGACTTTTCAAATTGGAATAATGGTTTGCAAAGTTTGATTGCTTCGAACAAAAACACAGCAAAACAAGCAGAAAAAAACACTATAAAATGGTGGAATAATTTCTGGAACCGCAGTTTTATTTTTACACAAAAAAATCAATCGATTGAGAAGGATTCGGTTTATCAAATTGGGCAGAATTATCAGTTGTTTAGATATATGTTGGGGTGCAATGCATACGGAAAATATCCAACCAAATTCAATGGTGGATTATTTACGGTTGATCCTGTTTATACCAATAAAGACTTAAATTTTACACCTGATTTTAGAAATTGGGGCGGAGGAACGATGACGGCTCAAAATCAAAGATTGGTTTATTTTCCCATGATAAAAAGCGGTGATTTTGACATGATGAAATCACAATTGGATTATTATGTAAGTCTTCAAAAAAATGCCGAATTACGTAGTAAAGTCTATTGGAAACACAGCGGAGCTTCTTTCACAGAACAATTAGAGAATTTCGGACTTCCAAATCCAGCAGAATACGAATGGAAACGTCCTGAAAATTACGATCCGGGAATGGAATACAATGCTTGGCTGGAATACGAATGGGACACCGTTTTAGAATTCTGCCAAATGATGTTGCAGCAGAAAGAATATGCTCAAGAAGACATTCAGAAATACAACCAATTCATTATTAGCTGTCTTCGTTTTTTTGATGAACATTATCAATATTTAGCGAAACAAAGGGGAAGAAAAGCATTGGATGGAAATGGAAAATTAATTCTTTTTCCGGGTTCAGCTGCTGAAACTTATAAAATGACAAATAACTCTAATAGTACAATTTCGGCTTTACAAGTGATTACAGAACAGCTTTTAAACCTTTCTGCCAATGAATTGTCAAAAGAAGACGTTGAATATTTAAAAGCATTTCAAACTAGAATTCCGCCTTTGAATTTTGGGCAGATTGAAAATCATAAAGTATTGCTTCCTGCGAAAACATGGGAACGTGTTAATAATTCTGAAGTGCCGCAATTGTACCCTGTTTATCCTTGGGGAATTTATGGCGTTGGAAAACCAGATTTAGAAACCGCTTTGAATACATGGAAATACGACGCTGATGCTTTAAAATTCAGAAGCCATGTAGGTTGGAAACAAGACAATATTTTCGCTGCTCGTTTAGGATTGACCGATGAAGCTGCAAAATACAATACGTTGAAAATGGTGAATTCAGAACGACGTTTTCCAGCATTTTGGGGACCAGGTTTTGACTGGGTTCCAGATCACAATTGGGGCGGTTCGGGAATGATTGGTATGCAGGAAATGCTTTTGCAAGAAACAGACGGAAAAATCTATCTTTTTCCAGCTTGGCCAAAAGAATGGAACGTTCATTTCAAGTTACACGCTAAACAAAATACTACGGTAGAAGCCGAATTGATTAATGGAGAAGTAAAGGTTTTAAAAGTAGTTCCAGAAGAAAGAAAAAAAGACATTATAAACCTGATTGGAAAATCAGAAACTGAAAAAATTAAGCTAACTATTACCACACAAAAATGATTAAGAAATTACTAAGTGCTTCGGTTCTTGCGATGCTTTTGGCGACCAACGGGCAAGCACAGAATACCGACAAACAAATTGTAAAAGTCGATTTTGACTTTTTCCAAAGACGATTAGAAGAAGTTCACGATCCGAGTTACGATTCGTGGGTAATCAATGAAAACAAAGAAGACCAGAAAATTTTTAATGGAATCACCTTTAAGTTAAAAGGAAATTTTACTTCGAAATGGTACAAGGTCGGAATGAGTGCTCCATATTACAATAGGTTAGGTTCTGACGGATTGGTTACATCTGAAAATTTAGAACTGAAAATTAGTGGTTTGGCAGCAGGGAAACATACACTTTTGACCTTTCACAATGCATTTGATGTTATTACAGGAAAAACTTTTTCACCGATTAAAATTTTTATAAACGGAAAACTTCAGGAAACCGTAAATGCGAGTCAGAGAGCCAATGCTAAAGTGGATGCATCAATGGCGTATATTTCATTCAACGCAGAAAAAGGAAAAGATGTAATTGTTCGTTTTGAAATTGATCCGACGAACAATCCAGATGTTGTAAAACAAATTGTGGTTAACGGTTTTGAAATCGATACACCAAACTTGATGAATCAAGCACGCACTCCAGAGCCAAAAAACAGGGACGAACATGTTGAAGTGACTAAAAATGTGATTTTAAAATGGGATGCTCCAAAAAATGTTGTAGCTCATAAATTGTATTTCGGTTTAGATCAAAATGCAGTAGCAAACGCAACAGAATCATCTAAAGAATTCAAAGGGAAATTGACTGATAAAAGTTTCTCTGTTTCAGATTTATACAGTGGTTCAACGTATTATTGGAGAGTAGATGAAGTCGACACTAATGGCGAAGTTACTCTAGGAAATGTTTGGTCGTTTAAGCCTGCTCAATTGGCTTTTCCGGGTGCTGAAGGTTACGGACGTTATGCTGTTGGAGGACGTGGCGGAAAAGTAATCGAAGTTACAAATCTAAATGACGACGGCCCAGGAAGTTTACGTGATGCTATTAATCAGGAAATTGGCCCTAGAACGATTGTTTTTAATGTTTCTGGAAATATTAAACTGGCTTCGAGATTGGTTGTGAATCAGCCGTATATTACGATTGCAGGTCAAACTGCTCCGGGAGAAGGAATTACGGTTACCAGAGCTCCGATCGGCTTAACGGGAGATGATGGCGTTATCCGCTTTTTGAAAGTGAGAATCGGCGGAGGAAAAACATTTGACGGAATGGGTTTAACAGGCGCTAATTTTAGTATTATCGACCATTGTTCCATCAGCTGGACTATTGATGAATCGTTTAGTTCCCGTGGCGCGCATCATATTACTTTGCAAAGAACTTTAATTTCTGAGGCTTTAAACGTAGCGGGACACGATAAATACGAAGCAGGAAAAATGCACGGATATGCAGCAACAATTGGCGGTGATATCGGAAGTTTCCATCACAACTTGTTGGCTCACAACGAAGGCCGTAACTGGAGTATTGGCGGTGGTTTAAGCGGTGACGGATTTTATACTGGAAGATTGGATATTCGTAATAACGTAGTTTATAATTGGGGAAAAAGAGCCACAGACGGTGGTGCGAACGAAGTAAACTTTGTAAATAACTATTATAAACCAGGAGCTTCAACTAAGATTTTTGTGGCTTTGAATGCGCAGCATGAAGGCGTTGGAAAAGGAATGCAGCGTTATTACTTTGATGGAAATGTTATGCCGGGTTATTTTGATGAGAAAACACAGGACAAAGGCAGAAAATTTACTGTAACCAATAAGGAGAAAGTGGAGTATGAAACTTTTGTAAACAAACCTTTTTTTGAATCTTATGTAAATACACAATCGGCTAAAGGAGCTTATAAAAATGTACTTTCAGATGTTGGTGCAAATCAGCCGTATTTTGATAAACACGATAACCGAATTATAGATGAAACTTTAAAGGGAACATATACTTATAAAGGAAGTAAAAGCGGTTATGGCGGAATGATTGACAGTGAAGAAGATGCTGGAGGATGGCCAAATTTTCCGTCAGAAACTCGTCCTTCAGATTGGGATACCGATCATGACGGATTGCCAAACTGGTGGGAAAAGGCTTTTGGTTTAAACGAAAACTCACCAGCAGGAGATTTCTCAGATGCGAACTCAGATGTTGATAAAGACGGATTCACACAACTGGATAACTATTTAGATTGGTTGGCTCAGCCTCATTATTTTATCAATTTAAAAGATAAAAAATCTTTAACGGTTACAGATTTCTTCAAAGGATATGAAAACAAACCCGTTTACACTTTCTCTGAAGTTAAAAACGGAAAAGCGAGTTTAAAAGGAAAAGAAATTCAATTCACTGCGGAAAATAAAGGCTTTGCATCATTCGTAATCACAGTAAAAGATGCTGAAGGAGATTCAATGAGCAGAACCATTAATTTCTTCGTGAAGTAAATATTTAAACCATATAAGTCATATAAGAAATTTTAAGTTTTACTTAAATGAGCTTATATCAATCTGGTTAAATTGGAAAAGTTTTGTTTAAATGAACTTATATGACTTATATGGTTCAAAATTATAGTAGAATGAAAAATTTATTAAATGTTTCCCTTAGTTTGTTTTTTGCTGGTGCAGGAGTAATGGCGCAAAACAAAGGTTTGGTGGCGAATTCACAAAGTCCATATTCTAAATTGCAGAGCGTAGGCTTACAGGATGTAAAATGGACCAACGGATTCTGGAAAGAACAATTTGATGTAGAAACCAAAAATACTTTGCCATACATGTGGGATTTGTATCATAACGAAACTTCTCATGCGTACAAAAACTTCGAAATTGCAGCAGGATTGGATAAAGGAACTTTCAAAGGACCTTCTTTTCATGATGGTGATTTCTACAAGATTTTTGAAGGAATGGCGGCCACTTATGCCGTTACAAAAGATAAAAAGCTCGGTGCTGAAATGGATAAAGCCATTGCGCTTTTCGCAAAAGTACAGCGCAAAGACGGTTATATTCATACGCCAGTTTTAATTGACGAACGTTGGGGAACTTTGGGCCCAGAAGAAGTGAAAAAACAATTGGGTTTCGAGAAATACAATATGGGACATTTAATGACTGCAGCTTGTATTCATTATCGTGCCACTGGAAAAACGAATTTCCTAAATATTGCCAAAGGAGTTGCTGATTACTTATACGATTTCTACAAAAAAGCATCACCAGAATTGGCTAGAAATGCGATTTGTCCGTCTCACTATATGGGAATTGTTGAAATGTACAGAACAGTAAAAGATCCGAAATTTTTAGAATTGGCTAATAATCTGATTGATATTCGCGGCACTACGAATGATGGAACCGATGACAATCAGGATAGAGTTCCGTTTAGACAGCAGACTACGGCAATGGGACACGCTGTAAGAGCAAATTATCTTTATGCGGGAGTGGCCGATTTATATGCAGAAACGGGAGAAAAGAAGTTATTAGACAATTTAGAATCTATTTGGGATGACGTTACATACCGTAAAATGTATATTACAGGAGGTTGTGGTTCGTTGTATGATGGGGTTTCACCAGACGGAACTTCGTATGATCCGGCTGTAGTTCAAAAGATTCATCAGGCGTATGGAAGACCTTTTCAATTGCCAAATGCCACGGCTCACACCGAAACTTGCGCGAATATTGGAAATGTATTGTGGAACTGGAGAATGCTTCAAATTACGGGAGATGCCAAATATGCTGATGTTGTAGAATTAGCGCTTTATAACAGCGTGCTTTCGGGAATGAATTTAGAAGGAGATAAATTCTTGTACAACAATCCGCTGAATGTTTCAAACGATTTGCCATTTCATCAACGTTGGGGAAATGTGCGTGAAGGTTATATTGCTTTATCAAACTGTTGTGCACCAAACGTAACCAGAACAGTTGCCGAAGTTGGAAATTATGCTTACAACCTTTCCAAAGAAGGTTTGTATATCAATTTATACGGAAGCAACAATTTGAATACAAAAACGTTAAGCGGAGAAACATTAGAAATTGAACAGCAATCGAATTATCCTTGGGACGGAAAAGTAACATTGAAAATCGTTAAAGCGCCAAAAGATTTACAGGCTTTCTTTTTGAGAATTCCAGGATGGAGTCAGAATGCAGAAGTTTTGGTTAATAATGCGAAAGTTTCAGATAAAATCGTTTCGGGAACTTATTTGAAATTAAACCAAAAATGGAAAAAAGGTGATGTAATCGAATTGAATTTGCCAATGCCAGTTGAATTGATGGAAGCCAATCCGTTGGTAGAAGAAGTTAAAAATCAAGTTGCGGTAAAAAGAGGACCTTTGGTGTATTGTTTAGAATCAGATCAGTTACCTGCAAATACAAGTGTAAATGATGTGATTTTAAATCTGAATTCTGATTTTAAAACTGATTTTACCGAATTGAAAAACAGAAAATTAGTTACAATTGAAGCGACGTCAAAAATTACCGCTGATAATTCTTGGAATAAAACACTTTATAAACCCATTTCAACAAAAGACGGAAAAACATTAACTGTAAAATTGATTCCGTATTTTGCATGGGGAAATAAAGGAGAGGGAGAAATGACGGTTTGGATGTCGCATTAAAATTATATGTAGATTCCTGTTTTTCGTAGAGACGCACTGCAGTGCGTCTACGCCATGCATATCAAACATTGTGGTTACGTTGCGTTAGACGCACTGCGGTGCGTCTCTACAGATAAACTTTGTCTAAAAACTTAAACCATTAAAACTTATGAAATATATTCTGGCTTTATTTTTAATAGCATTTTCTGTATCAGCCCAAACGCTCGATAACAAATTAGCATTAACAGTAGCCCAAGACGGTTCTGGAGATTTTAAAACCATTCAGGAAGCAGTAAATAATGTAAAGGACAATTCAGAAAAACGCGTGATAATAACCATAAAGCCAGGGAAGTATGTGGAGAAGTTAGAAATTCCAGTTTCTAAATCCTTCATTACTTTAAAAGGAACGGACCGGAATAAAACCATTATTTCATTTGATGATTATTCTGGAAAACCACTTCGCGAACCAGACCCTTCAGGGAAAAAGGAATTTGGAACAGGCACTTCGTATTCTTTTATGATAAAAGGAAACGATTGTACACTTGAAAACTTAACTGTCGAAAATACGGCGGGAAGAGTAGGTCAGGCTGTGGCGCTTCATATTAAAGGAGATAGAGTTATCTTAAGGAATTGCAATCTATTAGGAAATCAAGATACGCTTTATTTGTCAGAAGGAAATACTCGTACGTATTTTGAAAACTGTTTTATCAACGGAACAACCGATTTTATTTTTGGCGCAGCGACTGCTTATTTCTATAAATGTACCATCGAAAGTTTGGTAAACTCTTACATCACAGCCGCTTCGACCCCGCAAGGGCAAGCTTATGGTTTTGTCTTTACAGATTGTAAGCTTATTGCAAAAGACAAATCGGTAGACCAAGTATTTCTGGGAAGACCTTGGAGACCTTATGCCCAAACTGTTTTTATCAATACTGATTTGGGTTCGCATATTATTCCAGAAGGATGGAACGCATGGATTGACACTAGATTTCCAGATAAAGATAAAACAGCTTATTATGCTGAATATGGAAGCAAAGGTGCGAGCGCCAAATATGTCTCTCAACGTATTTCTTGGTCACATCAGTTAAAAAAAGAAGACATTAAAAAATACGATAGAGATTTAGTTTTAAACGGCTGGAATCCAAAATAAGTACGATCAAGAAAACACAGAGTTTTTGTATCGTTTTATGCTCAATAGTAATATTGGGCATTTTTATTTTTAAGCGTAAAGTGAATTTTTATCAGTCGAAAAATCTCTTAATCAGAAATTACTTTTAAAAATTACTTTTTTTTATATTTTTTTTAAGTTTAAAGGTGTGTTATCCGGTATAGTATGCTGTAAGTTTTTTAAGGCGAAATCGTAATTATTTTTTTAAATAATCTTCTTTTTAACAATTAAAACAAATAATCTTAAACACTTATTACTCAGAATTTAGAATAATTGATTTTGCATAAAAAATAAAGATTACTTGTTTTTAGTGAATTTTTTGCTTCTTTTGCGGAAAAATAGGTTGGCATATTTTGGTTTATGCAAACATTTACTTTTATTTTTTAAGGACAGATATTTTTTCAAGCTGTTTTTTATCAATATTGTTTTTTTTGGGTTATTTTTTTTGAAATACCGCTGTCAAAACAGGATAGAGCAGGACGGTTCTAATATATCATCGTCATATTTTTGGAATATTAAATAAATGTGTTTTCGACATTTAATTCAAACGATTTAGTTACTTCAAATTGTTAAAAATTACAAAACACATTTAAACATGACTAACTAACAAGTAATAACCTAACCAAAACAAAAAACATTTATGAAACAAGCACTTTTAAAGAGATGTAGTTTTCTTTTGTTTACACTGATGACTGTGATGAGTTATGCTCAAAACTCTAATCAAGTAACAGTAACAGGAACTGTGACTGATAATGTATCAGGTCTTCTTCCAGGGGTAAACGTAACAGAGAAATCTACAAAGAATACTGTGACTACAGATTTTAATGGGCAATTTCAAATTAAAGTTAAACCAAATGCAACTTTAGTTTTTTCATTTATCGGAATGAGAAAACAAGAAGTACCAATTGGAAATAGAACAACAGTAAATGTTAAACTTACAGAAGATTCAAACGAGTTACAAAATATAGTAGTAGTTGGATATGGTGCTCAGAAAAAGGAAAAACTTACTGGTGCTATCGCAACGATTAACCCAACAGAAATTCAGGAACTTCCGGTGTCGAACTTATCAGAAGCCTTAAGAGGTCAGGTTCCTGGTTTAAGTATTATTGATGGAGGAGGACGCCCTGGAGATCAATCTTCTTTAGAAATTCGCCAGACATATGGTTTCTCTAAAGATGGTAGTTCAAAAACTCCTTTAATTATTATTGATGATATGATTCAAGTTGATCCTGTTAATGGTAGAGCTTCTATGGATGCTTTTAACAGACTTGATCCTTCTGAGATTGAAAGTATTACAGTATTAAAGGATGCGTCTGCTGCTATCTATGGTTCTAGAGCGGCTCAAGGAGCAATTGTGGTAAAAACTAAAAGAGGAAAAAGCGGTGTGCCAACATTCCAATATTTTTCTCAGTTTGCCGTAAATGATGCAGTTAGCCACAGTAAAACTATGTCGGCTTACGATTTTGGTGTTTTCTCAAACAGATTTTTCAAAGGATCGAATAACCTTGGAACGAATGGATCAAATCTTTTTTCTGATGCTGAGTTAGAGCAAATGAAAGACCTTAATTATGACTGGTTAAGAGAAGCATGGAAACCTGCAATTCAGCAAAAACATACTTTAAGTGTTAGCGGAGGTACTGAAAAAGCGACTTACTTTGCGGGTATCAATTACTTTACACAAGGAGCTAATTTAGGAAGACAAGATTATAACAAATGGAATTTCCGTACAGGTATGACAGCTAAAATCAGCAGTTCATTAGATTTTTCTGCAGCTGTTTCTGGAAATTCAGGAGATATCGAAAAATCATTTACAAAAGCTTCAGCAAATATCAGTGACAGTAGTTATGCTTCTGCTGCTGGTGGTGAGCAGGCTGATTATGGATTTTTACTTCACATGCCAAAATACATTCCATGGCAGACTACTGTAGGTGGGCAGGAATATTATGTGTCTCCATTTGCACGTACAGATCGTAATTTAGGATCTGCAAACGCTAATAATACAATTGCAGGATGGAATTATTTTGCAGCAATGAACAATGGTTCCAAACAAACGACAAATGATTTCTCATACAACGTAAACATGTCGTTAAACTATAAAGTTCCATTTATTAAAGGATTATCTATTAAAGGAACATATTCAAGAAGCCAGACTTCTGCAAGTACAGAGCAAGTTCAATTACCGTATGATTTAGCAAGAATCAGAAATTACGAAACTCAGGATAACCACCTTCTAAGTGCTGCTAATCCAACTGTTTACAATGCATCGACTAATCCAGATGGTGATTTCTTAATCGAGACAAATGCTCGTAACTCAAGAGTTTATTACGATACAAACTTCTCTAAATCTGTTCAAGCTAACTTCTTTGCAGATTATAACAGAACTTTTGACAACCACGAAGTAGGGGCAATGTTCTCTATAGAACGTTCTGAGTCATCTTATAAAAGTACTCGTTTAGCTTTTGAAAACACAGGAAAAGATTACGGAGGATCCTACCAAACGGCAGGTACTTTAAGTACAAACTCAACTGCTTTAAAAGGTGAGCAGGGAACACTTTCTTATTTAGGACGTTTAAACTATAGCTATAAATCAAAATACATCCTTCAGTTCTTATTCAGAAGTGATGCTTCAACGAAATTCGCACCAGAGAACTACTGGGGATTCTTTCCATCACTTCAAGCAGGATGGATTGTATCTAAAGAAAAATGGTTTAACAATAATGTATCTTGGGTAGATTTCTTCAAAATCCGTTATTCTATTGGTAAAGTAGGTAATGATAACATCAACGCATGGAGATGGATGAAACTGTATGATGTAATCGCTGATAAAGGATTCCAATTTGGATCTAATGGAGGTGTATTAGGAGGTGGTGTAACACCTAGAGTAGAACCAAACAGAAATGTGGGCTGGGATACTACAATCAAAAACAACTTAGGTTTTGATTTGACAGTATTAAAAAATAGATTATCGATTACCACTGATCTTTACTATGATAAATCAAAAGAAATGTTGACAGGTATGGCTGGAGCAGTAGGAGTGCCAATCTCTGTAGGAGGTGGGTTTGCCGAAGAAAACTATGCAGCTGTAGATTCTTGGGGAGGTGAGCTCGCTGTTAATTGGAAAGACAATGTAAACAAAGATTTCAGTTATAATGTTGGAGTGAACTTTGGATTATCTGATAATAAAGTTAAAAAATATCCAGAACCAGCTTTACTGCACCCATCAAATAACTTAACAGAAGCAGGCCGTTCAATGTTTTTTCCGCAATGGGGATTCAGAACATGGAAAGAAACTTCAACAGGAGATGGTATTTTACGTACAGACGAAGATGTTGCTAACTATTGGAACTACTTAACGCAACGTGCCACTGCCGCTGGAGTAGCGCCAAATTACATGGGTATTTCAAATGTGGCAAACATGAGAAAGGGTATGTTAGCTTATGAAGATGTTGGAGGACAATTTAACAGTACAGACGGTACACAAGCAGGTCCAAACGGTCAGATTACTAAAAACGAAGATTACGTGAAATTAGTAAACAAAAACAGAACATACGGTTTTACAACTAATTTAGGAGCTAGATACAAATCAATCTTCATCAAAACACAAATCGCAACATCATGGGGTGGATACCGCGCAATTGATGTTGTAAAACAAGGAACATCATCATCACACAACATGTGGGCTCGTGAGACTTTCTGGAATGATATGTACGCAGATGATAATGTAAACGGTAGATACCCTAACTTAGCAAATCAGGATTATATTGCTGTTCCTTCTGATTTCTGGCAGCTAGACACTTTCCGTTGTACAGTAAGAAATTTAACTTTAGGATTTGATATGCCAAAAGAACTTTTGGAGAAAATTAAAATTGCTAAATGGTCAGTTGGAGTTACAGGTAACAACCTTTGGGATTTATACAATCCATATCCAAATCATTATCGTAACATGTATGATAGTTCTTCTGAAAACTATCCTACGCTTAGAACTTGGGCTGTTACTTTAAACATTACATTCTAATTTTAATTCAATAAGAAGATGAAACTAAAAATTAATAAAAAATATATAGCTCTTGCACTTTTTGCAGTGTTGAGTGCATCTTGCAGCGATAACTTTTTGGAAGAAAAGAAAAATTTCGGGAGTGTTGACGATTCATTTTATGAAAGTCAAGAACGTGCAAACTGGTACATCAATAACGTTTATTTTGATTACTATTCTGCTTTTAAATCTCCTGGGCAAAGCCTTGTAGGATCTTATGCAGATACTTATTCTAAAATGACCGAAGAAATTGGAGGTATCCAGCCGTTAATCAACCCAAATATTACTTACTTTAATGCTGCAGATGCTTCAGGTTATTACGGAGGTAAATTAGAAGATAAAATTAATAACGTTCCTTACAACAGAATTAGAGATTGTAACTCTTTTATTAGAGATATCGATGTTAAAGGAGCAACTTTAGATAAAACATTCCGCGATCAAGCAAAAGGACAGTTGTATTATTTACGTGCTGTTCAGTATTTTGACTTGCTACGTGTATATGGAGGTGTTCCAATCGTAACAGAAGTTCAGACGCCAAGTACTGAAGATGAAACCATTAAATTGCCTAGAGCTACCGTAACAGAAGTAGTAGACCAAATAGTAAAAGACCTAGATATGGCTGCAAGTCTATTGCCAAGAACTTGGAATTCTGCAGATTATGGCCGTGTTACCAAAGGTGCTGCAATGGCTGTAAAATCTAGAGTTTTATTAACATATGCAAGCCCATTGTTTAATAAAAACTGGGATGGTTCAAACGATCGTTGGAATGCAGCCTTAAAAGCAGGTTTAGAAGCAGAAACTGAATTAACTGCTGCTGGAATTGGATTGTATGGAAATTCAGCAAAAGACTGGCAGAATATGTTTACTTTGGGTGCATCAGGAAATGCGCCATGTCCTGAAGCTATTACAGTACAGCTTTTAGGAACTAATACAACAAATCTAGGGATGAGTAACTCTTGGGAAAAAGCGATTCGTTTAATCAGCCAAGGTGGAACTGGTGCTATGGAAGCTCCAAAAGAAATGATCGATTTATTCCCAATGGCAAATGGTTCTAGACCAACTGCAGCAAACGGATATAATGATTTTCTTTTCTTCGTAAACCGTGACCCAAGATTCTACAGAACATTTGCTTTTTCGGGTGTAAGATGGAATTATAAAGAAAACGACAAACCAGTTGTATGGGCTTACCGTTGGTTAGACGCTTCAAAAAAAGCATATTATAGTGACTCAAACAACGAAACAAGTCCAGCATTAGTTAGAAAAATGACCGATGTTACAGCAACAAACGCAAGTAGTTTCCAATACTCAGGAACCGATATTTACGAGTACAGATATGCAGAATTACTATTAAACATTGCCGAATGTTATGCGGCACTTGGACAAACAGGTAACACAATTGCTTACTTAGGAAGAATTAGAAACCGTGTTGGAATTCCATCTGCAAATAACTACGGAATTGGAACATTAAGTGATAAATACGCAGCAATCGAAGCTGTTTTATACGAACGTAGAGTTGAATTAGCTTACGAAGGAAAACGTTACTGGGATGTACAAAGATGGATGCTTTATGATAATGCAACACTTGCAGGTACTACTGGAGGAACGGTTAGTAAATTACGCTTAACACCAATTAATGGTACACAACGTACAGGAAATTATCTGCAGTACAAAAACACAGCTACAAGTGCTGATCCGTTAGCAGCAGCTCGTGCAAGTATTTCAGCTGATCCTGATGCCGCTAATTTCCAAACACAGTTAGCAGCTTTAGCAGCTTTCTACACAGACAATTTTACATTTGTAGCACCTCCAACTCCTATGGATAACGTGAATAACGTAGCCGTTAAAATTAAATTTAATCCTAACTACTACATCATGGGATTACAAAATACTGTTTTGGCACAAAATCCATGGTTGAAACAAACCATTGGCTGGAAAGATGCATCAGGCGGTGAAGGAGATTACAACTACCAAGAATAATTTTTTTTACAATAAAAAACAGAAATAACATACAAAGCTTTTCACCTGTACTTGTCAAAAGATACAGGTGATTTGTTTAAAAAGAATTACCACAACTAGAAATTAACATGAAAAATTCCGCATTATTTATCGCATCATCTCTGCTTTTTTTAGGAAGCGCAAAATGCTTTGCCCAGTATCCAAAAATTAGTCCAGAAGTTCAAGCGCAGGAAAAAGCAATTAAAGAAGAAGCTCAAAGACTTTCTGACGAAGCTTGGGAAAAAGCTTTAGTTGTTATTGAAGAAGAAGCAAAACATGGAAAACCATATATTCCGTGGGCAGCAAGACCAACCGATTTACCTCAGGCTGAAATTCCAGCTTTCCCAGGTGCTGAAGGAGGAGGAATGTACACTTTTGGAGGACGTGGAGGAAAAGTATACACGGTAACAAGTTTAGAAGACCGCGGACCAGGAACTTTACGTGAAGCTTGCGAACAAGGAGGAGCGAGAATAGTGGTATTTAACGTTGCTGGAATTATTAGATTGAAAAGTCCGTTAATCATTCGTGCGCCTTACATTACAATTGCAGGGCAGACTGCTCCCGGAGATGGAATTTGTATTGCAGGAGAATCAACTTGGATCGATACGCATGATGTAATTATCAGACATGTACGTTTCCGTCGTGGAGAAACTTTTGTAGGACGTCGTGATGATGCCATTGGAGGAAATCCAGTTGGAAACATCATGATCGATCACGTTTCTGCTACTTGGGGATTAGACGAAAATATGTCAATATATAGACACATGTACAACCCAGGGCCAGGATATCCAGATATTAAAGTAGGAACAGTAAACATTACCATCCAAAACAGTTTATTCGGAGAAGCTTTAGACACTTACAATCACGCTTTCGGAAGTACTTTAGGTGGAGAAAACTGCTCTTTCATGAGAAATATGTGGGCTAATAATGCAGGAAGAAACCCTTCTATTGGATGGAATGGAATTTTCAACTTCGTTAATAATGTGGTTTTCAACTGGTACAATAGATCTACAGATGGCGGCGATTACACAGCAAATTATAACATCATCAACAACTTCTATAAACCAGGTCCTGTAACCGATTTAACACAGCCAATCAGTTATAGAATTTTAAAACCAGAATCAGGAAGAAGTAAATTGCCATACATGGTTTTTGGTAGAGCTTTCGTAAACGGAAACGTAGTAAACGGAAATGAAAAGGTGACGAAAGACAACTGGGACGGAGGTATTCAGTTAGAGAACAAAAAAGGGGAATTAATGACTTATGAGGAAGCGTCAGCATATTTCGCTAAAATGAAAGTAGACAAACCTTTCCCAATGCCTTGGTTCAATAAATTTATGACAGCTGAAGAATCGTATGAGTTTGTACTTAAAAACGTTGGAGCAACACTGCCTATCAGAGATAAAGTCGACGAAAGAATCGTAAGAACTGTAAAAACAGGTGTTCCTGAATATGCAAAAGGATTAGAAAAAAAGACTTTCTACCAATTCGAACACAGACGTCTACCGATGGATTCTTATAAGAAAGGAATCATTACAGACATTTCTCAAGTTGGAGGATATCCAGAATACAAAGGAAAACCTTATGTAGACACTGATAAAGATGGTATGCCAGATGCATGGGAGAAAAAATACGGTTTAAACCCGAACGATCCATCTGATGCTCAAGGAGACTTAAATGGAGATGGTTACACAAATATTGAAGATTACATCAATGGTGTAAATCCTGCAATAAAAGTAAACTGGAAAGATTTAGCGAATAACAAAGAAACATTGGTTAGACCTTTATTAGATTTAAAATAGGGAGAATTTTAAAAACATAGAAAGAGCTGCGAATTGTTTTTATTTTTTTTACGAAAGCTGAAAAATTGCTCGCAAAGTCGCTAAGACGCAAAGCTTATTTAAAAAGTGAAGACAAAAAACTTTGCGTCTTAGCGACTTTGCGAGATTAAAAAAAATAAAACGACTTTAAAAACTTAGCAAACTATGTTTCTAAAATTATAAAAAGTAAAAAATCATGATACTAAATAAAATAAACGCAGGCTTATTATCGTTGGTTTTCGCATTTTCAACTTTGAATGCACAACAGCATTTAGACCCAGAATATGTGAAAGTTACCAACGAAAGAGCAGCTAAAATCGTTGTAAAATTAGATTTGAAAAATGAAGCTAAAGAAAAAGCCGTTTCCAATATAATAGCACAGCAATTCAGAGATTTAAGCGAAATTCATGACGGCAGAGACGCTGAAATAAAAAAAGTAAAAGAAGACACTTCTTTAGCTAAAGAAAAACAAAACGAAAAAATTGACAAGCTGAAAGCAAAAGCAGACGAGTCAATTGCAAAATTGCATAAATCTTACCTTAAAAAATTAGGTAAAGAATTATCAGAAGACAAAATTACTGAAGTTAAAGACGGAATGACGTATGGCGTGCTTCCAATTACGGTTGCGGGTTACAACGACATGCTTCCAAATTTAACGGCAGAACAGAAAGAATATATTTATAATGCTTTGGTTGAAGCCAGAGAACATGCCATGGATGCGGGTTCATCTAAAGAAAAACACGGCTGGTTTGGTAAATACAAAGGAAGAATCAACAACTATCTATCAAAACAAGGTTACGATTTAAATAAAGAAAGTGCAGACTGGCACAAACGCATTGAAGAGAGAGAAAAGAATAAAGCAAAAGATGCTACTTCAAAAGAATAATTTCTTAAAACTTTACAGCAATAACTATTAACTACAACCACCACAATTCATGCTAAATATCTTTCCAAACCGTACTTTAAAAAGAACAGTAATGGCTTTGTCATTTTGTTCGCTTGTTTCGTCGGCCCACGCTCAATATCCTGTAATTCCAAAAGAGGTTCAGGCAAAAGCAGATGCTGTTTTAGCTGATGAAGAAAAGAGATTAAGCGAAATCTGGAATGCCAATTATCATATTATTAAAGAAGAAGCAAAACAAGGAAAACCATATTTGCCTTGGGCTTCTTATCCTAAAGATTTTGTACAAGCCAATATTCCAGCTTTTCCAGGTGCTGAAGGAGGCGGAGCATATACGCAAGGCGGACGTGGCGGAAAAATATTTGTGGTTACTAGTTTAGAAGACAGCGGAAAAGGAACTTTTCGCGAAGCGTGCGAAGCCGTTGGGGCAAGAACAATCGTTTTTAATGTTTCGGGAATAATTCAGTTGAAAAAAAGAATCAGCATGCGTGCGCCTTACGTAACCATTGCTGGACAAACTGCTCCTGGTGACGGAATTTGCATTGCAGGGGAAACTTTAGAAATAGACACGCACGACGTTATTATCAGACACATGCGTTTCAGACGTGGGGCAACCGAAGTAACCAGAAGAGACGATGCTCTTGGCGGAAATCCAATGGGAAATATTATTGTTGACCATTGTTCTGTAAGCTGGGGATTAGACGAAAACATTTCTTTATACAGACATCAGTTTGCTGCTAATGCCAAATCGAAGTTGGAAAAATTGCCAGCTTGCAATATCACCATTCAAAACACCATTTCATCAGAAGGTTTAGATACTTATAATCACGCATTTGGTAGTACCATTGGCGGATTAAATAGTACTTTTATGCGTAACTTATGGGCCGACAACATTTCTAGAAACGCTTCTATCGGAATGTATGGCGACTTTAATTTTGTGAATAATGTAGTATTTAATTGGTGGAATCGTACCTTAGATGGCGGCGATTACCGTTCGATGTTAAACATCATCAACAATTATTTTAAACCAGGTCCAATTACGCCAGCAGGTGAGCCGATTGCACATAGAATTGTGAAGCCTGAATCTGGATATATTGAGCCAAAACAATACGGAAGAGCTTATGTTTCAGGAAATTTCATTGTAGGTTCTCCTGAAGTTACAGCAGATAACTGGAATGGTGGAGTACAATTGGAAAATCTTCCAGAAGCCGAAACGGCAGCATTTTTAGCAACAATTAAACAGCCAAAACCGTTTTCAATGCCTCAAATTAAAATCATGGGAGCAGAAGAAGCTTATGAATATGTTTTAGCGAATGTTGGAGCTACAATTCCAAAAAGAGATGCTGTTGACGAAAGAATCGTAAAACAAGTTCGTACAGGAAAAATCGAAGTAAAAGATGGTTTAGAAAACAATATTGGAAAAGAATTCATCAAAAGAAGATTGCCTGCGGATTCTTATAAAAAAGGAATTATAACACATCCAGATCAAGTTGGCGGTTATCCAACTTACAAAGGAAAAGCTTATAAAGATTCTGATAATGATGGAATTCCAGATGCGTGGGAGAAGAAATACGGTTTAAATCCAAATGATGCTTCAGATGCCAATAAAGATTCAAACGGAGACGGTTACACCAACATCGAAAAATATTTCAACGGAATCGATCCAACTAGTAAAATAGATTGGACGAAAATCGAGAATAATACTGATACTTTGGCTAAATTAAAGTCATTGTTGCAATAAGATAATAGAATAGAGAAAATAGATAATAGAGCAAAGATTGGGTAAAAGTCTATATTCTTTACTCTATTTTCCATATTCTAAAAAATCAAAATGCTAAGAAGTCTAAGAAAGTCAAAAAATAAAAATGAATTTCAATCATCTAATAAATATAGTATTTCTTCAAAAAGATAAAATGGTTTTGTCTGGTTTGGTGATGTTTTTCAGTTTTAACATCGCAGCCCAAAACACTTTCCCAGACATTGTAAAAACCAAAGAAGGAAAACTTTCTTTTACAGCAGATAATCAAGGAAATCAGATTCCTGATTTTTCTTTTGCAGGATATATGGCATCAGAAAAAGCGATTCCGAATCTGGAAAACAAGATTTTTGTTTCCAAACAAGAAGACGATGCAACTCAGAAAATCCAAAATGCGATTGATTATGTTAGCACATTAAAACCGGATAAATCAGGTTTTCGCGGAGTGGTTTTGTTAGATAAAGGAATTTTCAAAGTAAGCGGAACATTATACATCAGAAAATCAGGAGTTGTTTTAAGAGGAAGCGGAAACACCGAAAACGGAACAGTACTTCTAGGAACAGGTTTAGAAAGAGAAGCTTTAATTCGAATTTTAGGTATAAACGATAAAGTGTATAAAGATTCCTTCGAATTCAATAACGCTTACACACCGCTTGGAACTCAAAAAATCGAATTAAAGAATGCTTCGAAATTAAAAGTTTCTGATGAAATTGAAATCAGTAAACCTTTGACAGATAATTTCATTAAAGAAGTAAACATGCAGGATTTTGGCGGAGAAACTTCTTGGATTGGATGGAAAAAAGGCGCTTGGGATATGACTTGGAATAGAGTTGTAACCAAAATCAACGAAAATGAAGTTACGTTGAATGCCCCAATTACAATGTCATTAGATGATGTTTTCGGAGTTTCAAAAGTAACCGTTTATTCATGGCCGGGAAGAATCGAACATTCAGGAGTTGAAAATATCTTAATGAAATCGACTTTCAATGCTTCAAATGCAAAAGACGAAGAACACAGATGGCAGGCAATTAGTATTGAAAACACAAGAAATGCTTGGGTAAAACAAGTTAATTTCAAACATTTTGCAGGCGGAGCGGTTACAATTTTAAAAACAAGTCAGCAAGTTACAGTTGAAGATTGTATCGCAGCAGAACCCGTTTCTGAAATTGCTTCATTCAGAAGACATACATTTTATACAGAAGGTCAGCAGACACTTTTCCAACGTTGTTATTCAGAATTTGGATATCATGATTTCGCTGTGGGCGGATTTGGAACAACAGGTCCAAATGCTTTTGTACAGTGCGAATCGCATCTTCCATTCAACAACAGCGGAGCCATCGGAAGCTGGGCAACTGGAGTTTTGTTTGACATCGCTAATATTGATGGTGCAGCACTTAGCTATAACAACAGAGAACAAGGCGGAAGAGGAGCAGGATGGACGGCAGCAAATTCTGTAATCTGGGAATCTTCGGCTTCAAAAGTAGAATGTTATAGTCCGCCAACTGCTCAAAACTGGGCTTTTGGAGTTTGGGGACAATTTGGAGGAAACGGACATTGGAAAGATGTAAACGGACATATCAGTCCAAGAAGTTTATTCTATGCGCAATTAGAAAACAGACTAGGAAAACTTCCAACGCCAGCTTTTATTTATGATTTAGGTTCAGAACCATCTTCAAGTCCGACAATCGAAGTAGCGCAAGAATTGACGAAAGCTTCAGTTACAGCCAAACAAAGCTTGCCAGAATGGATTGCAGAAGTTTCAAAACATAACCCGATTAACATAAACGATTCGGGCTTAAAAAATGCAAATGATTTAAAAAATGTTACCTCAAATAAATCGGAGAATAAATCAAAAGTAATCACAGAAAATGGCTGGTTAACTTTTAACGGAAAAGTAATCGCTGGAAAACAAATGAATGTAGCTTGGTGGAGAGGTGATCTTTCAGATGATTTCGTAAACAAATCGTTACCGCACGTAACCCGTTTTGTACCAGGAAGAACAGGAAACGGACTAACAGACAGAGTTCAGGAAACGGTAGATTATTTAAGTTCAAATAACATCATTGCTTTAGAACACAATTACGGTTTGTGGTACGACCGCAGAATGGACGATCACGAGCGCGTACGCAGAATTGACGATGATACTTGGCCTCCGTTTTACGAACAGCCTTTTGCAAGAAGCGGGAAAGATTTTGCTTGGGATCATTTGAGCAAATACGATTTGACAAAATTCAACGATTGGTACTGGAGCCGTTTAGCGCAGTTTGCGACATTGGCAGAGCCAAACGGACAAATGTTAATCAATCAGCAATATTTTCAGCACAATATTTTAGAAGCAGGAGCACATTGGGCAAGTTCGCCTTGGCGTTCAGCAAACAATATCAACAACACAGGATTTCCAGAGCCACCGCCATACGCAGGCGACAAACGTATTTTTATGGCGGAGCAGTTTTATGATGTTACAAATGCCGAAAGAAGAAAATTACACCAAGGTTTCATTAGAAAATCTTTCGAAAACTTTCAGGAAAACAGCAACGTAATTCAGCTAACAAGCGCCGAATATACAGGTCCGCTTCACTTTATGGAATTCTGGTTAGACGAAGCCCAAAAATGGAAAGACGAAACAGGCAAAAAAGGCTTAATTGGTTTAAGTGCAACCAAAGATGTTCAAGATGCGATTTTAAATGATGCCAAAAGAGTCAAAACAGTTGATGTAATTGATATTCGTTATTGGTATTACAAAGAAGATGGTTCGGCTTACGCTCCACAAGGAGGCGTTAATTTAGCGCCAAGACAGCACGCCAGAAAACTGAAAACTGGGAAAGAAACCGACAATCAAGTCTATCGTGCCGTTAGAGAATACCGAGAAAAATATCCTGAAAAAGTAATTTTATATTCAACAGACGGATCTTCTCGTTTCGGTTGGCCGGCTTTGATGGCAGGAGCTTCAATACCAAATATTCCAAAAATCGAACTGCCTCAGTTTTATGCCGCTTTAAGCGAAATGAAATTAGTTAACGGAAATACGTTCTCAGACAATCTTTGGAAATTAGAAAACAAAGGAAAAAGCTATCTTTTCTATCTGAAAAACGAGCAGGATATCACCATTGATTTAGCAAATGAAAAAGGAACATTTGAAGTATTCGCAATCAATGCTTCAACAGGAAATATAATGAAGAAAGCCAACATCACCGGAGGAAAACAAGTAACCATTCCACAAACCGAAATAAAAGAAAAAGTGCTTTTTGTAGTAAGAAAGTAAAAAGTTATTAGCCACGAATTCACGAATTAATCAGATTGAATTGAGAATAAATCTGCTTAATTTCCCAAATCTGCGAGAGAAAAAATTTCACGCAGATTTAAAAAGATTAGAGCAGATTTTAAAATTTTGATCTGCGAAAATCGGCCAAAATCAGCGGAATCTGCGTAAAATAAAACACAAAGTTGATCAAAATAAAATTCGTGAATTCGTGGCTATTAAAAAAAATTAAAACAACCCAAAATGAATCTGAAAATGAAATCTTTATACGCTCTTTGTATACCCTTTATGTTTACAGCACAAAGCGGATTTGCGCAATCTGCTAAAACAAAAGCATTACTGCCTGAAATCAAAGTATCTAAAAATCAGCATTATTTTGTTACCGAAAACGAAAAACCATTTTTCTGGTTGGGTGACACAGGCTGGCTCACATTCGGAAAATTGGATAGAGAGGGAGTAGAAAAATATTTCAAAGACAGAAAAGAAAAAGGATTCAATGTTGTTCAGGTAATGGTCTTGCACAACATCAATGCCGTTAACGTTTATGGTGATGCGGCCTTAATAAACGAAGACGTTTCAAAACCGCTGATTACGGCTGGAAATGATTTCAAAGACTCAAAACAATACGATTACTGGGATCATGTAGATTACACGTTAGACGTAGCTCAGAAAAATGGAATTTACGTTGCAATGGTTCCAGTTTGGGGAACAAATGTTTCTAAAGGAAATAAAGTAAGCAAAGAACAAGCAACAGAATATGCTCAGTTTTTGGCTAATCGATATAAAAACAGAACCAACGTGATTTGGTTAAACGGTGGAGACACACACGGAAACGAATTCCAAGATATTTGGAATGCCATCGGAAATACTTTAAAAACGAACAATCCAAATCAGTTAGTGACCTTTCACCCGTTTGGAAGAACCGATTCATCAGAGAATTTCCACAACGAAAAATGGTTAGATTTCAACATGTTCCAATCAGGACACAGAAGATACGATCAGGATTCTATAAAAACCAATTTCAAAGAAGACAATTACAAATTTGTCTTAAGAGATTTCGAATTAAAACCAACAAAACCTACACTTGACGGAGAACCTTCATACGAAGGAATTCCACACGGTTTACACGACACTTTACAGCCCAAATGGACCGCAAGCGATGTGCGCCGTTACGGATATTGGTCGGTTTTATCTGGCGCTGCAGGTTATACGTACGGACACAACGCCGTAATGCAAATGTTCAGAAAAGGCGATAAACCAGCTTACGGAAATAAAGAATTATGGACATCAGCTATTAATGCGCCTGGAGCAAAACAAATGGTGTATATCAAGAAATTAATGGAAGAATTTCCATTTTTAGAAGGAACTCCAGATGTTTCTTTAGTGGTTAACCAAGGAGAAAAATACGATTATATTCCAGCGATAAGAGGAGAAAAATATGCTTTGCTTTACACATACAACGGAAGAATTATAGAAGTGAAACTAGGAAAAATTGCCGGTGATAAATTCGAAGCTACTTGGTACAATCCAAGAAACGGCAAGAAAACCAAAATCGGAACATTTGATAATAAAGGAACTCAAAATTTTCAACCAGAAGGTAAAAAAGAAGATGGTAATGACTGGGTTTTGATTTTGAGATCGAAGTAGTAATTAGTGAAAAGTAAAAAGTAATTAGTAAAATAATTCGTGAATTCGTGGCGGTTTACACGAGCGAGAACAACACAACCATGAAAATCAAAAATATACTATTCATATTCTGCTTCATCACCAGTTTAACAGCATTCGCAAACGACGGCTGGTACAACATTTTAAACGAAGGCGGAAACAACAAAGGCCAGAAATGCACTCAAGCCATTCAGAATGCAATCGAAAAAGCATCAAAAAATGGCGGAGGAACGATTTATTTCCCAGCTGGAGAATACTTAACAGGAGCATTAACGCTAAGAAACAACATCACGATTCATTTAGATTCAGGAGCGCTTTTGAAGTTCTCAGAAAACTTCGATGATTTTTTGCCTTATGTAGAAATGCGTTACGAAGGTATTGTAATGAAAAGCTTCCAGCCTTTATTTTATGCAAAAGACGTTGAAAACATCACCATCACAGGAAGAGGTGTAATCGACGGACAAGGAAAAGCATGGTGGAATGAAGTGTATAGAATCGAAACTGCCAAAGAACCGCTGCCTCCAACCAAATACCAAACCATGTGGGAAGAGCAAAACAAAGGACTTTACACAGAACCTTATTACAAGAGAACAGTTGACAAGAAATTCTTCAGACCTTCTTTTTTTCAGGCGTATAACTGCAAAAACATTTTAATCGAAGGCGTTACTTTCAAAAATTCACCTTTTTGGACGATTAACCCAGAATTCTGCGATAATGTAACCGTAACTGGAATTTCGATTTTTAATCCACATTCGCCGAATACTGACGGAATTAACCCATCTTCTTGCACTAATGTTCACATTTCAAACTGCCATATCAGTGTTGGAGATGACTGTATTACCATCAAATCGGGAAGAGATGGAGACGGGCGCAAATACGGAAAAGCGACAGAAAACGTGACCATTACAAACTGCACGATGTTAAGCGGTCATGGCGGAGTGGTTATTGGAAGTGAGATGTCGGGCGGAATCAAAAAAATAACAATTTCAAACTGTGTTTTTGACGGAACTGACAGAGGAATTCGTATCAAATCGGCTCGTGGAAGAGGTGGAGTAGTTGAAGATATTCGAATGGATAATATCGTAATGAAAAACATCAAAGAAGAAGCTTTTGTATTAAGCCTTTTTTACGATAAAGGCACTCAAGTCGAGCCTGTCACAGAGAAAACACCGATTTTCAGAAACATTCACATGAGCAACATTACCGCTTCAAACGTGAACAAAGCAGGTCAAATTTTGGGAATCACCGAAATGCCAATTCAAAACATCACTTTTTCAAACATTAACATCGACGGAAAAGAGGGTTTTACAGTAAACACAGCAACAGATGTTGAATTTCACGATGTAAAAGTGAATGCAACAGTTGGTTCTTCATTCAAAATTTCAGATTCAAAAAATGTGATTTTGGATAATATTGGATCTTCAACTCCGATAAAAGGAGTTCCGGTTATCAAATTAGATAATGTTTCAAATATTTTAATCAACAATAATTTTCCATTTAATCCAACCGATATTTTTATCGAAGCAGATGGAAAAGAAACGAAAAATATTTTCTTGAAAAACAATGTTTTAAACAACGTAATAACGAAAATTAAAAAAGGAGCTTCTTTAGATAAAAAAGCGATTACAGAATAATTCCACGTTCCTGCAAGGTTTTCAAAACCTTGTAGGTTTAGCTTTAGAAATTAGAAATACCTACAAGGTTTTGAAAACCTTGCAGGAGAACGAAATAAGACATGAAAAAAATATTCATCATACTAACCTTTTCACTTTTTGCAGTATCTTACGCGCAGAAAAAGAAAGAACTCTATCTTTTTACATCGTTTAGAGAACCAGCAACAGAAGGTTTGTATTTGGCGTACAGCGAAGACGGTTACAATTGGAAAGGTTTGGAAGGTTCATTTTTAAAACCAGAAATCGGAGCCAGTAAAATCATGCGTGATCCTTCAATTACAAAAGGAGCTGACGGAACATACCACATGGTTTGGACAACCGATTGGAAAGGCGGAAATGGTTTCGGTTATGCCAGTTCAAAAGATTTGATGCATTGGTCAGAACAACAATATATCCCCGTAATGAAAAACGAGCCTGAAGTAATAAACGTTTGGGCGCCAGAGATTTTTTATGACGATGTAAAAAAGGAATATATCATTATTTGGGCATCGACAATTCCGTTTCGATTTCCAAAAGGGGTAGAAGACGAGAAAAACAACCACAGAATGTATTATGTAACGACCAAGGATTTCAAGACTTTTTCGGATACAAAATTATATTACGATCCAGGTTTCAGTGTAATTGACTGTGTGATTGTCAAAAAAGGAAAGAAAGAGTATGTTTTGGTTTTAAAAGACAATACAAGACCAATGCGAAACATAAAAGTAGCTTTCGGAAAATCGCCTTTAGGTCCGTTTGAAAAAAGTTCTGAACCTTTAACCGAATATTTATCAGAAGGTCCAACAGTGGTGAAAGTAGGTAAAAATTGGCTGTTGTATTATGATAATTACGGTTCAAAAAATTATAAAGCTTTAAGCACTTCAGATTTTGTTCATTTTGAAGATGTTTCATCTAAAATAAGTCTTCCAGAAGGACACAAACACGGAACGATTACAACAATTTCAAGCGAAGTTTTGAAAGGATTAATTGATAAAAAATAAAAATTATTCTCACTAGAAACCAGACAGGTTTTCAAAACCTGTCTGGTTTAATCAGGATTAAAAAATAAAAGAATGATTACTTTCCAAAACATAAAAACCAACATCATCACCACAGCCGCAATTCTTTTGATTGGTACGGCTGTAAATGCACAAAACGACACCGTGCGTTATGTTGGCAAAACACTTTCAAACATCGATTACCATCACGGAATGTTAAGTCCGGCAGTTGGAGTTCACGCCACACAAATCATGCGTGCAAGCCGCGAACATCCAGAAAAAGCAGACGGTTTTGGATGGACATACAATCACCAGCCGATGATGGCATATTGGAATAATACCTTTTACCTGCATTATTTAAGCGATCCTTCTGGCGAACATATTCCGCCGAGTCAGACTTTAATCATGAGTTCTAAAGACGGGGTAACTTGGACAAAACCAGAAGTTATTTTCCCGATTTACAGAATTCCGGACGGATGGAAAAAAGAAGGTGTAGAAGGCGTTGCCAAAGATCTGGATGCCATTATGCATCAAAGAATGGGTTTTTATACATCAAAAGACAAACGACTTTTTGCTTTGGCGTATTACGGAATCGCAATGGATGAAAAAGACGACCCAAATGATGGAAAAGGAATTGGACGTGTCATTCGCGAAATCAAAAAAGATGGAAGTTTTGGCGAAATCTATTTCATCAGATACAATAAAACTTGGGATAAATCGAAATCGAAATTCCCATTTTATACCGCATCAAAAGATAAAGGATTCAAAAAAGCCTGCGAAGAAATTTTATCCAATCCGTTACTATTACAGCAATGGGTTGAAGAAGCCGATCGCGACGACGAATTGATTCCGTTACAGAAACCATACAAAGCATTTAGCTATTACCATTTGCCAAATGGAAATGTAGTTGGTTTATGGAAACATGCTTTAACTTCGATCAGTAGAGACGGAGGAAAATCTTGGGATTATATGCCACTGCGTGCACCAGGTTTTGTAAACAGTAATGCTAAAATCTGGGGACAAAAAACGTCTGATAATCGTTATGCAACGCTTTACAATCCGTCAGAATACCGTTGGCCTTTGGCAATTTCTACAAGTGATGATGGATTAAATTATAAAGATTTATTGTTGGTTCACGGAGAAATTAGTCCGATGCGCTACGGCGGAAACTACAAATCTGCAGGACCACAATATGTACGCGGCATCACAGAAGGAGATGGAACTCCGCCAGACGGAAAAATCTGGGTGGGATACAGCATGAATAAAGAAGATATTTGGGTGGCGTCGATTCCAGTTCCAGTAACTTCGGTGGTGACAGAAAATGTAAACGATGTTTTCAATACGCTTCCAAACGGAGAAGAATTGAAATTATGGAATACGTATGATCTTTCTTGGGCTTCGACAAAAATTGAAAAGAAAGCCGATGGCAAAAAATGGCTGACGTTAAGAGATCAGGATTATTTTGACTATTCTCGAGCGGAAAGAGTGATTCCGTTCGCAGCAAAAATGGAAGCTGTTTTCACTGTAATGCCAGAACAAAATAATCATGGTTTATTGCAGATTGAATTCCAAAATAAACAAGGTTTGCCATCAGTAAGATTGGTTTTTGACAGCGACGGACAATTGAAAGTAAAAACGGGAGCGCGTTTTAATACTATTGCCAAGTACGAAGCAAATAAAATATATAAAATTGCGGTAAAATTAGACGCTAAAAACCGTTCATACACCGTAAAAGTAAACGACGAAAAAGAATCAACCAAGATATTGTATGCGCCAACAGATGGTTTTGAACGAATTATGTTCCGCACGGGAGAGCAAAGACATAATCCAAATCCAGACACAGCGCCAGACATAGACGATTACGACGATCTGCCTCAAACCGGAAAACAAATCCCTGAAGCGGTATTCAATATCGAATCTTTGATTACTAAAAAAATATAAAAATTAAATAGCCACGAATTCACGAATTTATTTTTTTTCTGCAACAGATTAAAATGATTTCACAGATTAATCGAATTAATATTTCGGTATAAATTCGAAAAATCAAACACAAAGAAAAATTAGAGTTAATTCGTGACTCGAGCGACAGCGAACTGGCGAAGCAATTCGTGGCGAAAAAAAATATAAAAGTGAAGTTTTTCAAAAGCATAATAATAACCGCATTCCTCTTAGTAACTGTAGTTTCTAAAGGGCAAATTCTGCCCGTACGTTTAACAACAGAAATGACTGAAAATCCATTAGCAGTTGTAGAGAATCAGCCAAAATTAAGCTGGCAGTTGATTTCAAAAGAATCAGATGCATCACAAATTGCTTATTTGATTTTAGTAGCTTCTTCAGAAGAAAAACTAAACAATGACGATGGCGATATCTGGAATACAGGAAGAGTAAATACCGATAAAAACCTGCATATTGTTTATAACGGAAAACCATTAAAAAGCGAAACCAAATATTTCTGGAAAGTGAAAGTTTGGAATCAAGATGGAAAAGTTTCAAAATGGAGTAGAAACGCTTCTTTCAGAACCGCTCCGTTAGAATCCGATTTAAATCCAACTTGGATTGGTGCGATTACAAAAGCTGATAGTCATTTGCCAGAAGGAAGAAACTTTCATAGTGCAACTTATAAAAGAGAAAAGAAAGATTCGATTATCAACGCTTCTGATTCTCTTTCCAGAAGAAGTATCATGCTTCGCAAACCTTTCGAAGTAGAAAAAGCAATCAAAGAAGCCGTTGTTTATATTTCAGGTTTAGGACATTACGAATTGACTATCAATGGTAAAAAAGTTGGTAACAGCCAATTTGCACCTTTGTGGACAGATTACGACAAAACAGTTAATTACAATGTTTACGAATTAAGTGCCAAAGATTTTCAAAAAGGTGATAACGTAATTGGTGTTTTGTTAGGAAACGGAATGTACAATACACTGGCGGAGAGATATACCAAATTCTTTGTGAGTTTTGGTCCGCCGACTTTATTCTTCAAAATGAAAATCAAATATAATGATGGTTCAGAAGAAGTTGTAAAATCAGACGGCACTTGGAAATACAGTAAAAGTCCGATTACCTATAATAGTATTTTCGGAGGAGAAGATTATAATTCGAACCTAGAACAAAAGGAGTGGAATAAAAAAGGTTTCAAAGATAGAGATTGGAAAAAAGTAGTGATCCAAGAAGCGCCAAAAGGAATTTTAAGACCGCAGACGGCGCCGCCAGTTACGATTCAGAAACAATACGAAGTTAAAACCGTAAAAGAGCTGAAACCGAATTTCTATGTCTTTGATATGGGACAAAATCTTTCTGGATTTCCAACCATTAAAGTAAAAGGAAAAAGAGGGCAAACCGTTCGTGTTTGGGTTGCGGAAGGATTAAATGAAGAAGGCACAATTGCGCAGGGAAGATCTGGAAAACCCTATTATTACGATTACACTTTAAAAGGAGACGGAGTAGAAGAATGGACACCAAAATTTAGTTTCTACGGTTATCAATATGTTCAAATTGAAAATATTAACTATAAAGAAGATAAAAATAAGGAGCTTCCAACTCTGATAGATTTAAAATCGAATTTCATTTACAATTCGGCTGGAGAAGCAGGAAGTTTTGAATGTTCGAATGCCATTTTCAATAAAACACACGAACTGATAAACAATTCGATAAAAAGCAATTTCCAAAGTGTTTTTACCGATTGTCCGCAACGTGAAAAATTGGGATGGTTGGAAGAAATTCAGTTGAATGGTCCATGTCTAATGTTCAATTATAACCTGCAGACTTTCTTTCCTGCAACTATGCAGAACATTTCAGATTCACAAAGAGATAACGGTTTAATTCCGACCATTGTTCCCGAATATGTCATATTTGGTGGCGATTTTACCGATTCTCCAGAATGGGGCGTTACAGGCGTTATCCTGCCTTGGATGTATTATGAGTACTACGGAGACGCTTCCTTATTAGAAAAATATTTTCCCGTAATGAAAAAGTATGTTGATTATCTAGAAACAAAAGCGACAAATCATATCGTTTCTCACGGTTTGGGCGATTGGTATGATTACGGAACTCATGCTGCTGGATATTCAAAAAACAGTCCGATTGCACTTTCGGCGACTTCGCATTATTATTACGGAGCATATTTGACCGCCAAAGCGGCTAAATTATTAGGCAAAACAGAAGATTTTGAGAAATACGAAAAATTGGCTTCTGAAATAAAAACAGCTTTCAACGCAACATTTTTCAATCCAGAAACCAAACAATACGGAACGAATAGTCAGTTTAGCAACTCTGTTCCAATTTTTATGAATATCGTAGAACCGCAGTATAAAGAAGCGGTTATGCAAAATTTATTGGCTGACATACAAGAAAAAGGCGATCGTTTGACAACAGGAGATGTTGGAAATCGTTACTTATTTCAAACTTTGGCAAGAAACGGCGAGAACGAAACCATGTTCAGAATGCACAACCATTATGATGCACCGGGTTATGGTTTTCAGATTAAATTTGGCTTGACCACTTTAACCGAACAGTGGGATCCTACAAAAGGAAATTCTTGGAATCACTTTATGTTAGGACAAATTGAAGAATGGTTTTACCAAAGTTTAGCCGGAATTATGTCCGATCCAGAAAAACCGGGTTTCAAACATTTCTTTATTCAGCCTGAAGTGGTTGGCGATATGACTTTCGCAAAAGCGGATTATCAATCGGTTTATGGAAAAATTGCTTCTTCTTGGGAGAAAAAAGAGGGCAAGTTTATCCTAAAAGTTCAAATTCCTGTGAATACGACAGCGACGATAAAATTGCCTATTGCTAAGAATTCAGAAATAAAAATTAATGATAAAAGAGCTAAGGCAAGTTTTAATGAAAAAGATAAAAAGCAGATTTTAGAATTAGGTTCTGGAATTTATAATATCGAATGTAGTTTGTAATTATGAGTTATGAGTTATGAGTTATGAATTGTAAGTAAGCTCAAAAAAAATAAAATCAATTGCCTCCAGTTTTAACTGGAGGGTACAAAATAAAGCAAGTTAGAAGGCTTTAGCCAAATTGGTAAGTTCGGCTAAAGCCAATTTTGAAAATCAATTTGTTTTCCTCTAGTTAAAACTGGAGGCAATTCAAAAAACATTTAATAATGAAAAATTTAAAATTAATCATCTTCGTTTCCATTTTCGCTTTGACATTTGCCAATGCACAAAGCACTTCTGATACCAATTTTAGAAAACCAGTATCAGAAACCTTAAAGAAAATCGAGACTATTTTTAAGGTTACAATCAATGATGACAGAGGATTATTAAAAGGAAAAGAACTGGATTATGCCGATTGGAGAATTGAACCAGGGAATTTAGCGCTTTCGCTGACCAATATTTTGGCTCCATTTGAATTGATGTATTTCAAACAACCCGATGGAACCTATATCATTCGTAAATATGAAAACCATAAAGTTTCTGTCGATAAAGGAAAAGAGCGTTTATTTTACCTAGAAAGCCTTTATTCGACTAAAGAAGAATGGGAAAAACGTAAAGCGGAGTTAAAAGCTTGTATGATAACCTCATTTGGATTAGAAAAGGCTCCCCCAATGCCAAAATCTAAACCACTTTTAACTCCAAAAAGAATTTACAAAGACTACAGTGTTGAAAATATTGCTTTGGAAATTTTGCCAGGGGTTTACGCAACGGGATCAATTTATAAACCGTATCCGCTAAATAAAAAAGCAGCTGTTATCTTAACTCCCGATGGGCATTTTGGCGATGGAAGATATAGAAAAGACGAACAGTACAGATGTGCCATGATGGCCAAAATGGGAGCAATTGTTGTGGGTTATGACTTATTTGCTTGGGGAGAATCGCTATTGCAGTTCCCTGAAGAAACACACAGAAACAGCATTGCATCGACAGTTCAGGTCTTAACAGGAATTCGTTTCTTAGATTATTTAGCGACCGTTAAAAATGCAGATATGACAAGAGTCGGCGTTACAGGAGGTTCTGGGGGAGGTTCGCACACCATGTTTTTAGCCGCGATTGATGACCGAGTAAAAGTTTCAGCTCCGGTTGTGATGGTTTCGTCTCACTTTTCAGGCGGATGTCCATGCGAAAGCGGACGCGGAATCCACTTGTGCGGAAATGGGACAAACAACGCCGAAATCTCAGCCATGATGGCTCCAAAACCGCAATTGATTGTTTCAGATGGGAAAGATTGGACATTGGCAGTGCCAGAATTGGAGTTTCCTTTCATTCAAAGAACATATGAATTGTACGGCAAGAAAGACTTAGTGGAGAATGCTCATTTTGCGAAAGAAGGACACGATTTCGGAATCTCGAAGCGCATGGCTTTGTATCCGTTTATGGCGAAATATTTAGATTTAGATTTGAATAAAGTGAAAAACGATAAGGGCGAAATCGACGAGTCGACTTGTGTAATTGAGCCAAAAGAAAAGTTGTTTGTTTTTGGAGATAAAGGAGAAAAACTGCCTAAAAATGCTCTAAAAGACATCAACAAATTATATGAAATGTTCGGAGAAAAGAATCTAAAGGTTTACGAAGTGAAAAAATAGCCACGAATTCACGAATTATTTTTTGACGTGGATTGTGGGATGATTATCTCAAATTTAATCAAATAAAATTGCATGATAGATTTGGTAAAAATTAGAGAAATAAGACACAAAGTAGAATTAGAGAAAATTCGTGAATTCGTGGCGAAAAAAAATATACAATATGAAGTTAAAATTTAAAATCACAGCAATCTGTTTTGGAATTTTTTCGTTTGCTGCAACAGCACAAAACAACTTAAAGCTTTGGTACGATAAACCAGCAGCTATCTGGAACGAAGCTTTACCATTAGGCAACGGACGTTTAGGTGCCATGGTTTTTGGTGATCCAGCAGTTGAGCGTTTGCAATTGAACGAAGAAACCATTTGGGCAGGTTCTCCAAACAGCAATGCACATTCAAAATCAATTGAGGCTTTGCCGAAAGTAAGACAGCTTATTTTTGACGGAAAATTTGACGAAGCGCAAGATTTGGCTACGAGAGATATCATGTCGCAAACCAATGATGGAATGCCGTATCAGACTTTCGGAAGCGTTTATATTTCATTTGCAGGACATCAAAAATACACTGATTATTACAGAGATTTAGACATTAGCAATGCTACGGCAAAAGTAAAATACAAAGTAGATGGAGTTGAGTTTACAAGAGAAATTCTAACCGCATTTTCAGATCAGGTTATTATGGTCAAACTTTCTGCGAGTAAACCAGGTCAGATTACGTGCAACGTTTTCATGAACAGTCCGATTGATAAAACGGTCGCTTCAACAGAAGGAAATCAAATCATTCTTTCGGGAGTTGGAACAAATTTTGAAGGAGTAAAAGGAAAAGTAAAATTTCAAGGAAGACTTACAGCCAAAAACAAAGGCGGAGAAATTGAGGCAAGCAACGGTGTTTTAAGCATCAACAAAGCCGATGAAGTTGTGTTGTACATTTCGATTGCAACCAATTTTAAAAACTACCAAGATATTTCTGGGGACGAAATTGCGAAAAGCAAATCGTTTTTAGAACAGGCTTTGCCAAAAAGTTTTGACGAAATCAAAAAAGCGCATGTTGATTATTACCAAAAATTCTTCAACAGAGTTTCTTTAGATTTAGGTTCGAATGAGTTGATTAAGCAACCAACAAATGAAAGAATTAGAGATTTCTCGAAACAATTCGATCCGCAGTTGGCCGCTTTGTATTTCCAGTTTGGACGTTATCTTTTAATTTCGAGTTCTCAGCCAGGCGGACAGCCAGCGAATTTACAAGGAATTTGGAACGATATGGTTACACCGCCTTGGGACAGCAAATACACGACAAACATCAATGCCGAAATGAATTACTGGCCTGCACAAGTAACTAATTTGCAGGAAATGCACGAACCGTTTGTTCAAATGGCAAAAGAATTAAGTGTTACAGGAGCAGAAACGGCAAAAATGATGTACAATGCCAGCGGATGGGTTTTGCATCACAACACTGATATTTGGCGTGTAACCGCTCCTGTAGATTCAGCTGCTTCTGGGATGTGGCCAACAGGCGGTGCTTGGGTTTGCCAGGATTTATGGGAAAGATATTTGTATACAGGAGATAAAAAGTATTTGGCAGAAATTTATCCAATCATGAAAGGCGCTGCCGATTTCTTTTTGGATTTTATGGTTCTGGATCCAAACACAGGATATTTGGTTGTCGTCCCATCAAGTTCTCCAGAAAACACACACGCCGGCGGAACAGGAAAAGCTACAATTGCATCAGGAACAACAATGGACAATCAGCTGATTTTTGATTTGTTTACGCATGTTATAGAAGCTTCGGCATTGGTTTCTCCAGACGCAGCTTATACAAAAAAAGTAAGCGATGCTTTGGCTAAAATGCCTCCAATGAAAATTGGAAAACACAGTCAGTTACAAGAATGGCAGGACGATTGGGATAATCCGAAAGACAATCACAGACACGTTTCGCATTTGTACGGATTGTACCCGAGCAATCAGATTTCGCCAATAAAAACACCAGAATTATTTCAAGCGGCCAAACAATCGCTGATTTACAGAACAGACGAATCTACAGGCTGGTCAATGGGATGGAAAGTGAATTTATGGGCGAGATTATTAGATGGAAATCATGCTTATAAATTGATTCAAGACCAATTGCATTTAGTAACGGCTGACCAAAGAAAGGGAGGAGGAACGTATCCAAATATGTTAGATGCGCATCAGCCTTTTCAAATTGATGGAAATTTTGGCTGTACTGCCGGTTTTGCCGAAATGCTGATGCAGAGTCAAGAAGATGCCATTCAGTTATTACCTGCTCTGCCAACGGTTTGGAAAGACGGAAGCGTAAAAGGTTTAGTGGCAAGAGGCGGTTTTGTAATCGATATGACTTGGAAAAACAATAAAGTTTCGACTTTAAAAATCTATTCGAAAATTGGAGGAAACTGTCGCTTGAAAATAGAAAATACGTTAAGCGGTTCTTCGATTAAAAAAGCAAAAGGAAAAAACACAAATCCTTTGTTTTATGATGTTGAAGTGAAGAAACCAATTATTTCGAGTGAAGCAAAACTAGAAAAAGTAAAACTGCCAAATTACAATGTTTACGACGTGAATATGAAAGCAGGACAGACGTATACTTTTACTGGGAATTAAATTTTTGAACCATATAAGTAATATAAGAAAATATAAAAGTTAGGTAGTTCCTGCAAGGTTTTCAAAACCTTGTAGGTATGAAATAGCAATTCTAATTTTATAATGAGAGGATTGTGAAAAAAAATGAATTGCCTCCAGCTTTAGCTGGAGGTTTAGGAATTATGTGGCAAAAGGCTTTAGCCAAAAGGATTCAATAACATACCTACAAGGTTTTGAAAACCTTGCAGGAGAAATAGAGGTGTTGAGAAAACGAGAACTTCTTTTGCGTGAGTGATGGAAGTGGAGCTCTTTTTTGTGAGGCGTTTTGCTTCGCCAATTCGCTACCGCTCGGGTCAGCCGAACAAAAAAAGCGGGAACGGACAGCACGACCCGGAGGGACACGCCCAAAATATTAAAATTAAATGAATAAGATGTTGACAAATTTCAAACATAGAATAATAGCTCTTTCCATTATTATTGGCTGCTTAAACAGCAGTTGCAAATCTGGTGTAGGATCTTCACAAATAGGAAAATCAGCTATTTTAAAGGAAAAAGATTTTAAACATTATGTGGATTATTTTAACACGATGGAAGATGAAAACTTAAAATTTGCCATTCCAAATGACAGCGCTTGGACTTGGATGGAAAAGAATATTCCGTTGTTTGAATGTCCGCAGCAAAACTTCGAAGAAATCTATTATTTCAGATGGTGGAGCGTTCGCAAGCATATTAAAAATACACCGCAAGGATTTGCGATTACGGAGTTTTTGGTAGACCGATCGTATGCCGATAAATACAATATGATAAGCTGTGCTTTGGGGCATCACATCAATGAATTCAGATGGGTTCATGATCCGAAATACATTGAGCAGGATGTGAAACTTTGGTATAGAGGAAATGATGGAAAACCGATGAACAAATTGTATAAATTCAGCAGTTGGACAGCCGATGCTTTGTACAATCGTTATTTGGTGAATAAAGATGAAAAATTCTTATTGGATTTGTACCCAGATATGGTTACCGATTATGCTGTTTGGGAAAAAGATCGCCAGCGCAAGGATGGTTTGTTTTGGCAGCATGATGTAAAAGACGGAATGGAAGAATCTTTAAGCGGAGGAAGAAAAGTACAAAATGCAAGACCGACAATTAACAGTTACATGTACGGAAATGCTGTGGCGATTTCTAAAATGGCTGCCTTGAAAGGAGATAAGGAAACGGAAGAAAATTTTAAAGCGAAAGCTGCCGTTTTGCAGCAATTAGTAGAAACCAAATTGTGGAATCCAAAAAGTGAATTCTTTGAAACTTTAACCCAAAAAGATACGCTGGCACAAGTTCGTGAAGCGATTGGATTTATTCCGTGGTATTTTAATCTTCCAGAAAAAGGAAAAGGATTTGAAAAAGCCTGGGAACAGGTGAAAGATGAAAAAGGATTTTCGGCTCCGTTTGGTTTAACAACGGCAGAAAGAAGAAGTCCGCGTTTTAGAACTCATGGGACAGGAACCTGCGAATGGGATGGTGCGATTTGGCCTTTTGCAAGTTCGCAGACTTTGACTGCTATGGCGAATGTTTTAAATAATTACAATCAGGATTTTGTGGCAAAGCCAGATTATTTCAAGCAAATGGAACTGTATGTACAGTCGCAGTATTATAGAGGAAAACCTTATCTTGGCGAATATTTAGACGAAACGACGGGTTATTGGTTAATGGGCGACAGAGAAAGAAGCCGTTATTACAATCACTCGACTTTCAATGATTTGATGATTACAGGATTGGTTGGTCTACGTCCGAGAGCAGATGAAAAGATTGAAGTAAATCCGTTGATTCCGCAAGAAAAGTGGGATTGGTTTTGTCTGGATAATGTTTTGTATCACGGGAATATTATTACGATTCTTTGGGACAAAACAGGAGAAAAATATAAAAAAGGAAAAGGCTTTAGAGTTTTCAAAAACGGAAAAGAGATTGCTTTTTCTGAGAAATTGGAAAGAGTGATTTCTAAGTAAATCGAATCGTTTCACGCAGATTAAAATAGATCTTAGCAGATTAAAATGGATTTTTTATCCTTAATCTTGTTTCATATCAAAGAATAAAATCTGCGAATATCTGCTTAAATCTGCCAAATCTGCGTGAAATAAAAATCATCGCAAAGACAATAAAATAATACCATGAAAAAGTTTTTTTTACATCTTACCTTAGTCATTTTACTTTTCACCATTTCGGCGAAAGCCCAAAACAAAATCATGGTGAGTGATTTAAAATGCGAAATGCTGACCAATCCAGAAGGAATTGATGTTTTACAGCCAAGACTAAGCTGGAAAATAAAAGCGTCTATAAACGATGTAAAACAAACAGCTTATCAAATTGTAGCTTCTTCAAGTTTAGAAAAACTAAATGCAGGAAATGGTGATTTATGGGATAGTGGAAAAGTAGAAAGCGATGCTTCTGTAAACGTAATCTATAATGGAAAAAAACTTGAAAACAGACAAGATGTTTTCTGGAAAGTAACTGTTTTTACCAATAAAGGAGAAATCCAATCTAAAGAAAATGCACATTTCAGTATCGGGATTTTGACTTATGCCGACTGGAAATCTACGCGATGGATTGGTTATGAAAAAACGTCTCCGGGCGATAGTATTTCACAGTATTCGAGATTATCGGCACGTTATCTTCGAAAAGAAATCAACCTAAAAAAGAAAGTCAAAAATGCCAAGGTATACATCATGGGAATGGGCTTGTATGAGTTGTACATTAACGGAAATAAAATTGGAGATCAGGTTTTAGCACCAGTTCCGACGGATTATACGAAGAATGTAAAATACAATGTTTTTGATGTGACTTCGCAGTTGCAAGAAGGCAAAAACATATTGGGAACGATTTTGGGAAACGGACGTTTTTTCACCATGCGTCAGGATTATAAACCGTATAAAATCAAAACTTTTGGGTATCCGAAAATGGCTTTGCAATTGTTTGTGGAATATGCAGATGGAAGTAAGGATGTGATTAGAACCGATGATACTTGGAAAATCACAACTGACGGACCAATTTTATCAAACAACGAATACGACGGAGAAGAATACGACGCGCGTAAAGAAATGAAAGGCTGGAATACCATCAATTTTGATGATAAAAAATGGCTTTTGGCAGAATATGTTCAAGAGCCAGGCGGATTTTACGAAGGGCAGATGTCGGCTAATATGAAAGTGAAGCGCGAAGTAAAACCAATTTCGATAAAACAAACACCAAAAGGAACTTATATCTTGGATATGGGACAAAATATGGTGGGCTGGTTGCAGTTGAAAGTCAAAGGAAATAAAGGCGATAAAATTACGATGAAATTTGCTGAATCGCTTCAGCCAGACGGTTCGCTGTACATTGCCAATTTACGTGATGCGAAAACTACAGATATTTACACTTTGAAAGGCGAAGGAGAAGAAGTTTGGGAACCTCGTTTTGTTTTCCACGGATTTAGATTTGTTGAAATTTCAGGTTTTGCTACCAAACCAACGGTAGAAAATTTTGTTGGGAAAGTAGTTTATGATGACATCCAAACAACAGGAACTTTCGATTCTTCAAACCCAATTATGAATCAGATTTTTAAGAATGCTTGGTGGGGAATCAGCGGAAATTACAAAGGAATGCCGATTGATTGTCCGCAAAGAAACGAACGTCAGCCTTGGTTGGGAGACAGAACAACAGGCGCTTATGGCGAAAGTTTTTTATTTGATAATCAGACGTTATATGTAAAATGGTTAGACGATATTAAATACTCGCAAACTATAGACGGCGGACTTCCAGATGTGGCACCTGCTTTCTGGCGTTATTACGGCGACAATGTAACGTGGCCAGGAACGTATATCACAGTTGCAGATATGTTATATCAGCAGTTTGGAGATGCAAAAGTGGTAGAAAAACAATATCCGTACATGAAAAAATGGATGGATTATATGGAAGAAAATTATCTGGTTGATGATTTAATGACGAAAGATAAATACGGCGATTGGTGTGTTCCGCCAGAATCTTTAGAATTAATCCGTTCCAAAGATCCTGCTCGTTTAACAGATGGCGAATTGATTTCTAGCGCATTCTATTATCAGCTTTTAAATATCATGAAGAAATTTGCAGTGATTGCGAATGCAGAAAAAGACATTCAGCATTATAATGATTTGGCTTCTAGAATCAAGAAAGTATTCAACGCTAAATATTTAAACAAAAACAATAATAGTTACGCCAATAATACCGTAACCGCCAACTTATTGCCTCTAACTTTTGGAATGGTTCCGGACGGACTTCAAACCAAAATATTCGAAAATTTGGTTCATGAAGTTGAAGTGACGAAAAATGGTCATGTAAGCACAGGCGTTGTCGGAACGCAGTTTTTAATGCGAACTTTAACCAATTTCGGGCGAGGTGATTTGGCTTTCAAACTAGCATCAAACAAAACGTATCCAAGTTGGGGTTATATGGTAGAAAACGGAGCAACGACTATTTGGGAACTTTGGAACGGGAACACGGCAGATCCAGCCATGAATTCGCAAAACCACGTCATGCTTTTGGGCGATTTACTGATTTGGTATTACGAAAATATGGCAGGAATCAAAAGTAATCCTGAAACTCCAGGTTTCAAACAAATCATCATGAAACCCGATTTCAATGCGGGATTGACGTATGTGAATGCTTCTTACGAATCGGTTTATGGAACGATCAAAAGCGATTGGAAAAAAGATAAAACGGCTTTAGTTTGGAATATTACAATTCCTGCGAATACTTCTGCTGTTGTGCATCTTCCTGCGAGTGATATTTCTTCTGTTTCAATCAATAAACAGAAATTAGATAAGACTTCTTATGCTTATTCTACAGATAAGAATCAAGTTGTGGTAACACTTTCGTCAGGAAATTTTGCGATAAGCGTTAAATAAGTTTCATTTTAATTATTTCGGGACAGTACAGGATACATTGTTAATTTTTGGGTGTTATTTTTACACTTAATAAATATTTTTCCATAAAATAATAGTAGGAATGTATTTATTATCGAAAATTTTAATTCATAATAAAATTTAGAATGAAGATAACAAAATTAGCATTTGTATTGTTTGGGCTTTTCCTTTTAGGAAGCTGTAAATCGGCTTTAGAAAAAAAGACTTGGAAAGAAGGGATTCTTGTAGATCAGTTTATCTACGATAAAGCGCCATATCCGTCTTGTCACGCGGTTACAATTGTCGAAGCTACAAATGGTGATTTAGTTGCATCTTGGTTTGGCGGAACTCACGAAAGAAATCCTGACGTTTGCATTTACGTTGCCATTAAACCAAAAGGAAGTGATACTTGGAACGAAGGCGTAAAAGTAGCTGATGGAGTAATGAAAGAAGGGCCAAGATTACCAACTTGGAATCCGGTTTTATATCAAATTCCAGGTGGCGATTTAATGCTTTTTTACAAAATCGGACCAAAACCATCGGAATGGTGGGGCGTAATCAGAACTTCATCTGATGGCGGAAGAACATGGTCGGAGGCTCAAAAAATGCCAGACGGTTTCTTAGGACCAATCAAAAACAAGCCTGTTTTATTAAGCAACGGAACTTTATTATGTCCGTCAAGCATAGAAGGCGACGGATGGAGACTTCGTATGGAATCTACTCCAGATTTTGGAAAAACTTGGGTAATGGGCGATACGCTTCCAAGAGGGAAACAAAAAATCAATGCAATTCAGCCTAGTATTTTATTCCACAAGGATGGAAGCATTCAAGCAATTGGAAGAACCAGAAACAGAGCGATTTTTAGCACTTTCTCAAAAGACAATGGAAAAACGTGGTCGGATATTGAATTAATCGGACTTCCAAATAACAACTCAGGAACAGATGCAGTAACTTTAAAAGATGGAAGACATTTACTGGTTTACAATCATGTTCTTCCTCCAGGAAAAGAAGCAAAAGGGCCAAGAACGCCTTTGAATGTTTCGGTTTCAAAAGACGGAATTAACTGGAACGCCGCTTTGGTTTTAGAAGATTCAAAAATTAGCCAATACTCTTATCCGTCAGTGATTCAAAGCTCTGATGGAATGGTGCATATCGTGTACACTTGGAGAAGAGAAAAACTGAAATACGTAAAAGTTGATCCGAGTAAATTAGTGGCACTTCCAATCAAAAACGGTGTTTGGCCAGGTGAAGAAGGAAAAGTGGTAACAGCTGTAAAAGCGGAAGAAGAGTAAAATTAATTGAACCATTAAGAGATTAAGAAAGTTAAGTTGCTGTGTTTAATAAAAATAAACCATTAAGGCATTAAGAAAATTAAGTTGTTGCGCTTAATAGATTTTTTTTTAAAAGAACATTAAGCTTAATTCTCTTAAATCTTCTAATAGTAAAAACAGTAAGTGCTAAAGCTTAATTTTCTTAATCTCTTAATGGTAAAATCAAAAATATGAAGCTAAATAAAAACTTAATTGTTGTATTATTTGTTGCGATATCAGCAACATTTAACAGCTGTGCAACGGCTCAGTCTTCCAACAAAAAGCAAAAATACAAAGTGGCGGTTTGCGACTGGATGATTTTGAAAAGACAAAAACTTGGAGCCTTTGGTTTGGCTGCTGAATTAAAAGCAGACGGAATCGAACTAGACATGGGAGGTTTAGGAAACAGACCAACTTTTGACAGCAAACTGGGCGATCCTGTAGAAAGACAAAAATTCTTAGATAAATCAAAAGAAACAGGAGTTGGAATCAGTTCCATTGCCATGTCTGGATTTTACGCGCAATCATTTGCTACAAGAGAAATTACACCCATGATTAACGATTGTATTCAGGCAATGAAAAATATGAAAGTAAAAGTGGCGTATTTACCATTAGGAACGCAAACCAATTTGGTTAAAAATCCAGAATTGCGACCAGAATTAATTAAAAGATTGCAATGGGCAGGAAAAGAAGTGGGGAAAATTGGCGGTGTAATTGCAATTGAAACTTCTTTGGATGCTACAGAAGAGAAAAAACTTTTGGATGAAGTGGATTCAAAATACATTAAAAGCTCTTTCAACTTTGCGAATGCTTTAGACAATAAAAGAGATATTTCTTCAGAATTAAAGATTTTAGGAAAGAAATATATAGCTCAGATTCACGCTTCAAATACCGATCAATTTTGGTTAGAAAAAGATCCTGCGATCGATATGCTAAAAATCAAACAAACTTTAGATGAGATGAAATGGAGCGGCTGGCTGATTGTAGAGCGTTCTAGAGACGTAACACAAGTGCATAATGTAAAAGCCAATTACGGAGCAAACGTAGCTTATTTGAAGAAAATCTTCCAGAATTAAATAAAAATATTGGTGAAAATAAGTAAAAGTTAAACAGCACATTTTTTCACTATAAATCTGCGAAATCTGCTAGATCTGCGAGAGTTAAATTTTTCCCGCAGATCTAGCAGATTAAGCAGATTGTTTTAAATAGAATACCCAAAACAGCATGCTATGAAATATTTACAATTACTTTTTTTATGCTTTTACGTCTCTTTCGCGACAGCGCAAAACGTTACTATTGTTAGTGATGCCAATTCGCCAAGAGCAAAATTTGGAGCAGAAAAATTATCAGAAACACTTTCGGCAAAAGGCTTTACCGTTGCTTCTGCCGATAAATTAAAAAGTTCAAAAGATAAAGTAATTGTTATTGGAGAAAAAGGAACTGAATTTTGGAAAAAGAATGCGAAAAGCGCTAAAATCGATGATAGCAAATTAACAAAGAAAGAAGGTTTTTTAATTCGTACTCAAAAGAATATAATTTACATTGAAGGAACAGATGCGAGTGGTACTTTGTACGGAGCTTTAGAATTGGCGGATAGAATTAAAACTTCAGGTCAGCTTGCTTCAGAAATAAATATCGAAGACAGCCCAGAAATGGTGTTACGCGGTGCTTGTATCGGAATGCAGAAACCAGTTTATCTTCCGGGACGCGATGTTTACGAATATCCGTATACACCAGAAACTTTCCCTTGGTTTTACGATAAAGCACTTTGGATTAAATATTTAGATATGTTGGTAGACAACCGCATGAACTCTTTGTATTTATGGAACGGACATCCGTTTGCTTCTTTGGTAAAATTGAAAGAGTATCCGTTTGCAGTTGAAGTTAGCGATGAAGATTTTAAAAAGAATGAAGAAATCTATAAATTCTTAACGGTTGAAGCCAACAAAAGAGGGATTTGGGTCATTCAGATGTTCTACAACATTATTGTTTCTAAGCCTTTTGCAGAGCATTACAACATAAAAACGCAAGATCGTTCAAGACCAATTACGCCTTTATTGTCTGATTATACTAGAAAATCTATTGCCGCTTTCATCGAAAAATATCCAAACGTTGGTTTAATGGTTTGTTTGGGAGAAGCAATTAATACAGTTGATGATGATGTTGAATGGTTTAC
Organism: Flavobacterium sp. H4147; assembly: GCF_029360735.1. NCBI lineage: Bacteria > Pseudomonadati > Bacteroidota > Flavobacteriia > Flavobacteriales > Flavobacteriaceae > Flavobacterium > Flavobacterium sp. H4147. Next base: position 327,425 of record NZ_JARKNB010000003.1, on the reverse strand, counting down.
CAAAACAATTATTCCAGGAGTTCGCGATGGTTTGCAGGCATTAGGAAAAACAGAAGAACCGCCGATTATTCTTCGTTCTCACGATACAGACGGACCTTTGGTGATGGAGAAATCGCTTCCATTATACAAAAACCTTTATACAGAAAGCAAATACACAGGAGAGTCTTTAACGACTTACACACCTGGCGGACCTTGGGGAGAAACGCACAAACAATTGAGCGCCTTGAAATCAATTCATATTGAGAACGTTCACATTTTGGCCAACTTAGAACCTTTCAGATATGGTTCTCCGGACTTTATTCAAAAGACAGTAAAAGCAATGCACAGTGCACACGGAGCCAATGCATTACATTTATATCCGCAAGCTTCTTACTGGGATTGGCCGTATTCTGCCGATAAAACAAAATCAGGCGAACGTTTGTTAGAAATGGATCGTGATTGGATTTGGTACAAAGCTTGGGCAAGATATGCTTGGGACAGTCAAAGAGACCGAAATGAAGAAGTAAAATATTGGGATAAAGATTTAGCAGCGAAATTCGGAACGACACAAGAAGCAGCCAATAATATTTTAAAAGCATACGAAGAAACAGGAGAAATAGCTCCAAAAACCTTAAGACGTTTCGGAATCACAGAAGGAAACAGACAAACTTTATTGTTAGGAATGTTCGAAAGCCAATTGGTGAATCCGTCAAAATGGAGAGTGTATCCAGGTTTCCACGAATCTTGCGGGCCAGCGGGCGAATTGCTTTTAGAATATGCTAAAAAAGAATGGAACGGGCAACCGCATTCTGGCGAACTTCCAACGCAGATTATTGCCGAAATTACGGAACACGGAAGATTGGCTGTTGAAGCCATCGACAAGGCCGAAGCAAGCGTAACGAAAGAAAAAGAAGAATTTGCACGTCTTAAAAATGATATTCATGCTTACAAAGCTTTCGCCGATTTCTTTTCAGAAAAAGTAAAAGCAGCCCTTTTGGTTTTAAGATACAGTTATTCAAATGATATTGCCGATTTAGACAAAGCAACTCCTCATTTAGAAAAAAGTTTAGAATATTACGAATTATTGGTAAAACTAACGAAAGATACCTATTACTATGCCAACAGTATGCAAACAGCACAACGTAGAATTCCGATTGGAGGAGACGACGGAAACAATAAAACTTGGGCTGAATTATTACCACATTACGAGCGTGAATTGGCTAATTTCAAAAGAAATCTAGAGAAGCTTAAATCTTCGAAAGATGGAAAAGTAGAAAGCAAAGAAGGAAAACCTTGGAAAACGGCAGAAGTAACTTTTATCGATGAAAAACCGGGAAGTTATTTAGTTAAAACAGGAACTAAAGTATACGGAACTGATATTTCTGAATTGACAAAAATTGCTCCAGAACTTCAAAACTTAAGAGGATATTCGTTTGTTGAAAACGACCAAAACGAAAAAGGAACACATTTGAAGTTTAGAAATACAAAAGCGGTTAAATTAGTGGTTGGATATTTCAATTCAGATCAAAAGAGATTTTTATTGCCGCCAAGTTTAGAAACCGATGCCGCAGGAAATGCTCATGGTCAAGCCGAAGTGATTCTGGCAAGTGCGATGAACTTGAAAGATTTGCCTCGTGTAAATATTCATACGTATACTTTCCAGCCAGGAGAAAATAAATTGGATTTAGGAAAAGGAAAAGTATTGATTTTAGGTTTTATCGATGCAGACCAGAACATTACACCGCGTGATGTTGGCTATATTGATGCAGGAGAAAAAGCAGCAGTGGATTGGTTGTTTTATTAATCTACGTTCCTGCAAGGTTTTCAAAACCTTAGGTATTAAATGAATCTAAAAAATAAGACCTACAAGGTTTTGAAAACCTTGCAGGAAATAGAAAATATGAACAGAATAGTTTTTTTTATTTTTTGTTTTTTTTCAAGTACATGCTTTGTTTGGAGTCAAAGCACTAAGAATTCAGCGAAAATCCGAAAGGAACTTTCGCTGAATTCATCTTGGGAAACCATTCTTTTGGATAATCTTCCGCTGAAAGAAGAAGATTTTGTAGAAAATCCAAAAACTGATTCTAATTGGCAGCAGGTTAGTGTGCCTCACAATTGGGATCAGTATTATGGTTTCAGAAGAACAAAACATGGAAATTTACACGGTACGGCATGGTACAAAAGAACCTTAAAACTTGACAAAACTACTGCAGGCGAAAGGCTCTTTTTGTTTTTTGAAGGCGTTAGTTCTTACGCCACAGTTTGGGTAAACGGGAAAAAAGTGGGCGAACACAAGGGCGGTCGAACCACTTTTACGCTTGATATTAGCAAAGCCGTTTCGTTACAAAAAGAAAATCAGATTCTAGTAAAAGCTTCGCATCCTTCTTTTATTGCCGATCTTCCTTGGGTTTGCGGAGGTTGTTCTGGCGAATGGGGATTCTCAGAAGGTTCTCAGCCAATGGGGATTTTCAGACCTGTTTCTTTGGTGATTACAAACGATGTTAGAATCGAACCTTTTGGTGTTCATATCTGGAATGACAAATCGGTTTCCAAACAAAAAGCGATTTTGCTTACAACTACAGAAATCAAAAATTACGGAACTTCAGACCGAAATCTAACCATCGAAAATGTTCTTTTGGATGCTTCTGGAAAGAAAATAGTAAGTTCAAAAAGTTCGATTAAAAATACTTCGGGCGAAATAAGATCGGTTGCTCAGACTTTACCAGAAATTCAAAATCCGAAATTATGGTCGCCGTCTAATCCTTATTTGTATACATTGGTTACTTCTGTTTTTGAGAATGGAAAAATAATCGATCAATTGACAACGCCTTACGGAATTCGTTGGGTAAGCTGGCCAGTGAGTCGTGATGGAAAAGACAATCGTTTTTTTATTAATGACGAACCTGTCTTTATAAACGGTGTCTGTGAATACGAACATCAAATTGGAAACAGCCACGCCTTTTCAGATGAACAAATCCACGCCAGAATAGAACAAATCAAAGCAGGCGGATTTAACGCTTTCCGCGAAGCGCACCAGCCTCATAATTTATTGTATCAAAAAGAATTAGACGAAAACGGAATCTTATTTTGGAGTCAGTTTTCGGCGCATATTTGGTACGATACACCAGAATTCAAAGAAAATTTCAAAACCTTATTGCGAGAATGGGTTAAAGAACGCAGAAACAATCCGTCGGTTGTCATGTGGGGCTTGCAGAATGAAAGCACGATTCCGAAGGAATTTGCAGAAGAATGTACGCAGATTATCCGCGAAATGGATCCGTTATCAGCTTCACAAAGAATCGTGACGACTTGTAATGGAGGGGAAGGAACAGATTGGAATGTGGTTCAAAACTGGTCAGGAACATATGGCGGAGATCCGTTAAAGTATCATCTCGAAATGACTACGCAATTATTAAATGGCGAATACGGAGCTTGGCGTTCTGCCGATTTGCATACAGAAGGCGAATTCGATCAAAAAGGAACTTTAAGCGAAAACCGTTTTTCCCAATTAATGGAAATTAAAGTGAGAGAAGCTGAATCGGTAAGAGATAAAATTGCGGGACAATTCAACTGGCTTTTTGCTTCGCATGAAAATCCGGGACGCGTTCAAAATGGCGAAGGATTTAGAGATATTGACAAAGTCGGACCCGTAAATTACAAAGGACTTTTCACGATTTGGGGCGAACCTTTAGATGCATATTACATGTACCGCGCCAATTATGTTTCCAACAAAACCAATCCGATGGTGTATATCGTTTCGCACACTTGGCCAAGCCGTTGGGAGAAAGCGGGTATCAAAAACGGAATTGATATTTACTCGAATTGTGACGAAGTAGAATTGTTTAATGACGTAAATAAAGTTTCACTTGGAAAATTGAAGAATCCCGGAATCGGAAAACATTTTCAGTTTAACAATGTCAATATTCAGTATAATGTTTTATATGCAGTTGGATATGTAAACGGAAAGGCGGTTGCCAAAGATTATATCGTTTTGAATACGCTTCCAAAAGCACCAAGTTTAGAATCTTTAACTCCTGATAAAAGCGATATTTTAAAAGCAAAAAGCGGTTTAAATTACATTTATAGAGTTAATTGCGGAGGTTCAGAATTCACAGATAGTAACGGAAATACTTGGCTGGCCGACACGCACAAAAGCGGACAAAATACTTGGGGATCTTTATCTTGGACCGATAATTTTGAGAAGCTTCCTGACTTTTTTGCAAGCCAAAGAAGCAGTTTTGATCCTGTTAACGGTACAAAAGATCAAGCTTTATTTCAGAATTTCAGATACGGAATTGATAAATTACGTTATGAATTTCCAGCGCCAGACGGAGAATATGTAATCGAATTGTATTTCTCAGAACCATGGTACGGAAAAGGTGGAGGACTAGACTGCAAAGGCTGGCGATTATTTGATGTTGCCATTAATGACAATATAGTTTTAAAAAATTTTGATATTTGGGCAGAAGCAGGACATGATAAAGCGTTAAAGAAAACTTTTAAAGTTAAAAGCACTGGCGGAAAAATTAAAATTTCGTTTCCAAATGTAAAAGCGGGGCAAGCCATAATTTCTGCAATTGCAATCGGTACCAAAGATTATCACGCACGACCAGCTAGTGAATCTCCGAAAAACATTGAAAATCTATTTTTAAACCATTATGATAAATCAATAAATAGAGTTGCTTCTTGGTTGGATTTTAATTCGAAACAGTATTCAAATTCTGAGGTTGTTTTTACCGAATTACCTTCTGAAATATTTGGTGCAGATTATTTACAGTTTTCATCTGATTCAAAAGTTTCAGGTTCGTTTACAGCAAAGGAAGAATCGACTATTTATGTTTTAGTTGATGATAAAATAAAGGCATTAAAAGGACTTTCAGATTATAAAAAGATAGAAGAAAAAGCGAAAAACAGCAACGGAATTTCTTTTGATGTTTTCACTAAAAAAGTAAGCAAAGGCGAGAAAGTTCTTTTTGATAATGGGGAGACAATTTCAACAATTGTCGTTGCTCCAACGTATGATATGGGTGAAAAAGACGATTCAAGACCAGTGGTAATCATCGAAGCGGAAAAAACAAAAACAACTGGAACAGGAATTGAAAAAGGAAATTTCAAAAAAGCAGATTATGTGGAGTTTACAAAGAAAACCAATAACAGCATCGAGTTTGAAGTAAAACCAGGTGTTGCAGGAATTTATTTAATGCGTTTCCGCTTTATGAATCGAAACGAAACACCAATGAAAGTGAAGTTTAAAATGGAAGATGCGTACGGAATTTTAATGCGAAACGACACGATTGAATTTTTCCCTTCACCAGAAAAATGGAAAATTTTAAACACAACATCAGGAGGTTATATCAACGCAGGAACCTATAAAATTACTTTGGAAGGAGATGATTTGAAAGGGTTGCTGTTAGATAATTTTGAATTTCAGTAGGTTTTTTGTGAGGGACAAAGTGACAGAGTAACAAAGGGACAAAGGTTTTCTTTTGATTATGTATTAGTTTGTCAGGCTGAGCGAAGTCGAAGCCCACGCAAAGTAATTCCTTAATATTTGTCACGTAGAGACGCACTGCAGTGCGTCTAAAATGTAGTATGAACATTTAGATCTCAAGGTTAAAGAAATAAAATGAAATAATCTCGCAAAGACGCAGAGTCGCTAAGGAAATGACCATATAAGTGATATAAGTTCAATTAAGCCAAACTTAAATTTTCTTATATCACTTATATGGTTAAGAAAAAAAACTTTGCGAATCTGCGACTTTGCGAGAGAAAAAATAAAAATATGTTAAAAAAAATTACACTTGCATTATTGTTTTCGGTATCAATTTTTGCACAAAAACAAGCTAGAATTGTCGAAGACTTCAACAAAAACTGGAACTTCAAGTTAGGAGATTATCCAGAAGCAATAAATGCTAATTTTAATGTATCAGATTGGAGAACGTTTCAATTGCCGCACGATTGGAGTATTGAAGGCGCTTTTGATAAAGAGGCTAAAACCAAACAAGCGCAGGGTTTTTTACCTGCTGGTAAAGGCTGGTATCGAAAAGTTTTTACAATTCCTACCAGTTGGAAAAGTAAAACAATTTCAATTGAATTTGATGGTGTTTTTAAGAACAGCGAAGTATTCATAAATGGCAAATCATTAGGAATGCGTCCGAATGGCTATATTTCTTTTGGATATGATTTATCCGCGTATTTAAATTATGGACAGACCAATACTATTGCAGTTAAGGTAGACAACGATGCTCAACCCAACTCAAGATGGTACACAGGTTCTGGAATTTACAGGAATGTGAGATTGGTGGCGAGCGAAAAATTGCATGTAGCGAAGTGGGGAACTTTTGTAACAACACCTGAAGTTTCTTCAGCTCAAGCGAAAGTGCATTTTGAAGTTACGATTGATAATGATAATGCTTCTGCGAAAGAATTTAAATTGGTTACTTCGATTGTAGACGATAAAAATGTAGAAGTTGCCAATATGACTTCTTCAGAAAAAATCGGAGCAAAGACATCAGAAAAAAAGATTCATAATCTGGAAGTAAAACAGCCAAGATTATGGAATACCGAAAATCCGTATTTGTATAAAGTCATTACAAAAGTGTATGAGAAATCGAAACTAATTGACAATTACGAAACTCCGCTTGGATTTAGATATTTTAATTTTGATTCGGAAAAAGGATTTTCATTAAACGGTGTTCCAACCAAAATTAAAGGTGTTTGCCTGCATCATGATAATGGCGCGCTAGGAGCTGTAGAAAATATTCACGCCGTTAGAAGAAAACTAACGCTGATGAAAGAAATGGGGGCAAATGCAATTAGAATGTCGCACAACCCACATTCTTTAGAAATGATGCAATTGTGTGACGAAATGGGATTCATCGTTCAGGACGAAGCTTTTGATGTTTGGAAAAAGAAAAAAGTAACCAACGATTACCACAAAGATTGGGATGCTTGGCACAAACAGGATTTAGAAGATTTTATCAAAAGAGATCGCAATCATCCGTCGGTTATGATGTGGAGTATCGGAAACGAAATTAGAGAACAGTTTGACAGCACAGGAATTGCCATTACGAGAGAATTGGCTAAGATTGTAAAATCGTTAGATACCACTCGTCCAGTAACTTCTGCTTTGACAGAAAATGTAATAGAGAAAAACTTTATTTATCAGTCAGGTGCTTTAGATCTTTTGGGATTCAATTACAAACACGAAGATTATAAAGATTTCCCAACTAAATTTAAAGGACAAAAAATATTGGCTTCAGAAAGTGTTTCGGCTTTAGAAACGCGTGGACATTACGATCAATCGGATGTTATTAAAGCTTGGCCAACCAAACACGGAGCACCGTTTGATGGAAATGCAGATTGGACCGTTTCGGCTTACGATCAGGTGAAATCGTACTGGGGCGCCACGCACGAAGAAAACTGGAAAACCATTAAAAGTCAGGATTTCATGGCGGGAACTTTTATTTGGACAGGATTTGATTATATCGGAGAACCAGATCCGTATCCGTTTCCTGCGAGAAGTTCGTATTTCGGAATTGTGGATTTGGCCGGACTTCCGAAAGATGTGTATTATATGTACCAAAGCGAATGGTCGAATAAAACGGTTCTTCATATTTTACCGCATTGGAACTGGAAAAAAGATCAGGAAATCAACGTTTGGGCGTATTACAATAATGCCGATGAAGTGGAATTATTCTTAAACGGAAAATCTCTTGGAAAGAAATCCAAACAAAATGATGATTTGCATATTTCATGGAAAGTGAAATTCGAACAAGGAACTTTAAAAGCCGTTTCTAGAAAGAATGGAAAAGTAGTTTTAGAAAAAGAAATTCGCACGGCAGGAGAAGCTGCTAAATTGGATTTAAAAGCAGATAAAACTACCATCAAAAATGATACTTACGATTTGGTTTATGTAACGATTTCTATGTTAGATAAAAATGGAAATTTAGTTCCAAACGCAATGGATTTAGTTAATTTTGAAGTAACTGGCGGAGGAAAGTTAGTTGGAGTTGATAATGGTTATCAAGCTAATTTGGAATCGTTTAAAGCCAATTCTTGCAAGCTTTTTAACGGAAAATGTATTGCGATTATTCAATCAAATGGGGAGAAAGAGAATATTCAGTTGAAGGCGACAACTGGAAATTTAGAAGCTTCTGTTATTGAAGTAAAAGTAGAGTAGATTTATTGCTCGCAAAGTCGCGAAGACGCAAAGTTTTTTGAACCATATAAGTTAAAGAGATTTTAAGTTTTGACTTAATTGATTCTTAAATAACTTATATGGTTTAATTTTTATATAATCTTTGTGCCTTTGCGACTTTGCGAGATTTTTTATAATATGCTTTGAAGTATTATTTGTGTTTTTTTGTATAATTAAACTTATATTAGCCAAAATAATATTTTAAAAGCCGTAAAATGATTTGTACCATTTATTCGCATCATCTAGGATTAGAAAAAATCAAAGAAATTTTTCTCTCGCATGTTCCTAAAGGAGTTTTTTCTGCTAATGGTGAAAACCTCGAATTTGAAGTAAAAGGCGGAATCTTAAGTCCATCAAAAAAAGTTACTATTTTCTATAGAGAAAGAGCTATTCCTTCTTATCAAATTCCGCAAGTAGATGATTCTGAATTAACAGCCAATTTAAAAGGTTTGTATGGATTTGTTGATTCACTGCCAACTGAAAATGAAAAGGTAAAAGGGCTTTTTCTGCATAAAATACAAACACTGAATTCTGAATTTTCAATTCGTGAGGACAAAGGAGAAATTAAAGAATTAAATGCCATAATAGCTGATTTGGCAAAAGAATTTGATGCCGTTTTATTTGTGCAGCCGAATACTATTATTAGTAAATCTGAAACCCAGCATTTTCTAGATAAAGATTTGAATTTGATTATTGATACAGAAGGTAAATGTGAAATTGAAGATTTAGAAGTTCATATCAATTCGGAGTATTTTGATAACGATCAAGCGGAATTAGACGAAGATCAAATAGAAAGAAAAGCCAAGAATGAAGAAATTCTGGAAAGAGAAAATATAAAAATCAACAAACATCTGCCTTGTATTGAATCTGAAACAGAAACTACAATTCGATCAGCAAAAGAAATTGCAGAAAGAGTAAGTGTTTTGGCTGTTACAAATTTGGTTGCTTTCAATAGTATTTCGCCTGAAGAAGCAATTGATTATTTACAGAATTATAAACTTTGGGAATTGGTAACAGAAGGCGAAAAAGAGTTTTTAGCAAATCCGACGGAAGACAAAAAAATGTACGAAACTTGGAAATGCGAAGGCATTTGGACTTTAATGTGGGCTTTGAAAAAAGTCGATACGCTTGATTTTCCAAATGAATTTTGTAATCTAGAAAACATCAGTGCAGAAAATCATCCTGTAGGAAAAGACAAAGATCCTTTTGAATTTATAAATGCTGTGAATGAAGTTCGGTCTAAAAAAGAAATTTTAGATGCAGCCGATTTGTATTACAGATACAATTGGGCCTGCGTAGACGAAAGAATCAAAGGGAAACAAATAGAAAACATCAATCCGGGAATTGTGTACGAAAGACAATATGCGCTCAATTGGCTCATTCATTACCTAGATCAGGATTGGGATGATGTTACTTGTGATACTTAAATTTGTTGTTGGTTGTTAGTTGTTAGATTTTGCATCAAACTCATAACTCATAATTCATAACTCATAATTCATAACTCATAACTCACTAACCCATAACTTAATTTACAACTTATACGAGAAATTTTTCGATTTAATGATTTTTCCTTTATCGGTAATCATTATGCAGCTGTAATCGCGGAATTTTTGAAGTAAAAGTAATCCTTCTTTTTGTCCTAAAACCATGATAGATGTGCTTAATCCGTTAGCAGTTTCGGCATTGGGTCCGAAGACGGTAACACTGCACAAACCAGTTGCGGGATAACCTGTTGCTGGGTTGATAATGTGTGAATATCGTTTTCCGTTAAAAACAACAAATTTCTCATAACTGCCAGAAGTCGTTACGGCACCTTCTTTTAAAGGAATAGCAGTTAAAAGTTTTTCGGGATGAAATGGATTTGTAATTCCGATTTTCCAATCTTTTCCATTAGGCTGTTTTCCCCAGGTGCTCATATCGCCTGAACCATTTATAATGCCAGCTTGTACGCCTTTTTCAATCATCATGGCGCGGCATTTATCGGTTGCATAACCTTCGCCTAAAGCACCAAATCCAATTTTCATTCCTTTCAATTTGAGGAAGATAGTCGACTGTACACTATCTAGAATAATATTTTGATAACCGACTTTTTCCACTGATTTTTTTATGGCTTCCGCCGAAGGCATTTCGGTCATCGAGCCGTCAAATTTCCAGATTTTGTCCATTGCTGCAAAACTTATGTCGAATCCGCCGTTTGTAATTTCCGAAAGTTTAATGGCTCTTTGTGTCAATTGAAAAACTTCTCGATCTACTTTTACGGGTTGAATTCCAGCATTCTGATTGACTTTTGAAACCTGAGAATCCGGTTTCCAGTCGGAGATTAGATTTTCAATTCGAGTGATTTCAGCTATTACAACATCAATGTTTTGTAATGCCGAAAGCGAATCTTTATCAACAATACTGATATCGAAACGTCCGCCCATTAATAGCGTTGTCTTTTTTCGCAAAACCTGAGCATTTGTTACAAAACAACAGATTAAAGTAAATAGAAATAAGAATCTATTCATAACAATTAATAATCTAAATTCAATTTAAAATCACAATCTAAAATCTGCAATCTAAAATCTTTTAATAGCAGTCACTTAAAATCTGACCATTGTTTTTATAATCAGAAATACTTTTAAGACCATTTTCTTTGCATAAAATATCTAGAACGTTTTCAACATCTTTTTGCATGGCAAGCGAACCACAGATCATGATAACACCGTTTTTCTTTAATAAATCCATGAAAAAAGAAGTATCTCTTTTAATCAGATCCATTACATAAATCTGTTTAGCTTCACGCGATAAAGCGACATGAAATTGATCCAGATGCTGTTTTTGTTTCATCACTTTGGCAAACTTTTTATACGCCAGAAGTGTGGGTGTTTCCATTCTGAAACCGCTGTAAAGATGTATTTCCTGTTGTGTTTTATTTTGTTCGATCATTCCGAGGAAAGGAGCAATTCCGGTTCCGTTTGATATAAAAGCAACTTTTGGAGCTTTCTTTGGCAGATAAAAAGCAGGATTTTTCAAAATTCGAGCTTTAATAACATCGCCAGGTTCAAGATTATTTAAATATCCAGAACCAAATCCGTTTGGATGCAGTTTTACAACCAATTGTACATTACCAGAATGATTTCCAATAGAGTAGAGGCGTTCTCTCGTATCGTTTGCTGGATAAATAGCTAATAAATCGCCAGAAATAAATTTAGTTCTAGAATTGGCTCTTAAAGTCAGAATAAAAGTATGTTCAGTTTCAGAAATTGGAGTTTTGTCTAAAACCATTAGTTTCTGACGGCCTTTCGGAACATGATTGTATAAAGAGGGTGTATTGGCCAGCGAAATTCCAGTTTTGGTACTCCACAATTTTACCCATTCTACAAATTCAGAAGCTGATTTGTCATTTACAGTTTGTAAATCCAAATAACGTTCTGCCCAAGGCTGTTTTTCAAGAAGCCGATCAATTTCAATAGCAAATCCGCAGAAATCAGGATACGATTTAGAACCAAAACCTACAACCGAGAAATTGATTTTCTGCTTTTGGTTTTGTTTTTCTACTAGAGTTTCAAATTTATTTCCATTAGAAGGTGCATCACCTAAACCGTGCGTCGATGTAAAAACAATGATATGTTCTGCTTTTGGATATACCGAAAAACGATTTAATTCGGTTATAAACGCTTTATGTCCTTGACTGATTAATTGCTTCTGAATTGCATTAGCAAACCTGAAAGTACTTCCGTTTTCAGAACCTGTTAAAAGAATAAAAGTACTTTCGCTGGCTTTGAATTTATTTTTAATTCGGCTAGACCTTCTTTTTAAAGTAATGGCAAAACCTGAGTAAATAAAGAATAGAATATTAATACAGGCAATTGCCAGAATTACAGCCCAGATTCCGTTAATTCTTCCGGTATGAAGATCAAGACTCAAATCGGCAAACTGAATCGTCATAGGTGAAAGCTTTTCTGAAATTACAGCTCCAGTAACCTGATTGACTTCAATTTCACGATCTTTCAGTTCGATGATGTAATATTCTTCAGGATCGTCAGTAAAAGGAAATTCGATTTTTTTAACGTCTGATAATAAAGTAGTTTTAAATACAGAAGTTGTTTTGGCTTTCGCCGAAAGTTCTGTTTTTACAGGTTTTGCTTTTTCATCACCCATAAAGAAATTAAATCTTTCCAGCGACAAATACGTTCCTGTTAAGGCAATAATAAAAATAGGAATCAAAGCAAGCCTTCCTAAAACAACATGGTAATATTGCGCGAAATATTCTTTGATTACTTTAGAAAAGAAATTTCGGATGCCGCGCTGTCTTTTTAAAACCAGTACAAAACCCGAAATTGATATTAGTAATAAACAAAAAGAAATAACTCCCACAAAAAAACGTCCCGTTTCGTGAAGAAATAACGAACGGTGAAGTCCTGTAATCCATTTAATGAATTCGGTTTTCTTTACCGGAGTTCCAAGTGTTTTTCCTGTTTTGGGATTGATGTACGCATTCACATCATTTCCATCAGCATCAATGGCTTTTAGCGTTACAAATTGATTATAATCAATGCTTAGTTCTGTAATTTCTGGATACGCTTTTTTTAGAATTGGCAGGGTTTCTCCCAGTGTTATTTTATCAAAATCAGGTGCTTTGTACGGAAGTGTTTTTTCCTGAACTGCATCGACCGCCAGAATAATTCCGGTTACCGAAGCCAAAAGCAAAAAAAGTGAAGAAAATAAAGCCAGAGCTAAATGTGCGTAACGCCAGAAAGAAAGAGTCATTGAGTGTATTCTAGAAATGTAATCGTATTATATTTTGTTTAATCGTACGTATTTAATGTACCCTTTTCCATCTGTTTTTTCTGCAAGACCTTCTGTAGTAAGCGGAATTTCAAGATCGCTTACATAATATTTTTGATCTTCTACCGCAGATTCAAAACGTAGTTTATATCCTTTATTAATTTTAGAATTTTCAATTTCGATAGTCGTTACGCTGCGGTCTCCGCCAGTTACAGAAGCGCCTGTTTTAGCGCTGATATCATCTGATTTTTGAACCGAATGAAATTTATTCCATTCTTTTAATGATTTATACCATTTTTTATCATCGCCCATTACATACAGCGTTTTCTCGTATTCGCCATTTGCATTCACTAAAGAAACTACAATATAGGCGCCTTCTCCCATATAATTGTTCATTTGCAGCATGCATTTGTATTTGCTTGATTGTGCGTTAGTCTGGAAAGAAAGTAAAAAGATAAAAGCGCTTGCAAGAGCAATTTTTAATATTGATTTCATTGTAAATAATATATAAGTTAAGGTTTAAAGTTGTGAGATATAAAGATTACTTATGTCTCACAACTGATTAACTTGAAGTTCCAAAAATAAGTTTGGATTTTGGAATTTCAAATATGGCTGTATTAATAATTTGTTTTATTTTAAAAACTCGACAGAGATATTGCTTTTAGTAAGCACTTCATTTTCTTTTGCTAAAGCATAAGCGCTTTCATCAAATTCTGTTGTTACGTCTTTTTTAGCACCTGCTTCAATAAGATATTTTAAAACAGAATCGTCTTTGGCAATCATAGCAGCTCTGTGCAAGGCTGTTAATCCATCTTTGTTTTTAGCGTTGATATCTACTTTTAAATCCGTGATTTTTTTAAGAAGCGAAACATCATTTTTAGTAATTGCTAAATGATACAAAGTGTTTCCGTCTTTTTGTGCTGCGGCTAAGTTTAAACCTTTGTCCTGAAGTAATTTTGCTTTTGCTTCAAAAGGATTAACAGTTTCTTTTTCTCTTCCTGCCGGACGGTAAGATTGTACTAAATAAACGCCCAAGTTGTTTCCGTCTTTGTCTTTTACATTTACATCAGCGCCTTTTGTTAAAAGTAAGTTTACAGCTTCTGGAGTTCCGTATCGTACGGCAAAGGTCAAAGCAGATTCTCCTTTTGAATTTTGAGTATTGATATTTTTTGCTGTTGGAAGAAAAAGCTCTAAAGCAGCCGTTTCTTTTGCTGATGCTGCAGACATTACAGGTGTATTTCCTTCTTTATCAGCTTTATTTACATCAACACCTTTCGCTAAAAAGTATTTAATGATTTCAGTCTGATTTGGTTTTCCAGCTAAAATGTGCAATACATTTTGTCCTGCTTTGTTCTGGGCAGTTGGCTTTATTTTTACTTCTTCAACCAAATATTTATAAGTTTCGATTGGATTTGTTTCTCTTCGGCTTCCTTGTGCCGCGATTAAAAGAGCGGTATCGGTAGGTTTAATTCCCTTTTCGATAAGTTTCTTTAAAAGGGTAATATTTCCAGATCTTGCAGCGTATGTAAAAGCGGTGTTTCCTTCATTGTCAACGTCTTTTAGAGACATTCCTTTTGTTGAAAAATATTCTGCAGCTTTTAAATCTTTATCAGAAGCAATAGCTAAAAGCAATAAGTTGGCACCGTTTGCATATTTTTTCTTTGGATCAACACCCGCTTTAAAGAAGGCATCGTACATCGCTGGATTTGACTGTCCGTTTGAAGCGGCAAAATCAGCTGGAGTAGTTCCGTGGCTGTCTTCAAAATTAACATCAGAACCTTTATTTATAAGATATTCAACTAATTCGGTATTTCCTCTGTAAGCGGCCCAGTGCAAATAAATACGATTATCGTGGGTTAATTTAGTAATGGTATTTCCCGGCTGGTCTAATAAAAATTTGATAGTAGTAAAAGGTGCATCGTTGTTGATTGCCAGAGTAGTAACATCAAATGCATTGGCATTGGCTTCGGCTGGATTGTTTCCTTTTGCAATTTCAGCTTTTACTTTTTCTACATCAGGTGTAGTTTTCCAGAAAGACTGCTCTAAAAGTGAATTTTTCTGTTGTGCATTAACCAATGAAATAGCAGCAAATGCTAAAGAAATAAAAAGATTTTTTTTCATATTTCGGTATGTTGTTATTCGGAATCAAATTCCAAAAAATTATGAATGAGAATATATCTATTTAGAATAAATCAAAATAAAGGCAAATGTAAAGATTAATCTTTTTAAAGCAAGTTTTATTGTTGGTAAAAAGTTGAATTCTGATGCGATTTAATTCTATTTTAATCTAAAATATGCTTTTGCGCTTTGGATTTTATTCTATTTTGATAAAAAACAAGTGCTTAGACAATTGTTGTTGGTTTTAGTTTAACGCGTACAATTTTTTTTCTTTTTGATTTTAAGCAGATTACGAAAATATAATTTATAACTATTTGTAAATTAGTGTTTTATTCTTAATTCGATTTTCCATATAATTTAAAATACATGTTTTTTTAGCTAATAGTCGAGCAGCTTTTTAAGTAGAATTTGACGTTTTAAAAAGGGTAAAATGGGTTTGAAAAAGATCAATTTTTAAATGCTGCTGTTGATAACTGTTTTTTGCTTCTTGGTTTTTTTCTTGTAATTTTTGTTGACAAATCTATTTAGATCTAGTATAAATAACTGATAATTCGACGACTACGCAAAATTATACAGCTGTTAATAAATTGTATTTTTAATGTTTTTTCCTCCTTACTTTTACTGTTGATAATTGTTCGGTTTTTTAACACCAAAAGATAGCCTGATCGAGATTGAGGGGTTAATTTTGTAGGTATAGAAATCGCAGTTATCCTTCCCCAAAATCCTGTTGTTTTCTATTTCTCATAGTCACCATTTAATACTATATATTATGTCTATATTTGATAAAAGAGTCAATTATAAACCTTTTGAGTACCCAGAGGTTTTACAATTTACAGAAGCCATAAATAAAGCGTATTGGGTTCATACCGAAGTAGATTTTACTGCTGATACTCAGGATTTTCATGCTCATCTATCGGTAGCTGAAAAAACGGCTGTTAAAAACAGTTTATTGGCGATCGCACAAATTGAAGTTGCTGTTAAGAGTTTTTGGGGAAACATTTACGAGCACTTTCCAAAACCGGAATTTAACGGATTAGGAACTACTTTTGCAGAATGTGAGTTCAGACATTCTGAAGCGTATTCGCGTCTTTTGGAAGTATTAGGTTATAATGATGAATTTGAAAAACTTCTTGACGTTCCTGTAGTTCGCAGACGTGTTGATTATCTTTCAAATGTTTTAAAAGATACTCGTTCTCAGGACAATCGTAAATATATGGTTTCGCTGATTTTATTCAGTATTCTTATAGAAAATGTTTCTTTATTCAGCCAGTTTGCCATTTTATTATCTTTTACAAGATTTAAAGGCTACATGAAAAATGTGAGTAATATTATTGCTTGGACTTCAATCGATGAGCAGATTCATGCTAACGGCGGTATCTATATTATTAATAAAATCAGAGAAGAATTCCCAGAATATTTTGATGATGCTACGCTAAACCTTATCAGAGAAACGGTTAAAGATTCCATCGCAGTCGAATCAGACATATTAGACTGGATATTTGAAGAAGGTGAAATTGAAAGTATTAAAAAAGGTGATCTTGTTAATTTTATGAAATTTAGAATTGATGAGAGTTTAAAACAAATTAATATTCCAATCATTTTTGATGTTCCAGCTGAAGACTACAAAGCGCTTGCTTGGTTTGAAGAAGAAGTTTTTGCCAACAGTTTGGATGATTTCTTTGCAAAACGACCAGTAGAATATACCAAACACGATAAGAGTATAACGGCAAACGACCTTTTCTAAAAAGCAGACAATATATTATGAATACAACAGATACAAATGAAGTAAACAGTATTTCGCAGGAAAGCGGAAACAAAATGTGGTGGAAGAACTCTGAAAGTGAACAGATTTTAAATCGCGGTTATCTTTTGAAAGGTGAAACTGTTGAAGGTGCAATTGACAGAATTTGTACAGCAGCAGCCAGAAGATTATACAAACCCGAATTAAAAGAGTCATTTGTAGAAATGATCGAACGCGGATGGATGAGTATCAGTTCTCCGGTTTGGGCAAATATGGGAACCGAAAGAGGTTTGCCGATTTCTTGTTTTAACGTACACGTTCCGGATAAAATTGAAGGAATTACACATAAATTAGGTGAAGTGATCATGCAGACCAAAATTGGAGGTGGAACTTCTGGTTATTTTGGTGAATTGCGTGAACGCGGAAGCGCCGTAACCGATAATGGAAAAAGCAGCGGATCAGTAAGTTTTATGAGACTTTTTGATACGGCAATGGACACTATTTCTCAAGGCGGTGTTCGTCGTGGTGCATTTGCAGCGTATTTGGATATTGACCACCCAGATATTGAGGAATTTTTGAAAATTAAAAGCATTGGAAATCCAATCCAAAATTTGTTTACCGGAATTTGTGTGCCGGATTACTGGATGCAGGAAATGATTGACGGTGATGGCGATAAAAGACAAATCTGGGCAAAAGTACTGGAAAGCCGTCAGCAGAAAGGACTTCCTTATATCTTTTTTAGCGATAACGTAAATAAAAATAAACCTCAGGTTTACAAAGATCAAAACTTGAGAATCAATGCAAGTAACTTGTGCAGTGAGATTATGCTTCCGTCAACAAATGACGAATCGTTTATCTGCTGTCTTTCATCAATGAACTTGGAACTTTATGATGAATGGAAAGATACTGAAGCAGTAAAACTAGCAATCTTTTTCCTTGACGCTGTATTACAGGAATTTATCGAAAAAACAGAAGGGGATTATTATCTTTCTGGTGCTAATAAATTTGCTAAAAGACACCGTGCATTAGGTTTAGGAGTTTTAGGATGGCATTCGTATTTGCAGAAAAACATGATTCCATTTGAAGGAATGCAGGCTAAAATGAAAACCACTGAAATATTCAAACATATTAGTGAAAAAGCCGACAAAGCCACTCAGGAATTAGCCAGAATTTATGGCGAACCTGAATTGTTAAAAGGATACGGAAGACGTAATACAACCACAATGGCAATTGCGCCTACAACATCATCTTCGGCAATTTTAGGACAGACTTCTCCAGGAATTGAACCTTTTAGCAGTAATTATTACAAAGCGGGTTTAAGCAAAGGTAATTTCATGCGTAAGAATAAATACTTAACAAAATTACTGGAAGAAAAAGGTCTGGATAATGAAGAAGTTTGGAGAGGTATTATGTTGAACGGAGGAAGTGTACAGCACATGACCCAATTGACTCAGGAAGAAAAAGATGTTTTTAAAACGTTTAAAGAAATCAGTCAGTTAGAAATTGTACAACAAGCCGCCATTCGTCAGAAGTTTGTAGATCAAGGACAAAGTTTAAATCTTAATATTCCAGCAGAACTTCCAATTAAAGAAGTAAACCGTTTAATGATTGAAGCGTGGCAATTGGGAGTAAAAAGTTTGTATTACCAAAGAAGCCAAAGTGTTTCGAAAGAATTGGTTACAAGTCTGGTTACTTGCAGCAGTTGTGAATCATAAATATCAAAAGCCGAATCTCAACAGATTCGGCTTTTTTTATAATACCGAGGATAAAGATTTCAAGCAGATTTAAACTGTATAAAAAAGGTTTTAACACATAGGAACATAGTAAAAAAGCTCGCTTTCAAACAGAGCTATGTGAATTGATGCGAATGAAATGTCTTTCTACACAAAGAAAATCTATGTTCCTATGTGTTTAAGAAAATCATTTCGATTTCAATCTACTTAAAGTTTCCTGCGAAATATTGATATAAGAGGCGACAATCTTATTGGGAAGTCGTTTTACAATGGCAGGATTTATTTTTAATAATTGATTGTAACGTTCTAAAGCATCCATTGTGGTAAACGACATTAAACGATTGGTATTGTTTACATATGCTTTTTCCAGATAATTGCTGTAAAACTCACGCCATTGTGGAATAATTTTCATTAAATGATTAAAATCTTCATGAGAAATCGCCAGTAATTCTGATTGTTCAACAACCTGAATATTTTCAGCGGCAGGCATTTTGGTAATAAAACTAACCAAAGCAGTTGCCAGCTGATTTTCGAAGGCAATATATCGGGTTACATCTTTTCCTTCTTCATTAATAAAAAAGATACGCAGACAGCCTTTAGCAACAAAAAAAGTTTCATGACTAATTTGTCCCTGAGCCAGTAAAATATCGTTTTTATTTTTCTTAATGGGTTTGAAATAGGAGAGGATGGTTTCTAAATTTTCATCAGAAACATCAATGCTTTTTCGAATATAATGACCGAGTTGTTCGTATATCATTTACTTGTAATCTCTAACGAATCTGCGGTAATAAATAATATCTTCAATAGATAAAACCACAAGATCATGTTGTTGTGCAAAGCTAACGATTTTGTCCAGTTTTGCCATACTGCCGTCTTCGTTCATTAATTCGCATAGAACGGCTTCGGGTTGTAAACCGGCGAGTTTCATTAAATCAATGCTTCCTTCAGTATGTCCGTTTCTTTCAAGCACGCCGTTGTCTTTTGCGCGCAGCGGAAAAATATGCCCGGGTCTGGCTAAATCTTCAGGTCTTGCATTTGTGGCAATAGCAGTTTTAATGGTTGTAATCCTGTCTTTTGCAGAAACTCCTGTTGTAACGCCTTTTCTAGCTTCTATTGTTATGGTAAAAGGAGTTTGAAAACTACTGGTATTTTCTTTTACCATATAAGGAAGTTCCAGTTCGCTGGCTTTTTCATTGGTTAAACACAAACAAACAATACCGCTGCATTCACGGATCATTAAAGCCATATCGGGAACATTTATGTGCTGGGCAGAAAATATAAGATCACCTTCATTTTCTCGGTTTTCGTCATCGGTTAGTATAATTCCTTTTCCGTTTTTAAGTTGTTTCAAAGCGTTTTCAACACGTTCTTTGGAAGTGATTCCAAATTGCACCAACGGATTTAATTCTGTACTTATCATGGATATTTATTTTGAACTTTTTAAAAATTATCGAGCTTCAAAAGTACAGTTGTCAAGAATGTAAAAGTTTGATATAAGTCAATAAAATCAAGAGGTATTTTTTTAATGATATTTTAATTTAATTCTCATAAAATAGTAATTTAGTGCCCGTAAATAATCTCCAAAACTTATAAATACTGAACTCATAAATGGAAAATATCACCGTAATTATTATGTTGCTTTTTGGCGTAGCTTTTTTAAGTTTAATCAGCAAACGATATAATTTTCCAATACCTATTGTTTTGGTGATGTGCGGGGTAATCATTAGTGTGGTTCCGGGACTTCCTGTTGTAGCGTTGAGTCCGGAAATTGTTTTTATCATTTTTTTACCGCCGCTTTTATATCATGCAGCGTGGCATACGAGCTGGTCTGAATTTAAGCAAACCATTCGCCCGATAACTTTAGCAGCCGTTGGTTTAGTATTTTTTACAACTGGATTAGTGGCTGTAGTTACACATTGGCTGATAGATGATATTTCTTGGCCGTTAGCTTTTTTACTTGGTGCTATTGTTTCTCCTCCCGATGCGGTTTCGGCAACAGCTATTACAAAAGGTTTAGGACTTCATCCACGATTAATAGCTATTTTGGAAGGCGAAAGTTTGGTAAACGATGCAAGTGGTCTTGTGGCGTATAAATATGCGCTTACAGCAATTACAGCTGGAAATTTCGTTTTATGGCAGGCCGGATTAAATTTCGTTTTGATGTCGGTTTTAGGAATCGCAGTGGGATTGGCTGTTGGTTTTATAATGTATTACATTCACAAAAGATTTGTTTGCGATGATATTATCGAAGTAACGCTTACGTTATTAACGCCTTTTGCTTCTTATTTAATTGCAGAACATTTTCACGGTTCTGGGGTTTTAGCGGTTGTGGCAACAGGACTTTTTCTGGCGGCAAGATCTGGTACTATTTTTTCTCACGAAAGCCGAATTATGACGAATACCATTTGGGATGTTTTAAATAACATTCTCAACGGTTTGATCTTTATTTTAATAGGACTTCAGTTAAGACAGATTATTGAAGGCATCAGTAATTACTCAGGGAATTCATTGTTTATCTGGGGTTCTGTGATTAGTATTGTGGTGATTGTGGTTCGTTTTTTATGGGTGATTCCAGCGACAATTATTCCGAGAATGCTGAGCAGAAAAATCCGTGAAAAAGAAGAATTTGATTATCGCAATATGATTATTTTCGGATGGTCTGGAATGCGTGGTGTAGTTTCGATGGCCGCGGCTCTGGCACTTCCGTTAATGCTGAATAAAACTGAAGAATTTCCACTTCGTAATTTGATTATTTATCTAGTTTTCTGTGTAATTCTTTCGACTTTAGTAATTCAAGGGCTTACACTTCCGTGGATGATTAAAAAGCTAAAAGTGCAGCCGTATTCTATTTTAGCAGAAGAATATAATATTCGTAATATGATTGTTTCGGAAACCATTACGCATATTGAAGATAATTTTTCTTTGCTGGATGATGAATTGCTTCACAACATTAAAAGTAAATATGAAGTAAAATTTAATCGTTTGCAAAAGACGGAACTTCCTGCGAATTTCTTCGGAAATGGAAAAGTATTGGGCGGACAGATTTTTAATGAATTTACCAAACTGCAGATTGATCTTTTGAATGTAGAAAGAGGAAAATTGGAAGCAATGCACAAAGCGGGTTCAGTCAATGAAGAAGTCTTTCGCAAAATAGAAAAAGAACTCGACCTTGAAGAAACCCGACTTTGGATGGAAATGTATGAAGAATAACATTTTAAATCATTTGTAAGTGAGGTCTAACCTGCATGCTTACAATGTCGCAGCGTTTGTGCTGTGACAGGCAGAAAGCAACGCTCATGGCGATATCTTCTGCTTTTAACATTTCCATTTTTTTGATTTTTTCTTTCTGTACTTCTTTAGGGTCCTGCTGCATGTCGCTGGTTACTGCTCCGGGTTCTATAAGGGTTACTTTTATTCCAAGTGCATTGATTCCTTTTCGAAGAGAAGTGCTGAAACCTCTTGTTGCGGTTTTGGTAGCGACATAAATGGGACTTCTTTTTTCTTTTGATTCTGCGCTCATAGAACCTATATTAATGATATGTCCAGATTTTTGGATGGTCATTCTATCAACCGCTTCTCTGGCGAAAGCCATATATCCCAGCACATTTGTTTCTAAAATATATTTCCATTCATCGTAGTTTCCATCGGTGATGCTTTCGGCGCCCAATGCGGCGTTATTGATTAGAATATCAATACCTCCAAATAAATGATCAGCTCTTTCCCAAATCATACGAATATCTTCTTTGTTGGTTACATCGGCAGAAATACCGTAAATTTCTCCAGATGATGATTTGCTTTTGATGTCGTGCATGGCGTTGTTTAAATCATTTTCATTTCTTCCGAAAATAAGAACACGACCTCCCAGAGACACTAATAAATCAGCAATGGCTTTTCCAATTCCTGTTGTACCACCAGTTACGATTATGCGTTTTTGGGCAATATTTTGACTAAAGTAGTTTGATAAAATTTCCATGGCTTATTTTTTAATTAATTATTTTACTTTACTTTACTTTGATTGGTCCTAAATTGCTTTGTGCTGGTCCATTCGTTACTGTTCCGTCGGCAGCAAATCTGGAGCCGTGGCACGGACAGTCAAATGATTTTTCATCTGAATTCCATTGTACTATACAGCCCAAATGCGGACAAACGGCTGAAAAGGCTTTCAATGAATTGTCATAATCGCGGTAAACGGCAACTTTTCGTAATCCAACATTAAGAACACCGCCGTTTCCAGCTTCTAAATCGGCAACATTATCAAGATCTGAAGCTGCAATCCAATCCAGATATTGTTTGGCCATATTTCCTGCCTCTTTCAAAAAGTCTCCTGCTGCACTAAAAGTAATTCGGGACGGATCGTATATGTCTTCCCATTTATTTTTGATTTCTTGAATCATATCGCTTACAATCAATGCTCCAATGGTTGCATGTGTCATTCCGTTTCCTGAATCTCCGGTAATAATATAAATGTTTTTGTCTCCAGGATTTTTTCCCATAAAACCTAGAGAATCTACTGGTTCCATAACTTGGCCAGACCATTTATAAGTGATTTCATCGAGCATAGGAAAATTTTTTCGTGTCCAGACTTCGAGTTTATCATAACGTGAGATTTCAGAAAGATTTTCTTCATCTGCCTGTCCGGTTTTATGATCTTCACCACCCGAAATCAATAAATCATAGTTTTCGTCAAAATTTTCTACACGAACATAATGGTATGGTTTTGCGACCCATTTGGCATCCATATTTCCTGTGTCCCACCATAAAGAAAAGGGCAGACTTCCTTTTGGAATTTTTCCAGCGATTACATACGTTCTGTACGCATGCTGTTTGGTGTGCATGGTCACGAGATCATTAATAGGGGAGTTAGTTGCCACAACAATGTGATCTGCAGTAAACGTATAACCGTTTACTTTTGCACCTTTTTTAGTAATATCTTCGGCATGTGCTTCGGTATAAATTGTTCCTCCAAGTGAAACAACTGCTTCTGCAAGTCCTTTTAAATAATGTAAAATATGAAATTGTCCTTGATTTTTGAATTCGATCGATTTTTTGTTTTCCCCTCCAGCCATCGACGGAATATGATCTAACAAAGTCGTTTCTAAACCTACGTTTTGCAAAGCTTTAAATTCTTTTTCGAGATTTTCTTCTTTATCCGTTTCATGAAGAAACAGATATCCGTTTACTCTCTTAAAATCACATTCAATCTGGTTTTCGGTTACTATTTTTTCGATTTCATCAATAGCAGCACTGTGGCTTTGTGCAGCAAGTGATGCTGTTTCTTTCCCGAAAGTTTTTTCAAGATAATAATAGCGATCATCAAGAGCGTTGGTTAAATGCGCTGTTGTTCTTCCTGTTTCGCCACTGCCTATAAAACCATCTTCTACGAGAACTACTTTTCTTCCAGCTTTTACAAGTTTGTAAGCTGTTGTAAGTCCGGCAATACCGCCGCCAATAATTAAAATATCGGTACGGACATCTTGACTTGGTTTTTCGAAAGCAATAATTTCTGTAGAATCAATCCAAAACGAAACATTGTCTCCAGAGGTTATACTTCCTTCATTTATATCTTTATATGAATTGTCCATGATTATTATTTTTTAATGTAATGCGTTCATTTCAAAACTAGTAACATCTATTTTGAAATGTTTACAACTTTAAGTTTTGCATTTTACAGGATTGCCAGTCGGGTTTTATGTAAGAATTTTGAAAAATACTATAAGCATAACAGTTTTATTAATAGTTATTTAGTGTTTATTCTACAACCCGAAAAACAACTTATTATGAAAACAGTAATGAAATTTAAAATGATAACTCTTGCCGTGTTTGTGGCGCTGTTATTTTCGTGTAAAAATAACAAAGACGGATACAGTGATGAAATTGAAACAAGTCCAGTGCCAATTGACAGCACTGAAAAAGTAGACGATTCTGCAAGTACAGGTGCGGGCAGTACTCAAAATGCTGCGAATTCTGAAACGATGGGCACGGGAACTACAGGATCAGGAAGTACAGAAGGAACTGGAATTGGTCCAGGTGAAAGTCCACAAGATGGTTCAACTTATACGGAGTCTTCTGGAGTTCAAAAAGACAGTATAAAACCTGAAATTAAAGCGAAAAAGAAGAATCAGAAAAAATAATAATTGTATATAAGAATTGAATTAAAAGTTAAAAACCTCTTTGTTTAGAAAAGCAAAGAGGTTTTTATTTTGAAGTAAGGTGTCAGTTTGGTTTTCCCATTTTTATTACTGCCTATTGTGACTGAAAACTGAAAACTGCAGACTAAAATTTAAAAAATTATCCGCCAGTTTCCATATTAGGCGCATCGACTGGTTTTGATTGTGAAGAGCCTATTTGGCGTAAATAAATGGATAAAATAATGATGGCGAAAACAGATAAGAATTCGCTCTGCCAGTTCTGAAACGATTCAAACCAAAATCTCGAATGTCCAATATACGATGCTGTGGTTTCTAAAGGTTCTCCCTTTAGAAGCAGCTGCTCGTTTTTATCTTTAAGGCTTCCGTAAAAATGAATTATAAATGAAATGAGAAATAAAAGAAATAAAGCGATGGTAAGCGAATGTTTATAAATTTTCAAAATAAAACCGCCTTTTTTTACAGCCCATGGAGCTTCTTTTTTGTTAGGATCTGGTTCGCGGTCAACATCTTCTATTTCATTTATTTTCTTGGATTCAGATGATCCTTTCTGTTTTAAGAAAATAGTCAGCACTACATATAGTGTCATTTGAAGAAATTCGCTCTCCCAATTTTCAAAAGTAGATTGGTAAAAATGCCCTGATAATAGGTAAGAAGCAAAATTTATTGCGTTTGCTCCTTCATCTATTAATTCTTTGTTATGTTCTTCAAATCCAAATATAATCTGGCCTAAAAAAGAACCCATAAACAGCAGAAAAAAGCAGATAGATAAACCGTTATTTCTAAAAAATGTTTTCATTTTTATCGTGTTTTTCTTCAAAGTTCTCAAATACTACGTTTAGAACTTTACACAATTTATTTTTTGATTTACAGTTTTTGCATTGGATTTTTTAAACATATTATGTGAATAGTATAAATTCTTTGATTTTTATAACTGATACAGGAAATTGTATAACAATTTTATATGTGAGAGTTCTAATTTTAACAATATTAGATTATGAATTAATTATAAATTAAAAAGATATTATTATGAAAACGCTATTAAAAACTAAAATTGCATTACTGCTTGTATTAGCAGGATTAGCATTCTCGTGTAAGAAGAACGAAACCACAAATACTGATTCTTACGAAAATGACAGTATTAGCAATACAGTAGATACTGTTGGACCAGAAGTGGATACAACAACTGTTATTGATACTGCTGCCACAAAAATTAATACTGATTCTATTAAAAAATAGAATATAAATAATCCATAAAAAAAAGAGCTGTTTAATTAAACAGCTCTTTTTTTTATGATAAACGTTTTAAGATTAACGCATGGCAAATCTTATCTTCAATCCATAAGATACTAATCTCATATTGTGTGAAGCCCCAGAATCAAAAACACTGTTGTATTTTAATTCTACCGGCAGATCTGGATTGTACTGTACAAGATTTTTGGCTTCTTTTTTATCGTAGATATTGTTTAGTCCGTAATCTAAATAAAGTCCGATGTAAATAGAATTTGTGCTTCCAATTACTTGTTTTAAACCCGTTTCAACTGTAGCAGAATACGATACATCTGTTTTTAGATCTTGTTTAGACGTTTTTAAATCATTAGTGCTGGCAAAACCGGCAAAAGCAGGACTGAATAATTCTACATTGTACTGCGGATAATAACCGCTTGTTGTAAGATTGCCCATTTTGGTTTGAAAACTGCCGCTTGAAGCAAATCCTATTTTAAAGCCTCCTGCTAGATATAATTTTGTAGTTCCTGGAGTTTCAAACTGAATTCCAATAGGTACATTGATATAAGCAAGTTTTTGCTCTTCTCTTAAGTTTGCAGCTTTATATCGGAATTGAAAAGATTCATTTTCGGCATCTACAGCATTGTATCTGCCAGAAATCGAACCAAATTTAATATCGGTATTATAAGTCTGATATTCAACTCCAACTCCAATACTTAAACCTTCATTTAAATAGTAGGAATAACGAAGACCAGCACTGACTCCATTTCCAGGAACATATTCTCCTCCTGTAGATTTAACAAATGAAAATGGACCTCCTACTGAAATTGAAAACTCCTGTTTTTTATCCTGACCATAGCTATTAAAACCTGCTGTTAAAAGCGCCGTTATCATAGCAAGTGATGTTATATATTTTTTCATCTTTTAAGATTTTATTATGCCGGTGCTGTGTTTGAAACAACACCGGCATGGTTTTATTTATTTTACAATTACTTTGAAAGACTTTTTAATATTTGGAGTTTCAAGAACTACAAGTAACGTATTGCCTGCAGCTGTTTCAGGTAATTGTATTTCAGTTTTAGCAGAAGAAGATTGAACAGTTTTTACTAACTGACCGCTTACAGAGAATAGACTGATCTGCATTTTTTCTAATTCTTCTGTTGGGAAATCAGCTTCAATAGTAATTGCTTTTCCTGTTTCGATTGGGTTAGGGTAAAGCTTAGCTTGAAGCGAATTTTTCAATGTAATCTGAGTTGGACAAGTTTGTAAAACTTTACCATCTTTAGTTGTCATTTTCACCATATATTGTGCATTTGGATCTAATAAAGACGTAATTGTCTCTCCTGCAGAATAGTATTGTCCGGTTCCGATCAATTGTCCGTTTTTAAACCATTGGTAAGCTGTAAATTCATAACCTCCGTTAGTTTGTGGATTATTGTTCACAAGAAGAACGTTGTTGAATTTTTGCTGTACAATATCAAAGAAATTAAATGGTTTTTCTACTGTAATTGTATAGGTTGCAGATAAAGTTCCGTCCTGAGAAGTAACTGTTACATCTTGAGTGTAGATTCCTGCTTTAGGAGTCTGAATCGTAAAGTTAGCAGAAGGAGTGATAACAGCACCAGATTCGTTTAGAACCGTGATATTTGGATTTGTTTCTCCACAAGCTAATACATGTGTAATTGTTTTTGCAGGATTATCGAAAACTTTATTTCCAATAGTAATTCTGGTAACGTCAACATTGTTGTTTAAGATTACCAATAATTGAGAAACATCTGCTGCTGGAAGATAATTGTTATCTCCTGCTTGGTGAGCAGTAATTAATATTTCTCCTGAGCTGGTCATTGTTACTTGACCTGAAGGCGTAACCGTTGCAGCTGGTGTTGGTGAATCGAAAGTGTATGTATATGTTACAGGCAGATTTGAATCTGAAACCGCATCTAAATTGAAAGTATTATTCAATCCAAGCGTTTTAACAGGAATTGCATTGAATGTAATTTGCTGTGGCGCTTTATTGATAACTAGATTCGCATTAAGCGTAATTGCAGAACAGTTTGGCGAAGTAGATGCTGGTGTTACAGTTGCAGTAATTGCATATGTTCCGGCATTTGTCGCTCCGTTGTTAGCAGAGTATGTTACAGTCGCTCCAGTTGGAAGATTAGCCACCTGAATTGAATGTGCAGTTCCGTCATAAGTAACTTGAGCATTGCTGAAAGTTACCGCATCAAGAGGAGAAGCATTTACTGTTACAGTTTGAAGCTGAGTAGAAACATTTCCGTTTCCGTCATCATAACTCCATGTGATAGTATATGTTCCCGCAGCAGTATAAGTTAAAGGATCTGTAGTAGTTCCGTTAATTGTTCCTGTACAATTATCTAAAGCAGTTGGAATCGCAATTTGTGATGCCAGTACTGAGCAATCTCCTGTGATTTGAGGTAGAGTTGCTAAAGTTGGAACTGGTGCAGTAGTATCTGGATTAGTTCCAATTGTTACATTTCCAGAAGTTGTACATCCGTTAGCATCTGTAATTGTTACTGTATAAGTTCCAGCAGTTAATCCTGTTGCAGTTGCAGCGGTTCCGCCAGAAGGAGACCAAGTATACGTGTAAGAGCCTGTTCCTCCAGTTACAGTAACTGTTGCAGAACCGTCATTAGAACCATTACAAGAAACGTTTGTTCCAGTTATTGATGGAGAAAGAGCACTTGGTTCAGTAATAATAGCTGATGTTGATGTTGAACATCCATTAGCATCTGTAACTGTAACTGTGTAAGTTCCAGCTGCTAATCCAGTTGCTGTTGCTGCAGTTCCGCCAGAAGGAGACCAAGCATACGTGTAAGCACCTGTTCCTCCGGTTACAGTAACTGTTGCAGAACCGTCGTTTGAACCATTACAAGAAACATTTGTTTGAGAAGCTACCGCAGAAATTGCAGCTGGTTCTGTTACCACAACTGTTTCTGTTGCTGTACATCCATTAGCATCTGTAACTGTTACCGTGTAAGTTCCAGCAGATAATCCTGAAGCAGTTGCTGCAGTTCCACCAAAAGGAGCCCAAGAATACGTATAAGCACCCGTACCACCGGTAACATTTACTGAAGCACTACCATTTGCACCTGCATTACAAGAAACATTTGTAGAAGAAGATGTGATAGAAATTGCAGTAGGTTCAGTAATTGTAACAGATTCAGAAATTGTACATCCATTAGCATCCGTTGCAATAACTGTATACGTTCCAGCAGATAATCCTGAAGCAGTTGCTGCAGTTCCACCAGAAGGAGACCATGAATAAGTGTAAGCTCCTGTTCCTCCAGTCACTACGACAGTTGCTGTTCCGTTAGCACCTCCATTACAAGAAGCATCAGTATGAGAACTTGTTGCAGCAAGAGCCGTTGGTTCAGTAATTGTATAAGATTGTGTTGCTGTACATCCGTTAGCATCTGTAACGGTTACGGTGTACGTTCCGGCAGCTAGTCCTGTCGCTGTTGCAGCAGTTCCGCCGTACGGTGCCCATGAATAAGTATAAGGAGCAGTTCCTCCAGTAACACTTACTGTAGCAGAACCATTTGTTCCTGCATTACATAAAATATTGGTTTGAACTAATGCTGAAGCACTAAGAACAGCTGGTTCAGTAATAGTGACACTTTCTGTTTTTAAACATCCATTAGCATCTGTAATAGTTACGGTATACGTTCCGGCAGCTAATCCTGTTGCTGTTGCAGCAGTTCCGCCATAAGGAGCCCAAGCATATGTATATGTCCCAGTTCCTCCTGTTACAGTTAATGTTGCTGTTCCATTTGCACCTCCATTACAAGAAACCTCAGTTTGAGATACAGTTGCTAAGATTGGGTCTGGTTGTGTTATGGTAAAACTTTGCGTTGCTGTACATCCGTTAGCATCTGTAATAGTTACCACGTAAGTTCCTGCTGCTAATCCTGTTGCTGTTGCAGCAGTTCCGCCAGAAGGAGCCCATGAATAAGTATATGATCCAGTTCCTCCTGTTACGCTAACCGTTGCAGAACCATTTGATCCTGAAGGGCAGGTAACATTTATTTGAGAAGGAGTAATACTAATAGCGCTAGGTTCAGTAATTGTGAAGTTTTTAACGATTGAACATCCATTAGCAGCTGTAATAGTTACAGAATAATTGCCAGCAGTTAATCCAGTTGCTGTATCTGCATTTCCACCAGATGGAGCCCAAACGTAAGTAAATGGTCCAGCAGCGCCAGAAGGTACCACTGTTGCCGAACCTGTGTTTCCGCCATTACATAATACATCAATTTGTGATGTTGATGCAACTAACGTATTAGTAGTTGTGATTGTAAAGTTTTTACCTATTATACAACCATTACTGTCTGTAATAATTACAGAATGGTTTCCTGCTGTTAATCCAGTTGCAGTTGCAGAGGTTTGTCCATCTGACCATAAGTAAGAGTAAGGAGCAGTTCCTCCAGCAGGATTAACTGTTGCTTCACCTCCAACAGTACAAGTAGCATTTATCTGACTTGTAGTAGCTGTTAATACTGATGGTTCTGTGATTGTAAAGTTTTTTAAAATCGAACATCCATTGCCATCTGTAATTAAAACAGAGTAATTTCCTAAGGTAAGACCTGTTGCTGTTGCAGCGGTTCCTCCAGATGGAGACCATAAGTATGTATAAGAACCACTTCCTCCTGTTGGAGTTACTGTAGCAGTACCAGTAGCACTACCATTACAAAGTACATTTGTTTGAGATTGTGCAGCATCTAAAATGGCTGGTTGATCAATAATTGCGGTTTCTTGATACGAACATCCATTTGCATCTGTAACAGTTACCGTATAAGTTCCAGCAGCTAATCCTGTTGCAGTTGCAGCAGTTCCACCAGAAGGAGACCATTGATAAGTATAAGGTGCAGTTGCTCCTGAAGCAGTTATAGTAGCTGTTCCATTTGATCCACCATTACATGATACATCGGTTTTATTAATTGTACCTACAAATGGAGAAGGACTGTTAACTGTTACGTTTTCAGTAATTGTACATCCATTTGCATCTGTAACAGTTACCGTATAAGTTCCTGTAGATAATCCTGTTGCAGTTGCGGCAGTTCCTCCAAATGGAGCCCATGAATATGTATATGAAGGAGTTCCTCCAGATACAACTACAGTAGCAGTTCCGTTACTACCGCCATTGCAGCTTACAGGTGTAGATGAGCTGCTAGCAGATAGTGCTGCTGAAGGTTCAGTAAGAATAAAAGATTGGGTTCCGATACATCCATTAGCATCTGTAACAGTTACTGTGTAAGTACCCGCGGTTAATCCTGTTGCAGTTGCAGCAGTTCCGCCAGATGGAGCCCAAGAATAAGAATAAGCACCGGTTCCTCCAGATACAGCTACTGTTGCAGATCCAGTACTTTCACCAAAACAAGCTATGTTAGTGGCGGCTACCGGATTCACGGTAAGAACTGCAGGTTCAGTAATCGTAAAACTTTGATTTATTTGACAATTATTTGCATCTGTAACAGTTACAGTATAAATTCCAGCAGTAAGTCCTGTTGCGGTTGCAGCAGTTCCTCCAGACGGAATCCAAGAATAAGAATAAGCACCAGTTCCTCCAGATACAGTTACTGAAGCAGATCCTGTAGCACCTCCATTACAAAGTATATTGGTTTGTGATGGTGTTGTAGTTAATATAGGAGGTTCGTTGATTGTAAAATTTTGAGTAGTAGTACAAGCATTTGCATCTGTAACCGTTACTGTAAATGTTCCTTGAGAAAGACCTGTTGCAGTAGCCGAAGTTCCTCCGTAAGGTGCCCATGAGTAAGTATACCCTGGAGTTCCACCTGATACAATTACAGTTGCAGTACCATTGGCACCGCTGTTACAGCTTACATTGTTTATGTTTCCTTGAGAAGCTGTTAAAGCAGTTGGTTCTGTAATAGTAAAGTTTTCTGTTTTTTCACAAAGATTAGCATCTTTAATAGTTACCGTATAATTTCCTGGAGCCAGATTTGCAGTAGACGCTGTTGTTTCTCCATTTGACCATAGATAAGTGTAAGGAATTGATCCTCCTGATGGGGTTACGGTTAATGATCCATTGTTTGCTCCATTACAAGAAACATCAACTTGAGTTGAAGTTACTGTTATAGAAGGTACAGTTAATACAGCATTGAATGATGTTGCAGAAGGAGAACATACTCCGCTGGCAATCACTCTGTATAAATAGCCGCTTAATGCTGCAGTAGCGCCAGTAATAGAAAGTGTAGCTGTATTTACACCTGAATACGTTGCATCATTTGATAAATTCGTGAAACCAGCTCCCTGATCTACCTGCCACTGATATCCAGTTGCATTTGAAGCAGTTGCAGTAAAAGATGTATTTGAACCAATACAAGCTATAGTTGAGGTTGGTTGTGATGTTATTGCAGGAGCAGAGTTTACTGTTAGTGCTGCAGTAAGAGATGTTGCAGAAGGAGAACATACTCCGCTGGCAACCACTCTATACAAATAACCGTTATACCCGTTGGTCGCTCCAGTTATAGAAAGAGTAGCTGTATTTGATCCAGAATAAGTTGCATCATCGGCAATATTGGTAAAACCAGCTCCTTGATTCACCTGCCATTGGTATGCCGTTGCACTACTTGCCGTTGCACTAAAAGTAGTATTAGCACCAGCACAAATAGTACTTGCAGATGGTTGTGATGTTATTGCAGGAGCAGAATTTACAGTAAGAGCTGCATTATTTGATGTTGCATCTGGTAAACAAACCCCGTTTATAATAGCTCTGTATAAGAAACCATTCATAGCGGCAGTTGCACTGTTAATTGTAAGTGTGCCTGAAGTAGCACCAGCATAAATAGCGCTATTAGAAATATTAGTGAATCCTAAACCTTCGTTCACTTGCCATTGATATCCTGTTGCATTGCTTGCAGCTACAGAGAAAGTAGTATTTGCTCCAGCACAAATTGTACTTGCAAATGGCTGACTTGTAACAGCAGGCGCCGAATTTACAGTAATAGCTACATTGTTTGAAACTGCATTTGGGGTACATGCACCAGAAGCAATTACACGGTATAAATAACCGCTTATTCCAACAGTTGCTCCAGTTATAGTAAGTGTTGCTGTAGTTGCTCCAGAATATTGTGCATTATTAGAAATATTATTAAATCCAGCTCCTTGATCTACCTGCCACTGATATCCTGTAGCGTTAGAAGCCGTTACTGAGAAACTAGTATTTGCTCCCGCACAGATGGTACTTGCAGATGGCTGAGAAGTAATAGATGGTGCCGAATTTATAGTAAGTGCTGCATTACTTGAAACCGCATTTGGAGTACATGCTCCAGAAGCTATTACACGGTATAAATAACCGTTTAATCCAGCAGTTGCTCCAGTTATGGTAAGCGTTGCTGTAGTTGCTCCAGAATATTGTGCGTTATTAGTAATATTATTAAATCCAGCTCCTTCATCTACCTGCCACTGATACCCTGTAGCATTTGAAGCGGTAGTAGTAAAACTTGTATTTGCTCCCGCACAGATAGTACTGGCAGATGGCTGAGAAGTAATTGCTGGTGCCGAATTTACAGTAAGTGCTACATTACTTGAAACTGCATTTGGAGCACATGATCCAGAAGCCACTACACGGTATAAATAACCGCTTATTCCAGCAGTTGCTCCCGTTATAGTAAGCGTTGCTGTAGTAGCTCCAGAATATTGTGCATTATTAGAGATATTGTTGAATCCAGCGCCTTGATCTACCTGCCACTGGTACCCTGTAGCATTTGAAGCTGTAGCGGTGAAAGTAGTATTAGCTCCTGCACAAATGGTACTTGCAGATGGTTGAGAAGTAATCGCTGGAGGAGCACTAACAGTTCCTGTTACAGCTACATTTTGGGTAACTGCCGTATTTGATGAAACCGTAATATTTCCTGTAGGCGTTCCTGATGCCGTGTTAGATAATCGGGCATAAATTGTTGTGGTAGCTACTGTTCCTGCAGTAGGAGTAAAAGAAATATTGCTTGAATAACTTCCCCCTGATGAAGTAGAAATTTCATAACCTATTGGGGCAGATACTAGTAAATTAGAAGTTAAACTGCCTCCGCTTACTGTAAAACTCTGTGGAGTAGAAGCTGAACCGGAACAAGAACTAAAAGCACTTAAGGCACTTGTAGAAGCACTTACTCCTGCAGGTTGCGTAATCGTTACATTTTGAGTTGCAGTACAACCTCCTAAACCATTAGGAGTACTGTCGGTAATAGTCACTGTATAAGTGCCAGCTGAAAGATTAGTGGCTGTAGCCGAAGTTCCTCCCGAAGGTGCCCAAGAATAAAAATAAGGTGCAGTACCACCAGAAACAGTTATAGTAGCAGAACCATTTGTACCGTTATAAGTACTCACATTACTTTGTGACTGGACTGAAGATGATATAGCTGTTGGAACACTTAAAGTTGCAGCAGTTGAGTTTACAGAACCAGCACCAGTAACAACACAACGATATTGATATAAATTCATTGCAGATGTTGCGCCTGTTATTGTAAGAGTAGCTGTAGTAACTCCTGAATAAGGAGCTCCATTTGAAAGGTTAGCAAAACCACTTCCAGTATCTACCTGCCACTGATAACTTGTGGCTCCAGTAGCTGATACTGAAAAAGCAGTATTGCTTCCTGAGCACACTGTAACACTCGAAGGATTAGCAGTAACTACAGGAGGTGCGCTAAGAAAAGCGGCACCAGTTGGTAATGTTTGTGAAATAGCTGAGTTAGACCAGTTATTAATATTCATAACGGCAGTCCTAATGTTGGCTGTAGTGGTAAGATTACCAGAACCATTAAATTTACCTGATGTATAGGTAGTAGTACCACCTTCAGCAGAATAAAAAGCACTAAATCCTCCAATAAGTCCTGGAGGTATTATTGAACCAGCGGTTCCATTAGCACAAAGGTCTTGATCCCAATGTGCTTGTGTACTTCCTCCGCCAGTTGGACAATAGTAATAGTGTAAACCACTAACCATATTAGCCCCAACACCAGCAGGAGATCCACTACCACCTTGAAAAGAAATGACTTGATCACCAATATTTGATAAACTTAATCCCGTGGCAAGAGCCATAGTTCCTTCCGTAATAGCAATAGATCCATTTGAGGCAGTTATGCCGCTACTATAATTAAAAGTACTTACAGTATTTCCTTTGATAGTAATTTCTGTTCCTGCTGCAATAGCATTTGAAACTGTCCATGAAATAGTTCCTTCTGAAGCACCTGCGGCTCTCCAGGAACCATCTTCAAAATATCCTCTATCTGTAAAATAAATAACTGTTGTTGCTGATATAGGTACAAGAGCTACAAATGAAAAAGAATCGATATCTGATGCATTGACACTGGAATCATATCCAGTGAATATAATATCTCCTTTTGCCAAAGTTGTTTGGGAAGTACCTAAGTAACTTTGCAGAAATATCCCCAGAAATAAGGCGATATTTAAGAATTTTTTAATTCGTGAGTAAAAATGTTTCATAATTAGATTAGTTAAATTATAGAGTGGCAAATTGTTCGCCGTTTTTTATGCCAAAAGCGAGCAATTTATGCCCACTCATAAATCCTTCGTCTGTATAGACCGTATTAATTCGAAGTTGTGTGTTATTATAACATTGTATAATAAGTCCGTTATTTTCATTTATTTCTAAAATGGTACCTGGAGTTTTGGAGTTATTTGTAGCGGTATGGGTTTGAGAAACTTCTAAAATGCGGATATTCAGACCATTCCATTGTGTATAAGCTCCTTTGTTCCATGGATTGCATGCATTTACTAAAGCCTGAATTGATTTTGAATCTTGATGTTCCCATTGAATAGTTACATCCGTAATCGTAGGTTTTTTGTAATAGCTTGCCAGCCTTTCATCTTGCGGTAAACCTTTATTATTATGGTGTAATAAAGTAAAAAGTTCGGGTAAGATATAGGAAGCCAGATATGATAAATTAGTACAAAGCATTCCGTAAGTTAAATCAGCATGTAACGGAAGTGTCTTTTTTAAAATTACTTTTCCTTTATCGATTTCTTTTTCAACTGCGTGAACAGAAATTCCAGTCTCGCTTTTTTGTTTTCTTATAGATTCAAAAACAGGATCAGCTCCGCGCATTTCGGGTAATAATCCATAATGAAAATTGTAAAAAATATCAGGATTTTTCTCTATAATATCTTCCGGAATTTTCCATGGAAAAGTCATTGTGAAGATATTTTTTAGATTTGGAATTCTGGTAATTTCCTCTAACTGAATTTTTAGTTTAGCCTTTTCAATCCAGATTAAACTAATACCTGTTTTTGCCGCAAAAAGTGAACAAAATGCTTTTACATCTTCATTGTCTGTAGGGACTCCAATAGTATGAAGACGGCCAAGACTGTGAAGCGTTTGGATAGCTGGAAAAGCTAGTCTATTATTGCATAAAACTACTATGTCGCGTATTGGATTCATGATTCTAAACAAGGATAAGAGTTAAACCAAGAATTTGTAGTTTCATTTCGAAGGGCTAAAACATGATAATGAAGTCTCTCGCGTTCTTCTTCAATATTTTCAGCTATAGAAATATGATCTAATTGACAATTTCCAGTTTCTTCATTTTTAGTAACTGTTGCATAATATATAGGTGCTTCTGAAGTTCTCGTATGCGGATTCATATATACTTTTCCTCTAGGAGAATTAATCACGATTTCATCTAATGAAAGACCATTTAATGCTTCAATAAACAAAGCAGCTTCCCATCCTAAAAGAGAAAACACATTCGCTTTTTGATCTTTAATATTTTTCATTGTAGAAACAAAATCTTCATTTTCTTCATTGGAAGTATTAGTTGACCAAGGAATTGCACAACTCCAGTTGTAGCCTGGGTAAGGAATTTTACTCATCCAAAATTCCTCAGCAGTAAAACCGCTTCCGTAGGTTTTGCGGGAAGCAATGTTTTTCAATTTAGCAGATTCTCTAAAGAAATCTTCTGCCATATCACCACAAAAAGATGTGAATACAGATACATCCTCATTTTGTTCCAGAAATTCCTCTAATGGCTGAAGGTTAAAATCGGTACGCTGCAAAGCTGTAACATGATTATAACTAATCATCGCCCCATTATCTTCAACAGCAGTAGAAAACGAATAAGGAGATCGGTAACCTGCATCATAAAATGAACAAGTAAAGGCAAATTTATTTTGCCCATCTTCAATAGCTTTGCGTACAATGGCACGTGAGCATAAAGTACCTTCTAAAGAAATAAAATAAACGTTAGATAATTTTTTATCAAAGGACTGAAAATGATAACCGCTGTCTAAAACAATCAATAATTTATCAGAACTTTCAAAAAGAGGCTGTATAAATTCGGCGGCAATAGGATTTATGTAGGCAATTATAATATCTGTACCATTTAATAGCAGTTGTTCGCAACATTCGTGAATTTCCTTATTGTTGCCTCCAACTCCTATACTAGCAGTTACAATTTCATGGTTTTTATCAATACCAATTTTCTTTAAGGCAGATTTAAATCCATCCATAATATCAAAAGACATTGAAGGGTAAATGACAGATCGAGTTAGTAGTAAAGCTATTTTCATAAATTTTTCATGCATTTTTTTAACAAACTCCCCATTAACAATCGTTAATGGGGAGTTGTTTTAATTCCTAGATGGATAAATTCCTTGAATACATATAATGTAATTCAAACCTAAAGAAGGTTGTTGAATTGACATAGGCTGATTTCCTCCCGCAATCCCAACCGTTATAGAAGGATTGATACTTCTCAAATTGCCGTCGGGTGTTTGATCAGAATAAAGACCAGCAATAGAAGCCAAGTAGGCATCTTCGGGAGAACCCGTATCACCAGCATCAGCAAGCGCTTTTATTTTTATTTGGCTTAATGATGCATGGGTATGCATTGGTAAATTAGTAATAGTTGCTGTTATTGTATTAGATCCCATTTGACCTCCTAAAGGGAATTGAGTAATACCAGAAGGAACTCCGGTTCCCGCAGGAACACGACCTCTAAAATCTGGTAATGCAAAATTTGTTACTCCGTTGCCTCCATAAGTAGTACCTAAAAGACTGAATAAAGCTTGGTTTGTTGATATAGATAAAATTTGTCCATAACAAAGTGCCCATGTTCTTGGTGCAAAATTTGCTGCAAATAGACGTATTTCTGACATTGTTCCTTCCATAATTTTTTTAGATTTAGTTTCTACTTGGGAAAATACCTTCTATGCAAATAATATAATTAGTAGAAAGATAAGGTTGAATAATAGAAAATGGTATATTGCCACCAGTAGCAGAAACTGTAAGTGTAACAGTTTGTGGTTTTAAAGCACTGTCTTGTGCGGCAGATGAATAAGCATTAGTAAGTCCAGCTAAAACACTATCAGTAGGAGCTCCAATATTTCCTGCACCTTTATATACTGGAATAGCAAGAGAACCTGTACCCACATGAGTATGCGCAGGCATTTGATTTGTAGTCATTGTTGTCGATTCTGTACCTATAACTTGTCCCAGAACTATTGGACTTAATCCAGGTCCTTGTCCTGTACCAATAGGAACACGTCCTCTTAAATCAGGAATATTAAACGTAGTAACCCCATCACCTCCATATGTGGTGCCAATTAGAGCATATAATGCATCATAATTAGAAATAGGTAATTGACTGCCATTACAAAAAACCCAGCCTCGTGGCGGGAAATTTCCGGCGAATATGCGTATTTCTGATAAATATCCTTCCATATCAATAATATCTTTTGGTTGTTAGTTGTAATTCATTTTTACTAATTTCTCGCTGGAAAAGATCCATACATACAAATGATATAGTTAATACCAATAGTAGGCTGCATTATTGAAAGAGGTTGACCCAAACCAGTTGGTGTTAGTGTAACAGTCAATGAAGCTGGTTTTAAATCATCTTCTCCTGGAGATGTGCTATTATACATATTAGCTACACTGGCAAGAATGTTTCCATCAGGGGTATTTGCATTTCCTCCGTCTCCAATTGCAGGAATAGCTATAGAAGCCGTGCTGCCATGGGTGTGCAAAGGTAGATTTGAAGTTAATAAAGTAACATTATTTATTCCGCCGTTTTCGCCCAAGGTGTAATTGGATGTTCCTGGTCCAGTGCCAGTTCCTATTACTATACGTCCTCCGAGATCAGGCAGTCTAAAATTGCTTGTGCCATTACCGCCATAAGTAGTCCCTAGAATTGCGAATAAAGCAGTATTTGCTTGTATGGCAATGATTTGTCCGTTACAGAAAGCCCAGTTTCTAGGTGCAAACGTTGCCGCAAAATGGCGAATTTCTCCTATAGTTCCATCCATAGTTTAATTAGTTAAAAGTTAGTTATTAGGTTTTTTTTCGATTTTGTCAGGCTTGGTTACAGTTTAAAAGGCCTTGACATGGTTTAAGATTTGCTAATTTACTGTATATAAGTATTTTAAAAACAGGTATTTCTACGTGATTTTAGTAAAAACAATGTACTACTTCTGCTCTTAATTACTGGTATACAGCTGTTATCAACCTTAAGCAGTGTTAAAATTAGATTTCTAATAGCTTAAAAAGGAAAAATATGTCATGAAGCGGATTTTTATTGTCACGAAATTTCCTTTGCCTTCTAAATTTAAATCTTATAGGATGGAATTATTTTAGAAATTAACTAACCTTTCTAAAGCTATCACATTCTTAAATGTTTTTGAAG
Source organism: Flavobacterium sp. H4147 (assembly GCF_029360735.1). Lineage (NCBI taxonomy): Bacteria > Pseudomonadati > Bacteroidota > Flavobacteriia > Flavobacteriales > Flavobacteriaceae > Flavobacterium > Flavobacterium sp. H4147. Next base: position 287,835 of record NZ_JARKNB010000003.1, on the reverse strand, counting down.
AAATAACTTAGCAATAAATCGGAACTAATAAAAAAACTGCTGTAAATTCTACTCTCACTTTTGATGAAAATAGAATTTACAGCAGTTTACAAGTGGTATAAAAGGTTTCGATAAAACAAACCTTTTAAAAATTAGGAATCATTATATTAATTAAGACGAATGGTCATCGATTATATTCTGAACGCTTTTAATAAATATTTCGGTATTTTTCATTTCGTCTTCAATATAAATATCATATTGCATTAACTGAAATTGATCGATCATGTCTTTTTTGAGATACTTAATCATAGATTCGATACTTCGTGTATCATTTTCATGCTGTCTTTTTAACTCACGCTGCTTACTTTCGAGATACGCTAAAGTCTTTTTTAATCTTTGAATGTTTATTTTATCCACAATTGAATTTTTTCTATTAATAATGGAATACGCCGATCTACTGCGTATTGGTTGATTACACATACGATTAAATAAATAATTTAGTTTTTGGATGTTGCAAATCTATATCTATTTAGAACAAATACAAATAATATGATTTGAAACACAAGAAGAATTTTTCAACCTTATTGTTGATAAGTCGTAAAGCACTAATAAATAAGCCCCTTCGCCGAAAATGAGGACTATAGATGTTCATTTTTCAATTGAAAGAATACTCTGAAAAATAAATTGTATTAGTCAAAAAAGTGGCTATAAAAATAGAATTGAAACCTAAACTTTCAGGCTCTTAATATGATTTCGATGTGCAATTCCCCATTTAATCATTTCAGAAATTATTGGGCCAAAAGATTTACAATATGGAGTCGATTCATAGAGAATAGGGATTAAAGCATCTGGATCTTCGGTTCTTTTTACAAGATTATTCAGCTCCATATCCTTTAATTCTTTTGACAACATTCGAGAAGTGATTCCAGGAATACTTTCTTTAATGTCCTTGAAACGATGGTTTCCATTACAAATTGAATTGATAATGGGCAGTTTCCATTTTCCACCCAAAACATACAATGTATCCTGAAGTGCCTGAAATTCCTCTTTCTGATTTCTTGTGTTTTTGGTCATAAAAATGGTAAAATTAAGTTTAACTGTCTAAACTTTTCAATTAAGAAAAAGTTATTGCTTTGCATATTTTTAGCAGTTCAGTAGTAATACAAAAATATAAATAAATCATAAATAATTGCATTTATGTATTTAACTACGTAGTTTTGTACTATAAAAAATAATATAAAAATGAAAGCAGTAATTACACCCATAGCAAACGAATACGAAAACGAAGCCGCCAATTTAATAATCAATATTCAGCAGAAAGAATTCAATGTGCCCATTACCTTAGAAGATCAGCCGGATTTATTCAATATTCAAAACTTTTATTACGCGAGTGGAGGTGGATTTTGGGGCGCTTTTATAGATGATGAATTAGTGGGAACCATCGCTTTAATAAAATTTGAAAAGCATAAAGCAGCCATTCGAAAAATGTTTGTAAAGAAAGAATTTCGTGGAAAAGAATTTTCGATTGCACAGAAATTATTAGAGACTTTAATCGAATATTGCCGAGAAAACCAAATCGATGATTTATATTTGGGAACCATTACAAAACTAGAAGCTGCGTTGCGTTTTTATGAAAAAAATAATTTTGTTCGAATTGAAAAACAAACCTTGCCCAAAGATTTCCCTGTAATGGCGCCAGATAATGTTTTCTGTCATTTAAACATAAGAAAATAAAGATGAATATAATAGACGAATCAGGAATACTAGCCATTTCGACACGATTACAGCGTTTAAGCGAACAACTGAGAAAAGACGGTGCGTTGGTTTATAAATCATACGGTATTGACTTTGAGCCGAAATGGTTTCCCGTAATTTATACGCTTCATCATAAGGATACTTTAAGCGTAGTCGAAATTGCAAATGAAATTGGCTATACACATCCATCGACCATAAGTTTACTTAAGGAATTGGAAAAATTAAAACTGATTCGATCTAAAAAAGATAAAATTGACGAACGTAAAAGACTTATTCAGTTAACTTCAAAAGGGCAGGAGTTAGTTTTGCAAATGAAACCCGTTTGGGAGGTCATGAAAAGTGCTTTAAGTGAAATCACCGATAATCAAAATAATTTGTTGAAAGCGATCGAAGAAGCCGAAAACAAAATCATGCACCAAAGTTTTTTACAAAGAGCTTTACAACTAAAAAGTGAAGGCGAGTAGTAAAAAAAAAGCGATCTATTAGGATCGCTTTTTTATTGTAATAGTTTAGTTTGAAAATGATACTTAAGAATGATAAACTCAACATGCTCCAAAAACTACTCCATTTGAATTTACAGCATTCCCAAATCTCATTTTATACATGTACGATAAGTTTTATTTTATGGATTCCATGAAAATTTAAAAAATCCATTATTTAACATTACTTTCACTTTCTTTTAATTACATCAGCTTTCCGAAATATTTAGGATGAAAATAATTTTATAAGCTAAATTGATATTTATGTATCTTTATAAAATAAAATTATAAAATGACTATTCAGCAGTTAAAATATATTGTGGCACTCGACGAGGAACGTCATTTTGCAAGAGCAGCCGAAGTCTGTATGGTGACACAGCCAGGTCTTACCATTCAGTTAAAGAATCTAGAAGAAGAAATTGGAATCAAGATTTTCGACCGAAACAAAGTACCACTGACACCAACACAATTAGGAACTGAAATTATCACCAAAGCCAAAAAGATTCTGCGGGAATTAGATGAAATTAGGGATTTTGTCGTGAACGAGAAAAATGTATTGGAAGGAGAATTGAAGCTCGGCATTATTTCAACCTTATCACCATATCTGATTCCGTTGTTCATTCAAGCCATGAAAGAAGCGGCTCCCAAAGTTCATTTCATTATCAAAGAAGGTTATACCGGGCATTTAATGAGGGATTTAGAAACCGGTGCAATTGATGTGGCTATAATGGCAACGCCAACAGGAAATCCTAATTTAATTGAACATGTTATTTTTAAAGAACCTTTTGTAGCCTATTTGAATCAATCACACCCAATGGCGAATGATGAATTTTATGAAATGCAGCCTGGAGATAAAACCGAATTATTATTACTCCATCATGAATATTGTTACAATGCACAGCTTCTGGATATTTGCGGATTAAAATCATCAGACAAGATAAAAGAACAATTTACATATGATATTAACTCCATCGAAACCTTAAAAAATCTAGTTCGCGCACATTTGGGATTTGCCATCATACCAAAGCTTTCGACAATGAATGAAGCTGTCGGGCTTTTCAAGCCTTTTAAAGAACCAGTTCCCGTAAGAGAAATAAGCCTTGTAGTTTCTGATTCGTTCTCAAAGAAATTGCTTCTCGAAAAAATGAATGAAGCTATTTGGAACTGCCTTCCCGAATCACTCAAAAAAGATTTTTCCTATAGAAAAATACGCTGGAACGATTCACCTTATTTTATTAAAGCCGTCAGCAAGGTTTCTTAAAATTCCAATCAAAAAAATTCCAATCAAAAAATTCCAAATTCCAAGTTAGATACTAATTGGAATTTGGAATTTTATCTTTGAGTTTTCCCTAAAATCGTTTAGAGTTTGGAATTTTTGTATTGAAATTTATTTTTTCAAAACAGATGCCTCAATAATCACATTTGCGACTTTTTCTGGCTGTGAAATAAAGACTACGTGACTTCCCTTTATTTCTGTGATTTTTGTATTCGAACGTTTGTACATGGCGTGCTGAATACTCGGAACAATACTTTTATCTTCAGTTGCTACAATTCCGTAAGATGGTTTGTCTCTCCAAGCAGCTTTTGTAATAGGCGTTGTGAAACCTTTAGCATAGAAAGTACCTTGCGAAGCAAACATAAAATCAGCATCTTCCTTGCTTAAATCACCTGCAAAACCTGCATGAAATTTTGCTTTGTCATAATAAGCAATTCCTTTATCATCTGGAGCCAAAACCCCATTTTCTGGAGCAGGAGGTGCAGTTTGTAACCATTGAACAGAGTTTTCTCCATTATCAGGCTGTAACGCTGCTACATAAACCAAAGCGGCTACTTTTGGATGATTTCCAGCTTCGGTAATTACAGTTCCACCCCAAGAATGCCCCACTAAAATGGTTGGTCCATCTTGTTTGTCAAGAGCTAAATTTGTGGCTTTAACATCATCTTCCAAAGAACTTAACGGATTTTGAACGATCGTTACATTATATCCTTTTTTAGTCAAAATTTGGTACAAACCTTTCCATCCAGAACCGTCTGCAAAAGCACCGTGAACCAATACAACGTTTTTAATTTGAGGAACTGTTTTTTGAGCGTTTACATTTGCTGTTGTAAATAATAAAGTAAGAATTAGTGCTCCCAATGCTAAATAGCTTTTATATAGTGTTTTCATGTGTAAAAAAATTAGATTATTTGATTAAAAATTTAGATTGAATTCCAAATTCCAATTTCTCCAAAGATTTGGAATTTGAAATTTCCATATTGGAATTTAATTAAGTGTAACAGTTAAAGTAATTTCAGTGTTAAGCAATTTTGAAATAGGACAAATTTCCTTTGCTTTTTGAGCTGTTTTTTGAAAATCCTCTTCAGAGATTCCAGGAACTTTCCCGGTAAGTTCTAATTGGATTAAAGTAATTGTTCCATCTTCAAAAGTTACTTTAGCCGTTGTATCTAAATCTTCTGGTACAAAACCAGCTTCAGATAATAAAAAGCTTAACTGCATGGTAAAACAGCCAGAATGTGCTGCTGCGATTAATTCTTCAGGATTAGTTCCAACACCTTGTTCGAAACGAGTTTTAAATGATAATTGTGCATTATCTAAAGTTGTGCTTTGTGTACTAATGGTTCCTTTTCCTTCCATTCCTGTACCTTTCCAATTTGCATTTGCTCTTCTTGTAAATTTCATGATTTCTATTTTTTAAGATTAATTTTTTAATGTTTCAAATCATTTCTTTGATTTTGATGAGACAAAGTTATGGTGATGATGTTTATTAATCAAATTAATAATTTTTAGTAGTTATAAAAATAATTTATAATTATTGATTTTATTGACGCGAACCAATATTGTGAAGGATAACATTTTTTACTTCTAAATTTCAATGGTACAAATAATGAGTGATGAATTCCTTATTATTTGGTTTCAAGTTAGAATTTGCAACCAAGTAAATGACTGAATTTTAGATTTATATGTTCTGTGAATTTAATTTTATTCGAAACAATTTTTATAAGACAATCGGATAAATAAAATTTAAATGAATAACTTAACTTTTAGATGTATGAAAAATGCTTTTCTAATTATTATAGTTTGTTTGAGTACCGTTTTGTTCTCCTGCAAAAAAGATAAAGACCAGATAATTGCAGCCGCCGAAAAATCGGACACGGTCAATTCTAAATTAATTGCCGATAATGGCTGGCCGCGCGAAGCCGAAAATAACGGTACAAAACTCGTTTATTATCAGCCTCAGATTGATGACTGGAAAGATTATAAAGAACTTACAGGCAGATTGGCTTTTTCGCTGACACCAAAAGATGGAAAACAAGTTTTAGGCGTGGCTTCTTTAAAAGCTGAAACATTGGTCGATAAAGACAACCGAAGCGCTTTTATTAAAAACCTTCAAGTAACTGATGTACGATTTCCTGCTTTGGATGAAAAGAAAATTCCCGAAATGGAAAAACTATTTAAAGAAACACTGCCACAAAGTGGAGATCCTATTTCGGTTGATCGTATTTTGGCTGATTTAAGTCAAACCAAAAGTCCGCCAAAAGGAATTACAGCTAAAAATGATCCTCCAGCCATTTTTTTCAGCACCAATCCTTCGATTTTGCTTATTGTGCAGGGAGAACCTGTTTTAGTTCCAATTGACAAATCGGATATACAATATGTAGTGAATACAAACTGGGATTTGTTTTTTGATAAAACGGCAAAAGATTATTATCTCTTGGTTGATAACATCTGGCTGACTTCAAAAAATATTGAAGGCAAATGGACAAAAACGACAAAACTCCCTTCGGGTTTAAATAATCTTCCATCGGAACAAAATTTTGATGATGTCAAAAAAATGATTCCGCCTCCATCTTCTGGGAATGCTCCAGAAGTTTTCTACAGCAATAAACCTGCGGAATTAATTGCCGTAAACGGAAATCCGAAATTCATTAATATTAAAGGAACCAAATTGATGTACATCGACAATACCGAAAATGATGTTTTTGCCAATGAAGCTGATGGACAATATTATGTATTATTATCAGGAAGATGGTTTAAATCGAAAGAATTAACAGGACCTTGGTCGTATGCCGGAAATAATCTTCCCGCCGATTTTGCTAAAATTCCGAAAGATTCGCCACGTGCCAATGTATTGTCGTCTGTTCCCGGAACACAAGAAGCTAATGATGCCGTAATGTTATCACAAGTTCCTACAACGGCTATTTTGAAGAAATCCGATGCGGAAGCCAAAGTAAAAGTAACGTATGATGGTGGCACAGCTCAGTTTAAACCAATTGAAGGTACAAAAATGCAATATGCAAGTAATACGCAGGAAAAAATCATCAAAGTAGGCGATTTGTATTATTTATGTTTTCAGGCGGTTTGGTTTATGTCGACAAGTCCAAACGGACCTTGGAAAACTGCCGATTCTGTTCCGAAAGAAATTTATACCATTCCGCCAAGTTCTCCCGTATATAATGTGACGTATGTAACCCAAACCACAACCGATACTACGGTAGAAAGCAGTTCAACGGCGGGTTATTTGGGTGCTTTTATAATTGGTGCTACTGTTGGAGCGATATTGACGTATGGTACAGGATGGTATTATCCGCCTTATGTGTATTACGGCGGATTGTATCCAATTTATCGTCCGTGGCCGTATGCGTACGGAGGCGGAGCCGTTTACAATCCGTGGACGGGTGGTTATGCGGCCGGAAGACGTGTTTACGGACCATATGGTGCGGCAGGAACTTCGGCTTGGTACAATCCCGCAACGGGAAGATACGGACGTTCTGCAAGTGTGCAAGGATGGTACGGCGGTCGTACGGCGGCAAGTACCTATAATCCGTGGACAGGAAATTACGCCAGAACCAATCAAGGTCATAATGCCTATGCACAATGGGGACATTCGGCAGCGACAAACGGAAACCAATGGGCACAAACGGGGCATATCACAACCCGACGCGGAACCGCAGTGGCATATCAAACCTCAGGCGGAAAAGAAGGTGTAATTACACATCGCCGTGGTGGAGGAACGACTGTTCGCACCAATAACAATTTATACGCAGGCCATGACGGACATGTATATAAAAGAGATGCAAACGGAAATTGGAGTCATTACAACAACGGAAATGGTGGCTGGACGCAAGCAGGAACTTTAGGTTCTACAAAAAAATCCGGTGAAGCAATTCAAAACAGACCGAATCAAGGACTTGGTGCCAATGGAGCAGGAGAGAAGATCCAACGTGATAACCTGCCAAAAAATCAAAATCTAGGAGGTGAAACCCGATTAGCCGACAGAACACAAGGTAATAATTTCAACAGACCAGAACAAACCCTCGGACAACCTAACAAACCTCTCGGCGAAGCCGGCCGACCTGATATTACAAACGATCTTGATCGCTCTGCTTTTTCAAGAGACCGCGGTGAATCGCAAACCCGAAATTTTCAAAACTTCCAGCATCAAGGTGGTTTGGGTGGCAGTGGCTTCCGTGGCGGAGGGGGCTTTAGAGGCCGAAGATAAAAGTAAAGGTTAATTATATTTTGAAAAATCAGGAATGGTGTTTTATGCATGCCAGACCTGATTTTTTTTGAATATAAGTTGAACGTTAATTGTAAAAAATAGCTTTTTTGATACTTTAAGGTTTTCCTCTTTTCACTTCCGTTTATATTCGATATTTTAGCGCTTTATAAAATATCAGAATAAACAAACAATAAATTGCTTAATGGCAGCCGAACAAAAACAAAAATTAGAACAACAACTTTGGAACATTGCAAACACTCTTCGCGGGAAAATGGATGCCGATGATTTCAGGGATTATATATTAGGTTTTATTTTCTACAAATATTTAAGTACAAAAATGGATTTGTATGCTAATGAAGTACTAAAACCAGACGGGTTGACTTTTAAGGAAGTTGAAGGACATCCTGATGAAACCCTATTATTGCAAGAATTAAAATTATTAGCAATTGATAAATTAGGCTTTTTCTTGGAACCATCTGAATTGTTTTCTGAAATTACGAAAAGAGGAAATGCAGGAGGAAAGAATAATTTTATTCTAGGAGATTTATCCAAAGTACTAACGCATATTGAGCAAAGTACAATGGGGACTGAAAGTGAAGAGGATTTTGGAAACTTGTTTTCTGACCTAGATTTAACTTCTCATAAATTAGGAAAATCAGAAGCTGACAAAAATGAATTAATTGTGCGTGTGTTGACGCATTTAGATGAAATTGATTTTGATCTTGAAAATACAGATAGTGACGTACTTGGAGATGCCTACGAATATTTGATTGGTAAGTTTGCAAGTGGCGCGGGAAAAAAAGCAGGGGAGTTTTATACACCACAACAAGTAAGTAGTATTTTAGCGCAATTAGTGACCGTCGGTAAAGAGCAACTTAAAAGTGTTTACGATCCGACTTGTGGATCTGGGTCATTATTGTTACGTGTGGCAAAAGAAGTAAAAAAGGTAGGTGAATTTTATGGACAGGAAATGAATCCTACAACTTACAACTTATGTCGTATGAACATGATTATGCACGATGTGCATTACAAACGTTTTGATATTAAAAACGAAGATACTTTAGAACGCCCGCAACATTACGATTTGCGTTTTGAAGCTATCGTAGCAAATCCTCCTTTTTCTGCTAAATGGAGTGCAAGCCCTTTGTTTATGAGTGATGATCGTTTTTCAGATTACGGAAAACTTGCTCCAAGTAGTAAAGCTGATTTTGCTTTTGTACAACACATGGTGCATCAATTGGATGATAACGGAACAATGGCTGTAGTTTTACCTCACGGAGTTTTATTTCGTGGCGCTGCTGAAGGGTATATTCGAGAATATTTAATAAAGGAGAAAAACTATTTAGATGCTGTAATTGGTTTACCAGCGAATATCTTTTACGGTACAAGTATTCCTACTTGTATTTTGGTTTTGAAGAAAAAAAGACAAAACCCAAAGGACATTTTATTTATTGACGCCAGCCAGAATTACGAAAAGGTAAAGACCCAAAATGTTTTGCGAAGTGAAGATATTGACAAAATTATTAACGCGTACAAAAACAGAACCGAAGAAGAAAAATATAGCCGTGTTGCACTTTTAAGCGAAATAGCCAGTAACGATTACAACTTAAACATACCTCGTTATGTGGATACGTTTGAAGCCGAAGAAAGTATTGATATAAATGCAATTGCTAACGAAATTAAGGTTTTGAATGCAACTATTGAAGAAACAGATAAAACCATTGTCGGTTTTTGCAATGAACTAGGAATTGAAACACCTTTCTAATGAGTACAGCAATTTTACGAATAGAAAAGAAAAAAAGTGAAGCACCACAATTGCGTTTTCCTGAGTTTGAAGAAAATTGGAAAGAAAAAAGATTTGGTGAACTTTATTCATTTTACAATACAAATTCATTATCTAGGGATAAATTAAATTATGACGAAGGAGAAGTATATAATATTCATTACGGGGATATTCATACAAAATTCCAAACTCATTTTTATCTGAAAAATGAAAATGTCCCTTTAATAATTTCTGATGTAGATTTATCTAATATAAAAAAAGAGTCATATTGTAAAAATGGCGATATAATTATGGCAGATGCTTCTGAAGATTATGCTGATATTGGTAAGTCAATTGAATTAATTGATATTTGTAATGTAAAGTTATTGTCTGGACTTCATACCTTTTTAGCTAGACCAATTTCAGATAAAACTTTCGTGGGATTTACAAGTTATCTTTTGAAATCCTGGAAATTAAGAAAGCAAATAATGCTGATAGCTCAGGGAACAAAAGTACTGAGTTTGTCCACTAATAGAGTTGCAAATCTTAAACTTGATATTCCAACTCTCGCAGAACAACGAAAAATTGCTTCTTTTTTAAGTACGGTTGATGAAAAAATACAGCAACTTTCCAGCAAAAAAGAATTATTAGAGCAATACAAAAAAGGCGTAATGCAACAATTGTTCGCAGGGAAATTACGGTTTAAAGATGAGAATGGAAAGGATTATCCGGATTGGGAGGAGAAGAAGTTGGGTGAGGTTGGAAAAATTGTAACGGGAAGTACACCAACAACATCAAACGTAGAATATTATAATGGAAAACAATTGTTTGTTTCTCCTGCGGATATAAATGGTACAAGATACGTATTAAATACAAAAACCACATTAACAGATTTAGGATTTGAAAAAGGAAGAAAATTAAAGAAAGGAACAGTATTATTTGTATGTATAGGTTCTACAATTGGAAAAGTTGCAATTGCTGGTCTTGATTGTATAACTAATCAGCAGATTAATGCAATAGAAGCTAATTCTTTTAATAGTAATAATTTTATTTTTTCATTATTAGAATTCAATGCTATTAGGATTAAATTATTAGCTGGAGTTCAAGCAGTTCCTCAAATAAATAAAACTGATTTTTCAAATTTAAAATTTATGTTTCCTTCATTGCTTGAACAAAAGAAAATAGCTGATTTTTTATCGAGTATTGATGCAAAAATAGAAAACGTTAACCAACAACTAATACAAACGCAAAGTTTTAAGAAAGGTTTGTTGCAGAAGATGTTTATTTAAAATAAAAAAAACAAAATTATGCTAACAGTAGAAAAATTACTTGAATTTGGATTTATAGAAATTAGTCACCACCTCGGGAATTATTATGCAAAGTCTAAGCTATGTTTGGTGCCTCAAGTTGGAATGTGGGTAGTTGCTTCAAATTTTGGTGAAATAGCAAGTGGAGTTGAAAAAAGAATGCCATATATCGTAAATGAACTCGATTTAAGGAATTATATTAAATGGTGTGGTTTAAACGATGTTGAATTTTTAGGATCATAAAAGTAGTATCCGATGAGCTATCAATCAGAAGCGGTATTAGAAAATAACCTAATAAAACAACTGACTGGATTAGGTTTTACATCTGTAAAAATACAAGATGGAGAATCTTTGGTTTCAAACCTAAAAAATCAATTAGAGATTTTTAATGAAACTACTTTTACAGCTAAAGAGTTTGATGCTATTTTAAATCATCTTGCTAAAGGTAATGTTTTTGAAAAAGCAAAAACATTACGAGATCGTTTCCAATTAGATAAAGAAGACGGAACACCTTTTTATGTTCGTTTTTTTAATACAGAGGAGAGTAATAAGAATTTATTTCAGGTTACCAATCAAATAAGTTTAGAAGGGAGTTACAAGAACCGTTTTGACGTTACACTTTTAGTTAATGGTTTGCCTTTAGTGCAAATAGAATTAAAACGCTCAGGAATTGAAATCAAGGAAGCTTTTAATCAAATCAATCGTTACCAAAGCCATTCGTTTTGGAGCAATCATGGTTTGTTTCAATATGTACAATTATTTGTAATAAGTAATGGAGGCAATACTAAATATTTAGCCAACAATAAATTGCAATCTGTCAAACAAACTTTCTTTTGGGCAGATTCCAATAATAAAAACATTACCGAATTAAAGGATTTTACTGCTTCGTTTTTAAATCCAGATCATTTGGGCAAAATGATTGCGCATTACATTGTGTTAAATGAAACACATAAAGTAATGATGGTTTTGCGTCCCTATCAATATTTTGCAACTGAAGCGATAATTCATCAGGTTAAAAACTCAAATGACAACGCATACATTTGGCATACAACAGGTTCTGGAAAAACGCTTACTTCTTTTAAAGCAAGCCAAATTCTAGTTGAATTGCCCGAAGTCTACAAAGTTGTTTTTGTAGTAGATAGAAAAGATTTAGATTATCAAACCATGAATGAGTTCAATGCTTTCAAGAAAGACAGCGTTGATGTTACAGATAATACACAATCTTTAATCAAACAATTAACAGATAATACGAAGTTAGTTTTAACGACTATTCAAAAATTAAATAATGCCGTTTCTCAAAAAAATAAAAGTAATATTGAATCTTTAAGAGATAAGAAAATCGTTTTTATTTTTGATGAATGTCATCGTTCTCAATTTGGAGATACACACGATAGAATAACTAAATTCTTTGAGAAAAGCCAATTAATAGGTTTTACAGGAACGCCAATCTTTGCAGAAAATGCGTCAAAGAATGACTACGGAAAGAGAACAACAAAAGACTTATTTGGTAATTGCTTGCATAAATATGTAATAACTGATGCTATTAGAGATCAAAATGTACTACGTTTTGGAGTAGAGTATGTTGGAAAATACAAAAATACTAGCAAAACATTTATTGATATAGAGGTAGAAGATATTGACAAACAAGAAGTATATGATTCTAAAATGAGAATCAATAAAATTGTCGATTATATTATTGCCTATCATAATCAAAAAACATTTAATAGAGATTATTCAGCATTATTAGCTGTGAGTAGTATTGATAATGTAATTCAGTATTATGATCTTTTCCAAGAGAAGAAAGAAGCAGGAGAACATGATTTGCGAATTGCAACTATATTCACGTATGGTGTAAATGAAGATTCAGATGAAGCTCAGGATTTTCTTCCAGCAGATGAAGTAGATTTTGATGTTTTAGCTGAGCCACAAACACAATATCAATCTAATCATACTAGAGATAAACTTGAAAAATATATTGGACATTATAACGTAATGTATGGTACAAGTTTTACAAACAAGGACAACAAATCATTTGAAAAGTACTTTCAAAATATAAGTAAAAGATTAAAAAATCGAGAAAAAGAAAACTTCAACGATGAATTGGATCGTTTAGATATCGTTATTGTTGTCAATATGATGTTAACTGGTTTTGATGCAAAAAAAGTAAATACACTTTATGTAGATAAAAACCTGAAACAACATGGTTTGATTCAAGCATTTTCGCGAACAAATAGAATATTAGGTGAGCAGAAGTCACAGGGAAATATTTTAGCTTTTAGAAATCTAAAAAAAGCTACAGACGATGCGATCACTTTGTTTTCTAATAAAGAAGCCATTGAAGTAGTAACAATGCCAGCTTATGAAGATATTGCTAAGAAATTTGATGAAGCTTTAAAGGATTTACGAGAAATCACTCCAACGTATCAAGATGTAAATGATCTTGAAAGTGAGGAAGACGAAGCTCTATTTGTACAAGCTTTTAGAAAATTAATGCGTGCGATGAATGTCTTGCAATCTTACGCAGATTTTGATTGGGATGACTTATTAATTGATGAAGAAGAATATAATAATTATAAAGGCAAATATTTAGATTTATATCAAAAGGTAAAACAAGACAATCAAAAACAAAAAACGTCTATACTTGATGATATAGATTTTGAATTAGAATTAATTCATAGAGATAAAGTTAATGTTGCATATATTTTAAAATTATTAGCGCAATTAAAACAAACAAAAACTTCTAGTGCTGCTAATGCTAAAAGAAAAGCTATTATTGATTTGTTAAGTGGCGATATCAATTTAAGAAGCAAGAGAGAGTTAATCCAAAAGTTTATAGATGAAAATATGCCTTTTATAAAAGATGGCGATTCGATTGAAGATGAATTTGAGAAGTTTTGGAAAGACCAGAAAGTTTTAGCTTTAGGAAAAATATGTGATGAAGAACATTTGGATAAAGCACAATTTAAAGCTTTAATTGATGCTTACATATATAGCGGAAGGGAGCCAATAAAAGATGAAGTTTTTCAATGTCTTGATAATAGACCTAGCATTCTTCAAGCTAGAGTTATTGGAGATAGGATTATCACTAAGATGAAAGAATATGTTGAAGTTTTTGTTAAAGGAATGATCGCTTAGGAAATTATTATACTTTGTTTCAATTGCATTAACATGTTTTAAGAAATAATCCTTATAATTATAAATAAAAAAACAAAACCCTCAATCAAAAAAATGATCAAGGGTTTCAAAAATTTCAAACCAAAAAACAATCTTACTCCACATCCAAATAAGGACACAAAATCTCGGCTAGTTCATTGAGCCAGTAAAAACTGTTTTCTAGTTTTAGTATTTCTTGCTGAAGGGTTTCGTTTTCACGAATAATACCTAGAGCAAGAACAAAATTTACTTGTCGTAATGCTTTTGCCATTTGTTCGGGCGATACGGTTTGATTGAAGAAATTGGTTAGCCTGATTTCGGCTTCTTTGGAAAGATTTGTTACGCTCATAATCTTAACGTTTAGGGATATAAAACCCGTGTAGCTAAGGTGTCCTACGCCGTTAAGAGCGTTGCAGTTGTTTCCAATACCGCCACCATACCACACGGGCAAAAGTTTTTCTAAGTTCATTATCTTAACGTTTAGGGACGTAAAGATATCAAAAAATATTTTAAAAAATAAGAAAAATATTACTTTTTAAATGTTGTTTCTAAATCAAATTTCCACAAAACTTCTAATGAAAATGTATGTCCTAGCCCAGATGGGAGCGGCATCCTTTTGTGCCGTTGTTCGGCATAAAAGATATAGCGGACAGCTGGAAACAGCTCCTAAAAAACAATACGAATATATGAAATGAAAATGTAAGCTTCAATACTTAAAGCGGTATACTCGATGATACCTCTAAAAAAGCAATGTGTTTTGCGATTTAACTTTGCCTTGTTAATTTAAAAACACAGAAAAATGAACAATTTAAAAGATAAAGTTGCAGTAATAACAGGCGGAAACAGCGGTATTGGTTATGCTACAGCAAAAGAATTAAAAGAACAAGGCGCTAAAGTTATCATTACCGGAAGACGAAAAGAAGCTATTGAAAAAGCGGCTCAGGAATTGGGAGTGACGTTAGTTACAGCAGATCAATCGAGTGTTTTGGATATTGAAAATCTGGTTTCGAAAGTAAAAGAAGATTTCGGAGCCGTTGATATTCTTTTTATCAATGCCGGAATTGCCGGTTTGGGAACAATTGAGCAAACTTCGGAGGAATTGTACGACAGTATTATGAATGTCAATCTGCGTGGGGCGTATTTTACTTTAAGCAAATTTATTCCGGTTTTGAAAGACGGTGCTTCGGTAGTGTTTTTGTCTTCAAATACTGCTAGTATGCCGGGGCCGGGATCTTCGGTGTATTCGGCTAGTAAAACGGCTTTGAATTCGGTTATGAAATCGGCAGCGTTGGAATTAGCGCCACGAAAAATCAGAGTGAATTCGGTTAGTCCGGGACCAACAGAAACCGAAGTGATGAAAAAAGTCGGTTTAGATGAATCTACCGTAAAAGGTATTATGGAGGTTGTAGTCGAAAAAGTTCCGCTAAAAGAAATGGGCAAAGCCGAAGATGTAGCCAAAATGGTTTCCTATTTAAGCACTGATGCCGCAAAATTCATCACTGGAGCCGATTTTATTATGGATGGGGGAATGGTTTTGGCTTAATTGTGAATTGTGAATTGTGAATTGTAAATGGTGAAATGTAAAATGTAAATGTATACTGTGATTTAACCGCAAAGCACGCTAGGATTTACGCAAGGTTCGCAAGGTTTGTTTTTCAAAGCTTTGCGAACTTTGCGTTTTTACTAAGTCTTGCAGCAAAACATCTTAGTATTCTCTGTGGTAAAATTAATCGCATTTCAAACTCATAACTCATAACTCATAATTCATAATTCATAATTCATAATTCATAATTCATAACTTATAACTTCTCTGATGTCCATTTCATCCAGAAGTTTGTCCACTTGGGCTATTTTCTCATTTCGTAGGAAGCATTCTCGATATACTTTTGACTCAGAAATTAACTGATAACAAATTTTAAATCAAAAGAATATGGAAACTAAAAAACAAAAAACCTGGATTATTATCGCAATTGTCATTTTAGGAATCATCGCCTTTTTAATTCCGAATCAAATCGCTGCACAAACGGGAATAAAACGCACTGATTTACAAAAACACGATTTAAGTATTACGGGTCGTGAAACGGTGCAGGCGAAAATTGATTTTGAAGGACATTCGGCTTTTGGGAAGCACTTTCATCCAGGCGAAGAGATTATCTATGTGCTTGAAGGTTCATTACAATACGAAGTGGAAGGACAAGCTCCGGTAACTCTTAAAGCAGGTGAAGTGTTATTTATTCCGGCTGGTGTAGTTCACTCGGCTAGAAATAATACAAGTTTAAAAGCTTCGGAACTGGCAACTTATATTGTAGAAAAAGGAAAACCTGTTTTAACTTTAGTAAAGTAGTTTCAAGTTTGAGGTTGCGAATGGTTTAACCGCAAAGTGCGCAAAGTTTTTTAAGCATATAGCTTCGCGTCCTTTGCGTTTTACAAAAGCATTAAATAAAATCTTAGCGTGCTTTGCGGTTATAACAATTTACAATTAACCATTTACAATTCACAATTAAAAGATTGTCCATTTCAACCTAAACTTTGTCCGCTTCACCTTTTTTCTACTTTAAAAACAACAACTGTCAAGATACCTTTGACGAAGAAATTAACTGATAATCAACTCATCAAAAAATAAAATTATGAAAACGCTATTAAATAGTACAAACAGAATTACAACAAAATTGGTTTTAATCGCAGCTCTTTTTATGAATGTGGCTTTAACCAATGCACAAGCTTCAAAACAAACTATTGAAGTAAACCCTTCACTTGGAACTTTAAAACAAATCAATGCCGGATTATTAAATGTAGGCTATACAGAGGCAGGTCCTTCAAACGGAACTCCGGTTATTCTGCTTCACGGATGGCCTTATGATATTCACAGCTATAACGAAGTGGTTCCAATTTTGGTTGCAAAAGGATATCATGTTTTTACGCCTTATTTAAGAGGATTCGGAACAACAACTTTTCTTTCTGAAGCTACTTTCAGAAACGGACAGCAGGCCGCATTAGCAAGTGATATTATCGCTTTTATGGATGCATTGAAAATAGATAAAGCCGTAATTGGCGGTTTCGACTGGGGAGCCAGAACAGCGGTTGTAGTAGCTGCACTTTGGCCGGAACGTGTAAAAGGTCTGGTATCAGTAAGTGGTTATTTAGTCGTAAATCTGGAGGCAAATTTAAAACCGCTTCCTCCAACAGCTGAGTTAGGCTGGTGGTACCAATATTACTTCGCAACCGAAAGAGGAAAACAGGGTTACACTCAAAACACTTACGATTTCAATAAACTAATCTGGAAAATCGCTTCTCCGTTATGGAATTTTGACAAAGCAACTTACGACCAAACCGCTCAGTCTTTCAACAATCCGGATCATGTGGCAATCGTAATTCACAATTACAGATGGAGACAATCTCTGGAAGCTGGAGAATCTAAATACGACAACTTAGAAAAACGTCTTTCTGTTAAACCGGAAATTAAAGTTCCAACGATTACAATAGGAAGTGATTTTGACGGTGCTTTCGCAGATGGAAAAGTTTACGCCAATAAATTCACAGGAAAATACGAACACAGAATCTTAAAAGGAATTGGGCACAACGTTCCGCAGGAAGATCCAAAAGCATTTGCACAAGCAATTATTGACGTAGCTGGCTTTAAAAATTAAAAATTGAGAATTAAAAATTAAATTCCAAAAAGAGCGAAGCGATTTTTAAAAATCTAAAATCTAAAATCTAAAATCTAAAATCTAAAATTATCATGAGCACAAAAGTATTATACACAGGAAAAACACACACCACAGGCGGTAGAGAAGGAGCTTCTCAAAGTTCAGACGAACAATTAAATATCAAATTAAGCGCACCGGGATCATCACGTCCGGGAACAAATCCAGAACAGTTATTTGCTGCAGGATGGTCGGCTTGTTTTATTGGAGCATTAGGAATCGCCGCTTCAAAATTGGGAGTTAAACTTCCGTCAGAAACAGCTGTAGACGCAGAAATAGATTTATGTGTAACAGAAGGTGAATATTCATTGCAGGCACGTTTAAACATCAGTCTTCCGGGAATTGACCGCGAAACGGCAGAAGCTTTAGCAGCACAGGCACACCAAACCTGTCCGTATTCTAAAGCTACGAGAGGAAATATTTATGTAGATATTAATATCATATAAAGTTATAAGTTATAGGTTAGGGGTTATGAGTTGTTGAAACCTAATTCTTAACCTTTAACTCCTAACCAATAACCTTTAACTTCAAAATGAAATGAAAAATATAGTTACCACTTTTATAATGCTGTTTCTTTTAATGGGAAACACCATTTTCGCACAAAGCAATTCAGATAAAAAAGGGTTTGCCCTTTTAGAATTATATACATCAGAAGGCTGTTCGAGCTGTCCGCCAGCTGATGAATTGTCTGGAAGAATTCAGAATGAATTAAAAGACAAGAATGTTTATGTATTGGCTTATCACGTAGATTATTGGGACAAACAAGGCTGGAAAGATATTTTCAGTAATGCCGATTATACGAAAAGACAATACGATTATGCTAAATTCATGGGAAAAGATCCTATTTACACACCTCAGGTTATCATTAACGGAAAAATAGATTATGTAGGTTCTCAGGAAACAAGTCTGCGAAACGGAATCAAATCGGCACTTGTCAAACCTGCTTCTGCTTCTTTGAGTTTAGAAACGTATCAAATTGATAATAACCTTTCAGTAAACTATAGTGTAGAAGGGACTTCAAAAAACAGTCGTTTGTTTATTGCTGTGGTTCAAAAAGAAGCCAAAAGCAATATAAAAAGAGGAGAAAATGCCAATCGTGTTTTAACGCATTATCAAATCGTTCGTCAGTTGCAATCAGTTGATTTGAATAAAGTGAAAAAAGGAACAGCAACAGTTCGTCTGCCTAAAAATTTCAATACACAGGATTTCGAAATTATTGGTTTTGTACAGGATATGAATTCAGGAGCTGTTTTAGGTGTAAAACGTGCTTAAGGTTTTGTTCTATATTGATGAAGCTTCATTAATTTTTAACACATAGAGACATAGTTTTGCTTTGCGTAAAAAGAAATTTCATTTGTTTAAATAAACAATAGCTATGTGTTTTTAAGTCAGAAATAAAAAATCAGCATTTATCAGCTTTAATCTTTTTAATCTGCGTGAAATAATTTTTTCACAACAAAACATTTTTGAAAAAACAGACAACATTTGTTTGAGTAAACATAGCTATGTGTAAAAACTAGTTTTTTCTTTGACCTAATTCTTAAAGTAAAAAAAAAAACTATGTTTCTATGTGTTTAAAAAATAAATATCAGCTAAATCTGCATAACTCTTTTGCAATCTGCGTGAAATAATTTTTTCAAAACAAAATACTTTTTGAAAAGACAGATAAGATTTGTTTTGAGTACACATAGCTATGTGTAAAAACTAGTTTTTTCTCTAATCTAATTCTTAAAGCAAAAAACTATGTTTCTATGTGTTTAAAAAAAATAAAAATCAGCTGAATCAGCCTGAAATAATTTTTTCAAAATAAACCTATCTTTGACCAACAGGATAACCAAACAAATACAATTATGGAAAAAGCAAAACGCTTTCAGGTTTCGCTCAAAGTCATTTGGGGAAGCTCTATCGCTCTGGCGGTAATGGCTTCAATACCCAAATTATTTGATGCCGATTCTACGCCTGGAGACCTTATTATAAACTCTTCGATTACACTGCTGTTTTCTCTTTTTATTTGGTATTACAACATTTATAGTTTACCAAAATTTTCATCACAACGAACTAACAAAAGCCTTTTTAACTGGAAATTGCTGTTGAGTGTTTTGTTGGGAATTCTGCTGATGGTAATTCTGGTAATTGCGCATCAAGAACTTTTTCAGGTGTCAAAAATGGATGCGCCCATAATGTTCGAACTCCGCGGTGTTTTGATCAACCTCATTGTGTATATGTTCCTGCATCTTCTGTTTCAAAACTACCAGACACAGCAAATGGGAGTAGAACTGGAACGCACCAAAGCTTTAAATTTGGGAGCGCAGTACGAATTATTGAAACAGCAGGTAAATCCGCATTTTTTATTTAACAGTTTGAATACGTTGAAATCGATGGTGGATATGCAGGACCCGCAGAGTTCTGATTTTATCCTGAAATTATCTGATTTTTATCGTTTTACATTAGAAAGCCGAAAACTGGATTTGATTTCTTTAAAAGAAGAACTTCAAATTTTAGATTCGTATGTATATCTGCTGAAAGCGCGTTTTGAAGACGGATTTGATGTTATAAAAGAAATTGATCCAAAGCAGTACGATTCGGCAATTCCGCCTTTTTCGCTTCAGTTATTGATTGAGAACTGTATTAAACACAATGTTGTTTCGCTCGATAAACCTCTGCATATAAAATTATATACCGAAAATGAATTTCTGGTGATCGAAAATCCAATTCAGCTCAAACGAGGTACTTTGTCAACCGGAGTTGGTTTGGACAATATCAACCAGCGATTTCTGCATTTGGTTAACAAGGAAATTGAAATAGATAAAACGGAAACCCTTTTTAAAGTTAAAATACCCCTGATTTATGACTATCGTAATAATTGAAGATGAAGTAAAAACGGCCAAAGCACTTGGCCAGCTTATTATAAGTATCAGACCCGACGTTCAGATTGTATCTTATATTCAGAGTATCGACGGCGCTGTGAGTTATCTTTTAGAAAACGATCAGCCCGATTTGATTTTTATGGATATTCAGCTTGCAGACGGATTATGCTTTGAGATTTTCAAAAATGTTGAGGTTTTATCTCCGGTTATTTTCTGCACCGCTTTTGACGATTATGCTATCGAAGCTTTTAAATCAAACGGAATTGATTACGTTTTGAAACCGTTTTCAAGAGAAAGCATTTCGCAGGCAATTAAAAAGACGGGAGAGTTGAAGAACTTCTTCCAAAGAAATAAAAAAATGATGCCTGATTTTGATTATCTCTTAACCCGAACAGGCGAAAATACAGGAAAAAGCAGTTTTCTGGTTTTCAAAAACAATAAATACCAAACGATTCAGACAGAAAACATTGCGTTTTTCTTCATTAAAAATGAAACTCCGACAATCATGACTTTTGATAAGACCGAATATCAAATTGCACAGTCATTAGATGAGGTTCATAAATTATTATCTCCTATTCAGTTTTTCAGACTCAACAGACAATATCTGGTAAATTTCTCAGCCATAAGAGAAGCAGAACATTACTTTTCAAGAAAATTAATCATCAAATTAACCATTCCAACCGAAGAAAAATTATTGGTAGGAAAGGAAAAAACAACGGCATTTTTAAGCTGGCTGGAGAATAGGTAATTTTTTTTATCAATGCAGTTTTTTGACTCAGTAATCAGTGTCAATTTTTCCAGATTTGTCTTTAGTTATAACAAAACTATCTCGTAAAGACGTAAATACTTTACGAGATTTGTTTCATGTTTATTTTTAAAGATCTGCTTATTTTTTCATTTAAACCTTTCTTAGCTTTTTATTTCTCGTCCTTCGAATTGAGAATGTAGGTAACGCTGTATAATCTTCTAAACATAGCATACGTTACGCTAACCATAACAAAAGCAATAATAGCATCTATTGTTGCACCAAAACCTAAAACAGCTAGTTTTGAAAAGAAAGCAAATATGATGTCAAAAAATATTCCGGCAAATACCCATTCTTTCAAGCGTAATAATCGGTTTGGAATTAAAAGCGTAATAACTCCCGAAATTTTCATAACACCCAGAATGTAAATAAAGTGCGCTGGATATCCTAATAGCTGTGTAATTTCCCACACCAGTTTGTTGGTTGTCAATTCAAAAAATCCGCTGGCACCAAACCATAAAGAAGTTAAAATAATTCCTGTCCAATAAATAATTTTTGTTGTTTTTGCATTCATGATTTTAAATTTTTAAGTTGTTAAACAGGACAAAATTGCGTCAATGGCGATCGATTTCATATCATAAATTAGGTGAAACGGACAAATCGATTTCTGAAATAGACAATCTGTAAGTTCATCTGATTTAATAACTTTACAGAACTAAAACATTTTTATTTTAAGGATGGAAGCCAAAGCCATTTTACAAGAACATATTTCGAAAACCGTATCACTCACACAAGAAGAGTTTGATTACTTTTATTCTCATTTTAAACCCTTGTCTTTCAAAAAAGGTCAGACTATTATTGGCGTAGGAGATAAAGTAAACCATGAATATTTTGTAATTTCAGGCTGTTTGAAAACCTTCTTTATTAATGACGAAATCAAAATGTACATTCTTCAGTTTGCTATGCCAACCTGGTGGGCTTCTGATTATAATGCACTCTACAATCAAACTCCGGCTTCTATAAATGTAGATTGCATTACCGATGCTGAGGTTTTGTGTCTTTCCAGCGAAGACCGCGAAAAACTCTGCGCTGAGTTTCACCAGATAGAACATTTCTTCCGCTGGAGAACCAATAAAGGTTATATCGCTTCTCAAAAACGACTTTTATCCTTTATGAATAATAATGTCAAAACCCGTTACGAAGAACTTTTGGCCTTATATCCACAATTATACAATCTCGTTCCCAAACATTTAATTGCCGCTTATTTAGGCGTTTCCAGAGAAACTTTAAGCAGACTTCATAATTCGTAGTTTTTTGCACAGATTATTAAGATTAAAATGATTTTGTTTCACGCAGATTTGGCTGCTTTAAGCTGATTAAACAAAAAGTGATTAATCTCGCAAAAGCTTAAAGTATAAGCTCTCGCAGATTTTGCAGATTGAGCTGATAATTTGTGTCTGTATAAATCTGCAAAATCTGCGTGAAACAAAAAAATACGCAAAACAGTAATCTGTTCAATCTGCAAAATTGTGAGAGACCAAAACAGCTGATATAAAAACCCCTGCAGCTTTGTCCCTTTAGACCTTTGCCACTCAAAAAAAAGAATGTGATCTACATCACGTAACCAATTTTGACAACCGCCGTTCCTTTGTATTGTACTTTTAAATACAATAAAAATGGAAACAATAAATTATACTATCGTAAGCTCAGAAAGCAGAATCGATTGGATCGGGAGAAAAGTAACCGGCGCACATAATGGTACAATTGGTATCAAAAATGGAAATTTCATCTTTAGTGATGGAAAAATAAAAGGAGGAAATGTGGTAATCGATACAACCTCAATCAAAATCTTAGATATAAGTGATGCTGCAGCTAATGCACAGTTTGCCGGACATCTTGCTTCTGATGATTTTTTCTCAATAGAAAAATTCCCAACCGCATCTTTTGAAATTCTAAATGTAAAAGAACTTTTAAATGGTAATTTTTATCTGGAAGGAAATCTGACTATAAAAGATATCACGCATCCTGCCGGATTTGAAGTATCACTGCAAAACCACTCAAACACTGCAGCTTTATCAGGAAAACTGGTAATTGACCGTACGCTTTACGACATCAAATTCAGATCTGGAAACTTCTTTAAAGATCTGGGAGACACTTTAATCTACAACGACTTTGAACTTGATTTTACAATCAATGCCGAAGCTTTTTTTTCTGGACAATCTCAAAACTAAGATCATGCCTTACGTAAAACTAGAACTGACCCGCGAAGGCGTTACCCGCGAGCAGAAACAGCAGTTAATAAGCGGTATTACCAATTTAATTACCGAAGTATTAAACAAAGACCCGCATTTAACCCATATTGTAATTCAGGAAATCGAACTCGACGATTGGGGGTATGCAGGCGAACAAGTATCAGTATTAAGAGAAAAAGGCATTACAGCCGATAAAAAATAAAACATCATGAAAAAACAAACTATAATCGTAACCGGAGCCGCTTCGGGAATTGGAAAAGGAATCGCAAAATATTTTTTAGAAAAAGGACATAACGTAGTTATCAATTCATTGAATGAAGATACTTTGGAGAAAGCTTTCGCCGAATTAGGAGCAGGAGATAATCTGGCTATGTCTGCAGGAGATGTAAGCCAAAAAGCAACCGGCGAAAAACTGGCGGCAATTGCAATTCAAAAATTCGGTTCTATCGATGTATTAATCAATAATGCCGGAATTTTCGAAAGCAAACCTTTTCTGGAAGTTGATGAAGCTTATTTGGATAAGTTTTTAAAAACAAATCTAAAAGGAACTTATTTTACAACTCAGTCCGTTATACCGCAAATGTTACAACAAAAAGACGGTGTGGTAATCAATATTGGAACACCACTTGTAAATCACGGTTTAGGCGGATGGCCGGCTACAGCTCCCATTGCGAGTAAAGGCGCTATCCATGCTTTAACCATTCAGTTAGCGGCCGAATTTGGAAAACAAAATATCCGTGTAAATACTGTTGCGCCGGGCGTAATTCGCACGCCAATGCATGGTGACAATGCCGATTCCAATGCAGGACTTCATTTGCTAAACCGAGTAGGGGAGATTGATGATGTTGCCGAAATGGTGTATACCGTTGCCACAAGCAATTTTATTACCGGAACAATTATCAATGTCGATGGCGGAAAAGGTGCCGGACACAATTTAAACTAAGTTGAAAACTATTTTAATAACAGCTTTTATGCTCTGGAGTTTTCAGGGCATAAAAGCTCAAAATACAAGTACAATGGAAAATCAGGAAGCGGTAAAAGTAATTACCAACGCAATAGAAAACTATTATTTTAAAGGAATTTATGAAGGTGATGAAATGCTCTTGGGAAGCATTTTTCAGCCCGGAACTTTCCTTTTCGGAGATGTCAAAAATCAGCCTTACTTTAAAACAGTTGATTTGTATTTGGATGGTGTTAAAAACCGACAAAGTCCTAAAGATTCCGGTAAACCTTTTAAAGGTGAAATTATTGATATACGAGTAGTCAATTCTATCGCTGTAGCGGAATTAAATGTTAAAATGTACGACTTTAATTATCGGGATTTTTTATCTTTCCATAAGATAAACGGACAATGGCTTATCGTAAATAAAATGCTCACAGACGTAAGCAATAACTAAAAATCTTCACTCATGTGGTACAATACAAAAGCATCGGAACTATTAGGAATCGATTATCCAATTCTTCAGGGACCTTTTGGCGGTAATCTATCAACAGTTGAGCTGACAGCAGCGGTTTCTAACGCTGGCGGATTGGGCGGTTACGGAGCCTACACCAATACACCGCAGGAAATTTTTGAAATTGATAAACAAATAAAAACGGCAACTCATAAACCGTATAATATTAACCTTTGGGTTTCAGACCACGATATTCCACAGTCAGGTTTAACAGATGAACAGTTCGATAAAACGGCGGCTTTATTCAAACCTTATTATGATGAAGCTGAAATTCCGTTACCAGAAAAACCAGCCCCTTTTCAATCCCGATTTGAAAACCAATTACAGGTAATTTTAGACATTCGTCCAAAAGTTTTCAGTTTTATGTTTGGCGTGCCTTCAGCTGATGTTTTAGAACAATGCCGTAGATCTGGAATTGTAACAGTAGGAGCGGCAACTACCTTAGACGAAGCTATATTTTTAGACAATGCCGGAGTGGATATGATTATAGCGTCTGGTTTTGAAGCTGGCGGACATCGTCCTTCTTTTTTAACTGATGCAGAATCATCTGTAACAGGAACTTTTGTATTACTGCAGTTAATGCGCGAAAAAATAAAAACGCCATTTATTGCAGCCGGCGGTATCGCAGACGGAAAAGGAATTGCAGCAGCTTTAACACTAGGCGCAAGTGCAGCACAGATTGGAACGGCTTTTTTAGCAACTGATGAATCAAACGCTTTGCCTATTCACAAAGAGATGTTGTTTTCTGATGCTGCCAAATATACCACTTTATCACGAGCTTATACAGGAAGACTCGGGCGTGGTTTAACCAGCCGTGTCTCCAAACAAATGACAGGAAAAGAATTCGGATATTTACCTTTCCCGCTTCAAACTACATTTATTGCACCGTTACGAAAAGCGGCAATCGAACAGCAGAAATGGGACATGATTTTATTTTGGGGCGGTCAGATTTCGCCAATTTTAAAACATACTAAAGCTGCTGCCTTGATGAATGCTTTGATTGAAGAAACAACAGCTCATTTTGCAGGATTGAAATCATAAACTTGAATTGTAAATTTTAACAAGACAAACTCATTTCGGTTATGAAATGAGTTTTTTTTACTATCATACAAAATCAAATTGGCTCATTATATTGAGGTTGATACATGATTTACATTATAAAATGATGAAATTCTCAAATTTATATTTTTGTATAATTGCTTTAATTATAGGTGTTTGGATTCTTTTAATCAATCTCTTTTCAATAAAAATAAAAAAAACTTATTTTAAACTTGACTAATTCGGTAGAATTAATATATATTTGTATCGCAGAAAAATTATATAATGATACTTATCCAGAAAGACTGAGGGAATAGGCCCAGTGAAGTCTTAGCAACCTGTTGCCGAATAAGGTGCTAAATCCTTCCGCTGCATGCGGACAGATAAGAAAGATTTTTTCAGAAAATCTGTTTAAGATCATCGATATTAAAAATGTATTAAAATGAAAACAGAATCGACTTTGTACGCAGGATACGAACTTTTAAATTTAATTTTCGAAGAAAATAGTCTGGCGGTTTTCCGAATGCGAAAGCACTAATTTTTACTTAGATTTTCTTTTTTAATATCATACGCTGATGGCTTTTTGACATTAGCCCGAAATCCTTTTGTCTAATCTAAAACTAAAAATAAAATGAAAAAAATACTATTAGGTTTTGCTTTATTTCTTGGAGCTTTTCAAACTCAGGCTCAAGAAAACAATTTACAATTAAAAGGAACAGTTGCCGACACTGTAGTACAATATGTTTACCTGCAAAAATTTCACAATAAAATGTTTACCACGATTGATTCGGTAAAAGTAAAAGACGGAAATTTTAGTTTTAAAACAAAAGTAAAAACGCCAGAATTGTATGGATTAAGCGTCAATACAGAAAGTTCGCCATTGTATATTTTCCTTGAGAAAGACCCGATCACAGTAAAATTAAGTCCGAAGAAATATTATACTGCTTCTGTGGTTGAAGGTTCGGCTTCTCAAGATTTGTTCGAAACCTATAAAAAAACCAAAGATGTTGAAATCAGCAAATTCATAATAGAAAATCCAAAATCTATTGTTTCGGCTTATGTGCTGTATAGAAACTGGTCGTATCGATTATCTCCAGAGCAGATTACACAAAATATTGCTCTATTAGACAAAAGCCTTCAAAACATTACTTATGTGAAAGAACTAAAAGAACTGGTTACCGTTTTAGACGGATTAGCTGTTGGTAAAAAAGCCCCTGATTTTACTGCCAATGATCCTGATGGAAAACCAGTTCGCCTTTATGACAATTTAAAAGGATATACTTTGGTCGATTTTTGGGCTTCTTGGTGCGGGCCATGCCGAAAAGAGAATCCGAATATTGTGGCAGCCTACAAAGAATTTCATGATAAAGGATTCAATATTGTGGCAATTTCATTGGATAAAAAGAAAGAAAATTGGGTTAAAGGAATTCAAGACGATAATTTAACATGGACACACGTTTCTGATTTGCTTTTCTGGAATAGCGCTGTTGCTAAATTATATGGTGTGCGAGCAATTCCTGGCAATTATTTAATTGATCCTAAAGGAGTAATCGTCGCCAAAAACCTGCATGGAGAAGAATTACAATCTACATTAAAAAGTCTTTTGGAGAATAAAATTTAAAACCAATCCAAAAGAAATAACGACAATACAATTTAGTTAATTAAAAATGATAAGGATATGAATGCTATTGAGCCAACAACAAAACCAACAGAACCTGAGTGTTACTTTTCTAAGTTTAGAGAAAACACCGTAGGAATTAACCATACTTTCGAATCGGTTTACGGAGAGCAAAATCTAGTGTATGCAGACTGGGTTGCCAGCGGAAGGTTATACGCCCCGATCGAAGATATAATGCTTAATAAAATTGGTCCAATGATTGCCAATACGCATTCACTTTCAAGTCAAACAGGAAAAACATCTACACATGCCTATCAGCATGCGAGAGACATTATTAAAAAGTCGGTTAATGCCAGCGAATCAGATGTTTTGGTAACAACTGGAAGCGGAATGACAGCAGCGTTGTCTAAACTACAGCGTATCATGGCTCTTCGAACAAAATCAGAAGAAGACCGGCCTGTAGTTTTTATCACGCATATGGAACATCACTCTAATCAGGTTTCGTGGTATGAAACCAATGCTGAAGTAGTCATTCTTCCTCCTGATGAAAACAATTTGGTTGATCCAAAAGTTCTTTCGGAGGAAATTAAAAAATATGCTGGCAGAAGTATAAAAATCGGTTCGTTTACGGCTTGCTCGAATGTTACGGGAATTATTACGCCGTATCATGAATTAGCTAAAATCATGCACCAAAACGGCGGACTTTGTTTTGTAGATTTTGCAGCTTCGGCACCGTATGTCAAAATTGATATGCATCCAAAAAATACTGAAGAACAATTAGATGCGATTTTCTTTTCACCTCACAAGTTTTTAGGCGGACCAGGAACCTGCGGTATTTTGGTTTTCAATGAAAAATTATACCAATCTGATTTTCCTGATAATCCAGGCGGAGGAAATGTAAAATGGACCAATCCGTTGGGAAAATACTGCTACAGCGATGTTATAGAAGTTAGAGAAGATGGCGGTACTCCGGGTTTTCTTCAGGTAATCAGAACCGCTTTGGCTTTAGAATTAAAAGAAAAGATGGGTGTGGAGAATATTAAAAACAGAGAAAAAGAATTACTTGATCTTTGTTTTTCGAGACTTCAACGAATACAAGGGCTGTCTATTTTGGGAGATTTAACTACAGAGCGTATTGGCTGTGTTTCTTTTGTAATTGAAGATATTCATTATAATTTGATTGTTAGACTTTTAAATGATCGTTTTGGAATTCAGGTCCGCGGCGGATGGTCTTGTGCAAGCACATACGCGCACTATCTCTTCAACATCAATGAAAAGAAATCTGCTAAAATTACGAATGAATTACTGCAGCGAAATCAAACCAATAAGCCAGGCTGGGTTCGTTTATCATTGCATCCAATTATGAGTAATGAAGAACTTTTTTATATCTGCGATGCGATTGAAAAAGTAGCTTTAAATTATAAAAAATGGAAAAAGGATTATGAGTATAATCCCGTTTCTAATGAGTTTGAAAATCCTCAAATAAAAGATACTATCGAAAAAGAGGTAAAAGAATGGTTTAAGTTAAGTTAGTTAGTGAAAAAGAAACCACTATTTTAATTTAAAATAGTGGTTTTTGTATTTAACAAATAATGATGAATATGACTATAAAGTTAATCTTAAATCTATAAGTATTGTTCTATTCAATTACGATCTTTTTGGTTGTTGCGGTCGAATTTTGAGAAATCTTAGCCAAATATACTCCTTTAGGAAGTCTAGTTTTAACGGCTTGATTAGTATTCGATTTTAGATTTTTGGTTTCGTATAATAGCTCGCCGCCACTTGAATAAACGGCTAGAGAATAATTTTCATCTGATGATGAAGGGAAATAAATATTAAATTCACCGCCTTTTGATGGATTAGGATATACTTGCACGTCAGTAGAGATTTCATCAGTATTGGGTGAAATATTTTTAGTAATGGCGCTTTTTGCAGTAGTTCCAACTTTATTGAACTTAAATAATTGGCATGAAGTTCCGTAATATTCCCAGAGCTGAAGATTTGCTGTACCATCCATATTACAATTGGCAGTGTCCCAGCCTTTTGATGTATCTACTGCTGATTTTATGCTGTAATAGCCATTGCCAACATCGGTTACCAGCCATTTCTGAGCATCATTGCTATAATTATCCCAAAGTCGTATCGATTTTCCATTTGTTGCATCTGCGCTTTCAAGATCGATTACACGTCCTGTAGAACTTGCATTTGATTTAAAACGCCAATAGCCGTTTCCAGCATCAATAGCAATCCATTGCTGCGCAGTTGCACCTGATCTATCCCAAGGACGGATTACAGTACCATTTGCATTAGTTCCATATTTAAGATCTAGGACTTTATTTGAGTTTGTTTTAAATTCAATTTCATAAACAGTATTGTTTATTAATGTGTTGCAGCTTTGCGATGGGATATTATTGTTTGCATATTCAGAAAACCATTGTTTAACTGGCGCAGCGCAAGATTCCCAGCTGTTGTTAAAAGCGGTTGTAACATTATATGGATCTGCATTGGTTATCAGCCCTTCTGGAGCAAGCAAATTCCAACTGCAATTTCCGGTAGCATCAATTCTGCCTTTCAAATTCAGACCAAAACCGCTTGTTGTACCCGTACCCCATGTTTGGTCGCCAGAAGGAGACCAATCTGTTTCGGTGATCATAATAGGTGCTATATTAGCAATTGGCTGCACATTGGCATTCCAGGCATTATTAAAACTGGTCGTGTTTTCTGCATTTGCTCCCCAATATCCCGGATAAACATGAACTGCATAGCCGATATTACCTCCTGTAATCAAATGATTTGGATATCCTTGATAATGAGATTGATATCCTGTTCCTGGTATCCAGCAAACATTATTTGCACCATTCGCTCTAATCTTATTTACTAAATCTTGAAAGAAATTATGTAAAGCGGCAAAATGCTCATCGCCAGTTGCACCCCAATTTCCATTTGTTCCCAGTATTTCTATGGGTTCATTGGCTAATTCAAACATCACATTATCTACATTCTTTAAATTTGGATGGTTTGATAAAAACTGCCACACAGTTCTTAAATAATTGTGGTAGTTGTCACCAAATGCAATTCGATTAGGACATACTCCTGGAGGACGAAGAACAACATACAATCCTCTGCTTCTGGCATGATTAATTAAAGGAATTATGACTTGATTTACATAAGTTACCAATCTATTATAGTCAAAACATGAAATATTATTTTCCCCTGCTGAACAGCCAGGTGTATTTGTCCAGTAAGGATCAATATGAAGTCTTATATAATTTAATTTCCATCCGTTACTGGTGTTTGTAAGCGCATCCATAACAGCATTATTATAATTCAGACAGCCTTGAACATTATAATTATCCCAACGGCACTGGTTATACGAACAGCCATTAAACCAAGGACTCGGAGTTATGGCAACGCCATGCAGTAATACATTTTTTCCGCATGGATCTTTTAAATTTTTGCCTTCAACATGCAGAGGAGGCAATGGCATTCCCGGCCACGCAAACAATTGCGTAAGAGGAAAAAGCACTAAAAATAGAAAAAGTAATTTTTTAAATCTTTTCATAACTTAAATGGTTTTAATTAGTTAGTAAATAATACTTCCTCACTATGAGTAAGTTTTTTACTGCTAATTTAAAAATTTAAGTGATTTAAACAACCGATTGTGTTTGTTGTTTTTCTTGTTAAGTTTTTGCTAATATCAACAAGCTTATATAATTAGAAAAATAGAGAGTCTTGAGAAAGAAATTGTTTTTTACATCACGGGGATTTACAGAAGTAAAGCTGCAATTCTAAATTTGAATTAACAGCGAGATATCATTTTAGGGATTCTATAATTTTTTCTCGGTGTGCCAATCCCCAATTAACTAAGGTTTCTGTAACTGGAAGTACCGATTTGCCATATTCGGTAATAGCATAAACTACTGTTGCTGGTTTAGTATCTTGCTCTGTTCTGGAGATGAGCAAATTGGTTTCCAATTCTTTAAGTTCTTTGCTGAGCATTTTAGCCGAAATACCGTCAATTTCGCGCTGCATTTTTTTAAAATGGATCACCTGATGCGTTCTATTGGTTAAAAACCTTAAAATCATCAATTTCCATTTTCCGCCTAAAACATCAAGACTGTCACGCATTGCCATAAGTTCTTCAGAACAATTGGCTTCGCGAAGCACCCCGTTATCATTAATTTTTGCCATACTAGTTTCTCTTTGGTAACCGGTTACCTTAGGTTAACCCATAACAAAAATAGAATATTACAGCCATATTTTTGTAAACTAAAATGATAAAAATGAAAGCAATACTATTACAGGAAAATCGTGAATTTAAACTGGAAACAGTAGAAATTCCATTACCCGAACCCCATCAGATTCAGGTAAGGATTATGGCTTCAGGTTTTAATCCGATAGATTATCAAATGACGGAAAACGGTTCAGAAAGAAAGCTCATTCATTCGCCAATTCTGGGCCGAGAATTTTCGGGAATTATAACAGAAATTGGTACAGCAGTAACCGATTTTAAAATTGGCGATGCTGTTTTCTGCGGATCGGGAAGTATGGGTTCCAACGGAACATACGCCGAATATATTTGTGTTCCAGAAAACATTGCCGTTATGAAACCTCAAAATATTTCTTTTGAAGCAGCAGCCGGAATTCCATCAGCCGGACTTACCGCTTTGCAGGCTTTTAAACGAATGAATGTTTCTGTAACCAATTCAATAGTAATTACAGGCGCGGCTGGCGGTGTAGGAAATATTTTTATTAAACTGCTTATTGCTAAAGGTTTTACCAATTTCGTGGTTACAGCCGGAAATGAGGAAAGTATTACTTCTTTACTGCATCTCGGCGTAAAGCAAGATCAAATCATCAATTACAAAAAAGATGACATTTACGAAACAGCTCTTGCTTTAAATGGAAATCAAAAGTTTGATATTGCTGTCGATTTCGTTGGAAATCAAGTTGCTGAAATTGCAGCAAAACTTTTAAAAATAAACGGGGTTTATGTTGATGTTACAAATTTTTCAACCCCAGAATCTCGTGGGATTCTTTTTTCAAGAGGAGCAACTATTTACAATATTTCCAATTATGCTTATGGAATTGAAAAACAATATGACTATTATAAAAACGGATTGACAGAATTGAGCCATTTATTAGAAAAAGAATTAATTAGTCCGCCAAATATTTCTATTGTCGGAGAACTGGATACCGAAACGGTTACTAAAGCGCTGACCATTTTGCGAGAGAATAAAACAGGCGGAAGAAAATTAATAATGCAGATTAACAAAAAATGAAAACAATACCAAGAAGAGTTGTAACCGGAATACGAAATGGAAAATCAATTATAGAACAGGATGAAATTGTTACCAATGTCTCAGAACATTTTCCCGGATTGATAATTTCAGATATTTGGTCAACTGACTGCACTCCAGCTAATTTTGAAGAAAAAGTTATTGAAAATACTGCTTTTCCCAGTACACCTAAAAACGGAAGTTATTTTCGGTATGTACAAATTCCGCCAGATAAAGATTTAGGAATCGTTGCACCTGAAGGCCAGCCTCATCCGTTAATGCATCAAACGGATACTTTGGATTATATTATTATCATTTCGGGAGAAATTTATTTGATTGTTGAGGAAGGAGAAACTTTATTGAAGGCAGGAGATATCGTAATTCAACGCGGAACGAATCATGCGTGGAGCAATCGTTCCGATTTGCCGTGTATTCAATTGGCTGTTTTACTCGACGCTAAATCAGCTTAAAACCAGGTAATTTAGATTTTTAGTCTACCATATTGATAGGCTAATAAAAGTTTTAAGGATTTTTATATAAAAATTAAAATTAACTATTTAAATTTGCAGCAACAATGAGAAATAACAGTCTGAATATGAAGAATTATTATAACTGCGGTACCATGATGTGCTGTAATACAGTTATGTAATTCATTTAGAAGGCTTCTCTATAAAAACGATATTATTTCAAAAAGCTTTTCATGAATGTTTGAAAAGCTTTTTTGTTTCGCAAATCTGAATATAAAATGATTGAATTAAAAAATGTAACCAAAACGTTTCATCAGAAAGACCGAATTGTTTCGGCTTTGTCTGATGTTTCGCTAACCGTTCCGCCAGGAAAAATATTTGGTGTTATTGGAACTTCTGGTGCCGGAAAAAGTACTTTAATCCGTTGTGTCAATTTATTGGAAAGACCCACATCAGGAGAAATTATTGTTGATGGAAAAGCTTTAATGCAGTTATCAAACGCTGAGCTGGCTATTGAAAGAAGACAAATAGGAATGATTTTTCAGCATTTCAATCTGCTTTCTTCAAGAACCGTTTTTGATAATGTGGCTTTTCCATTAGAATTAGCCGGAACTCCTAAAAGCGAAATTAAAACACGTGTATTAGAACTACTGCAATTAGTTGGTTTGGCCGAAAAAGCAAATGATTATCCGGCAAGTCTTTCGGGCGGGCAAAAACAGAGGGTTGCGATTGCCAGAACCCTAGCCAATAATCCAAAAGTACTTTTATGCGACGAAGCTACAAGTGCACTTGATCCTGCGACTACACGATCTATTTTAAACCTTTTGAAAGACATTAATAAACGTCTGAACATTACAGTTTTGTTGATTACTCATCAAATGGAAGTTGTAAAATCAATCTGCGATGAAGTTGCTGTAATCAGCCAAGGGAAATTAATAGAGCAGGGAAGTGTAGGCGAAATTTTTGCCGATCCAAAACATGAATTAACAAAAGAGTTTATTTCATCATCACTGCATTTAGAAATTCCAAGTGTTTATGAAGATAAATTACAAAAAGAAGATAATGGAAATCTGAATCCGTTATTGAAACTGGAAATGACTGGCAAATCAGTGAATGAACCTGTTATTTCTGAAGTTTCCAGACTGTTCGATACTGATTTCAAAATTATAAGCGCACAAATGGATCAGGCAGGCGAGGTAAATTTTGGCGTCATGTTAATTGAACTTTCAGGAAAACGCGAAAACTATGACGCGGCAATTCAATATTTTAATTCAAAACATATTAAAACAGAAATTATAGGTTATGTCTGATTCTCTTATAGATTTATTGTTAAAAGGAACATGGGAAACCATTGTTATGACTTTTGTATCGGGCTTTTTTGGTTTTTTATTGGGACTTCCAACTGGAATTTTACTTTTCCTTACCCGTAAAAATCAAATTTTAGAACAGCCTGTTTTAAACAGAACTTTATCGGTTGTGGTAAATGTATTTCGTTCGATTCCGTTTATCATTTTAATCGTTTGGATGATTCCGTTTACACGTGCCATTGTGGGTACTTCAATTGGTGTAAGTGCAGCTTTAGTTCCGTTAAGTATTGGTGCAGCGCCCTTTATTGCCCGTTTGGTTGAAAACAGTTTGTTAAGCCTTCCATCAGGATTAATAGAAGCGGCAAGAGCTTTAGGCGCAACGCCTTTTCAAATTGTATATAAAGTTTTATTGCCAGAAGCGTTGCCTTCTTTAATTAATGCAGCCTCTATTACTTTAATTACGCTTGTAGGATATTCTGCTATGGGAGGTGCCGTTGGTGCAGGCGGATTAGGACAAGTAGGATATCAATATGGATATATTGG
This sequence comes from Flavobacterium sp. H4147, assembly GCF_029360735.1. Taxonomy (NCBI): domain Bacteria; kingdom Pseudomonadati; phylum Bacteroidota; class Flavobacteriia; order Flavobacteriales; family Flavobacteriaceae; genus Flavobacterium; species Flavobacterium sp. H4147. The sequence continues at coordinate 252,625 of NZ_JARKNB010000003.1, read as the reverse complement.
TTACGATGCTTTGACGATGAATTCTGTTCTAGCATTACTAGTCATTCTAGTTTTCGTGATTCAGTTTGCAGGAGACAAATTATCAAAAAGATTCGATCATAGATAAACATTCAATTAAAAATTCAGAATTAAAAATTAAAAATAGTATGAAATTAAATATTTTAAAAACGGCTGGGGTTTTGGCATTGGCACTAGTTTTATCAAACTGTGGAAATAGTAAAAAGAATGATCCGCACTTTATAAAAGTAGGAGTAGCTTCGGGACCAGAATTAAAAGTAGCTGAAGCCGCTAAAAAAGTGGCAAAAGAAAAATTCGGATTGGAAGTTGAATTGGTTTCTTTCAACGATTATGTAATTCCAAATGAAGCTTTAAGCCAAGGCGATATTGATGCAAATGCTTTTCAGCACAAACCGTATTTAGATGAACAGTCTAAACAAAGAGGTTACAAATTGGCTATTATTGGTAATACATTTGTGTATCCAATTGCAGCTTATTCTAAAAAGATAAAAACGCTTGCTGAGTTGAAAAACGAAAGCACGGTTATTATTCCAAATGATCCAACAAACGGAGGCCGTTCGTTATTGCTTTTACAGAAAAATGGTTTATTAAAATTAAAAGACGGTGTTGGTTTACTACCAAAAGTAACTGATATTGTCAGCAATCCTAAAAACTTGAAAATATTAGAATTAGAAGCGCCTCAATTACCTCGTGCCTTAGACGATGCCAATGTTTCTATTGCGATTATCAATAATACATTTGCTTCTGCAGCAGGTTTGGTTCCTTCTCGTGATGCTTTATTTGTAGAAGATAAAGATTCACCTTATGTAAATCTTGTGGTAAGCCGTGAAGACAATAAAAATGAAGAAAAAGTAAAACAGTTTTTACAGGCTTTTCAATCTCCAGAAGTTGAAAAAGCAGCTGAACGTGAATTTAAAGGTGGGGCTGTAAAAGGTTGGTAAATAGTTATGAGTTATAAGTTATAAGTTATGAGTTATGAGTTATGAGTTATGAGTTATGAGTTATGAGTTATGAGTTTAACTTGAAACCTGAAACTTGACACCTAAAACAAAAAAGACAGATGATTGTTATTATCTGTCTTTTTTGTTTTAAAAATAGTCTTATTTTGTTGTTAATCAGTCTTCTTAGGGTAATTTTTGTTTGGTTGAAGTTGGAACTTTGTTCTGTTAATTCTAAGAACAATTTTTATGAAAAACTTTAGCCTTATTTTGTTTTTAATGATTGGTTTTTGGGGTGTTCCAAATGAAAACAAAATAGAAACACCTCCATTATCTCCAGAAATGGAACGTTTAAGTATACAGCTTACCGATGTAAAAGCTGTTATTGCTAAAAATAAAGCGTATAATACCAAGATTGCCTTTTTTATTGATATGAGAATTAAGTCTGGGAAGAACCGGTTTTTTGTTTATGATCTAGAAAGTAACGAAATTATAGATCAAGGTCTTGTAGCAAATGGTGTGGGTTCTGAAACCAATGTAAGGGGAGAACTTAAATTCAGCAATGAACCTAATTCTAAATGTACTTCTCTGGGAAATTATGTAGTGGGAAGTTCCTACAAAGGGATGTTTGGCAAATCCTATAAACTAGAAGGTTTAAACGAATCTAATAGCAACGCTTTAAAAAGAGCTATTGTACTTCATTCTTATTCTGCTGTTCCAAATGAAGAGCAAGAGTATTACATTTCAAATAGTCATGGCTGTCCTATGGTAAGTGAAGCTTTCTTTAAAAAATTGGAAAAAATTATTGACAATTCGAAATCGAAAATAATTTTGAATATTTATTATTGAGTTGGAAGTTCGAAGTTATGAGTTCGAAGTTATGAGTTATGAGTTATGAGTTATGAGTTATGAGTTATGAGTTATGAGTTAAGAGTTAAGAGTTAAGAGTTAAGAGTTAAGAGTTAGAAGTTTTAGATCATGGCAACCCATAACCCATAACTCCTAACTCATAACTTCTAACTAAAATTAAAACTTCTTATACTCCACGCCGTGTTTATCAGCATAAGGTAATAAAAGACTCATTACTTTCTCGTATTTTTTGTCGAGTTCCATTCCTTTTGCGTTGTCGAGTTCTTTTGCGGCATGCAGAACTTCTTCTTCGCTTTTTCCATCATCGATCATTTTAGCAATTTTAGGAAAATCATTTGTTTGTATGTTTTGGGCATATTCAAACATATCAATTGCAGCTTTGATAATCGGTTCAGTTTCTTCTGTTTTGCTTAGAGCATTTATTTTTTTAATGTCTTCTTTAAAAGTATTTCCATAATAAAAATTAACCGCATCTACACAGTTAGAATTACGCATCGATTTTTGATCCTCAGCAAGAGCTTGCAGTGTTCCGTTTTGTTTCTGCTGATAATACTCTTTAAAAACACGTTCAAAACTTTTAGGAATCTTGTTGGCATTTAAACCAATAAGTTCAAAAACTCTTTCTGGAGAATTGTCAGTAAAAAAATTACATGAAAACAATAAGGTTGATACAAATACTAAGGCGATGATTTTCTGAATTTTCATATTTAAATTAATTGATGTTACATGGTTGTAGAAGTGTCGATCATATTTTGAATTTTCACCAGAATCTGATTTTCATATTCAGCTTGTTTTCGATCGCTTTTTTTGCCCGAACTAAAGTTTTCACTAATGCTATAACTTTTTACAAATTGGCTTTTTCGTGCGCCAATACTGTAATGCCAGCTTCCCATTTCGGAACTTACAAAGATAACAGCTTCTTCGAGTTTTAGTATTTTTCTCTTTTTAGAAATAGGACTTTCACGATAGATTGATTTTTCTTTAAGGTCAAATGTATATGTAATTTTTGCCCTAATCAGAATATCGTACAAACTGTGAAGAAAGAAATATCCCAGCAATATATAAACAGAATACAATACAACTGCATCAACATAACTTCGTAGTAAAGGAAATAGTATGGCAACTATAAAAATTCCAATTAAAAACCACTGCGAAAGTTTTTGCAGCGGTTTAAAAGGTTGAAAAATAAGATGGTCTGACGTTTCTTGTAAATTATATTTTTCCCAGATTTTCATACGCCGTGTATAATTTCATCAATTTCGTTGGCCAGATTCTGCATAGATCTACTCGTAAATCCTTGTGCAATCATGGCAGATTTTTCTTTTCCGTTTTTTAAGTATTGGATGTTCAAAGACGTATTGGTGGTCAATAAATACTGTTTGATTCTCACTAATTCAAAATTTTGAAAATCCTCAAACGGAATTGGAAACGGTTTTCCAATCAATCCAATTTTTACGATAATTTCCTTTCGCTCTAAATCAATAATGATTTGTTTTGACCAAATCGATATTAGACTTAAAACAGACAAAATCCCGAAAATCCAAAACATTGCCATTTCCTTAATCCATATCCCAGCTCCCGCAAAAATGGCAAGCGCAATACTAATAACCAGCGCAAAACTATAATCGCGTTTCATGATAAATTGATTTCCGGATTTTGTAAAATACTTCAATTCCATTTATTCAATTGTTACACCGTCAATAATCAAAAGGTTACAGTAAATAGAGTAGTACGAACTAGTATAATCCGCCGAAAGCTGATCGCTTAAACTATCTAGTTTTCCGCCTTTAAACTCAAATTTTCTAGTTGGAAGTTTTCCAAACGTGTCAATCATCGTAATTTGTCCATCAAGTCCATTTTTATGGGATGCAAAAGCACGAAGCAAGTTTGTATCTTGTTTTTCAAAATCAACCGTTAGATAATAATTTCGGTTATCGGTTTTATCTAATGGATCTTGAGAAGCAATTCCTTTTGTAAAAGACACTGTAGCTGTACGTACAGGAACGGTAATCGTTTTATTTCCGTCTTTAACTGTAATCTCCACTTTAGTGCGTTTTTCTTCCAGCTGTGCGTATGTAATCTGTGTTAGGAAAAGGAAACTAATTAATAAGAATGAAAGAATTTTCTTGTTCATAATATTTCTGATTTTAAAATAATTTAGTATAACAAGATTACTTCATACCAAAAGTATTGGCAATCGCAAATTGGCATACGGATGGTTTAGGTTTTTATTTGGTTAAATCTGAAATATATCAGGAAACATAAGGCATCTCAACTGATTTTAAGCACTTGTAAGCAAGACTTTTATACATTAAAAACAATACCAAAATGTTTGGTCAGTCAGAACGCAATTTGTACTTTGGCGGTAATTACCACTATGTATGCCACAAAATTTCACGATAAATTTCAAAAAACAAAAGCGAATTGTACTGCTGTTTTTCTTCTTTATTACAACTGTAATTCAGGCTCAGATTTCTGCCGTAGAGAAAATGGCTGAAGAAGGATTTGCCAAACGTTTTTCGGACACAACGGCGAGCATTAAAATACAAAAACAAGCACTTCGTCTGGCTAAAATAGACAATAGCAAAGAAGATGAGGCAATTTGTTATGCTTACTTAGCGCTTACCCAGAGAAAACTACTGCATCTAAAAGAGTTTATCCATTATGCCGATATGTCGTACGATCTGGCACAAAAAGGAACTAGTAGCAGAGCCAAAGCATTTGCATCTGCAGCAATGGGTTCTTTAAAATCGTATATAGACGACAAATCTCAGGCAATAAACTATCTGCTGGAAGCGTATACATTATTTTCCAAAGAAAATGCACACGATCAATGTGCTAAAATTGCTGCCGATATTTCGTATCTCTTTTATCCAGCTTCTCCAGAAAAAGAAGAAAAATACGCCAGAGAGGCATTGGCTCACGCTTCAAAATCGGGTGATCCCGAAAGTCAATTATTCGCTAGACTTGCTTTTGGAAGTTTCTTAAGTGATAAACTTGAATCTGAAGGAAAAGAGGAATGGCAAAGGGCAATGAAGTTTTTTCTGGAAACTGTTTCTTTAGCCGAAAAAAATGCCGATAAAATCGTCAGTAAAAGTACTATCGGAATCGCCTATGTAAACCTGGCCGATCTTTATACGAAAGGCCCAAAACCGATTAACGAAAAAGCCTTTTTATCGAATCTGGAAAAAGCGACCGCCATTGCCAAAAAATACAATGTAAAGATTATTTTTAGAAGCGCAATTGGTCTTGAAGGGTATTATTTTACTCAAAAAGGAGATTATCTAAGAGCCGAACTTTTGTTTATAAACGGAATAAAATACCAGCAAAGCCTTCCGTATACTGATAATTATCTCATGGCAGCTTTTTACAATTCTCTCAAAGATGTTGCGGTAAAGCGGGGAGATTTTGAAGCGTATTATGCATACGATACCTCTTTTACAAAATACAATCAATTAAAATATAAAGAATCTGCGCAATCGATGCTTCAGAATGCTGATGCGAGATACGAATCTTCCAAAAAAGCAGAAAGAATCAAACAGCTTGAACTCGAAAATGGACTCGAACAGAAAAATAAGTTATTAGGTTACGGAATAGCGGGTGTTTTATTAATTGGATTGGTTTTCATGTTCCGATCGTATCATTATCGTCAAAGATATTATCAGAATAGGGAAGACCTTCTAAAGCAGGAACAGGTTCATAACGAACTTAAAATCCAATTGATGGAGAAAGAAACCATCGAAAACCTGGCGGCAAGATTGTCATTAGAAAGAAGATTACTCCGTTCGCAAATGGACCCTCATTTTATTTTTAATGCTTTGGGAAATATCCAGAGTATGATTTTGAAGAAAGATACGCTTCCGGCAGTTTCTTATCTGAATAAATTTGCTAAACTGACGAGACAGATTTTAGAACAATCCCGAAAAGAAACCATTTCTCTTGAAGAAGAAATCAATACACTGCAAAATTACATCGAACTGCAGCAGCTTCGCTTAAACAACGGATTTGGTTATAAAATTGAATGTGATGCGAATGTAGAAACAGATATCTTAATTCCACCTTTATTGATTCAGCCTTTTATAGAAAATGCGGTAGAACATGGTTTAAAACCACAAGAAAATAATGTACGCGGACTTATCGAAATTTATTTTAAAGAAGATGAAGAACAGCGCACTTTAATCTGTACCATTACAGATAACGGAATTGGATTAACCGCTTCCAGAAAAATAAAAATCAACGAAACTCATCAATCACTTTCGACTACGATTACAGATGAAAGATTGTCTATAATGCAGAAGGAAAGCCCAAACGCAGGTTTTACAGTAAGTGAAAGAGATCCTGTAACCGATACACACGGCTGTGTGGTAATTATTAATATTCCGATACTATCATGATATACAAAACCATAATTATTGAAGACGAACACCGTTTGCGAGAAGCGTTGTCGATTATGCTCGAAATGGTTTCTGGAGACAGCGTCCAGATTGTTGGATACGCCGAAACAGTGGAAGAAGCGAAAAAGATAATTGACCGATTAAAACCTGATTTGGTTTTTATGGATATTATGCTCAAAGACGGAACTGGATTTGATGTTTTGCAGCAGATTTCTTTTAATTCGTTTCATCTCATATTCACGACTGCTTACGAACAGCATGCAATCAATGCATTTAAATACAGCGCAGTCGATTATCTTCTGAAACCAATTGATCCGCAGGAATTGAAAGCCGCTATAGATCGTATTGAAATCCTGCAGGAACGAGTTCTTGAAAAGCAGCAGATTACCGAATTGCAGACCAATCTTTCTAAAACCCCTGACCGACTGGTTCTACCCACTCAGGAAGCGATGTATGTGGTAAAATTGGATCAGATTTTACGATGCGAAACCTCGGGTTCATACACGACATTTTTCTTGATTGACGGCCGAAAAATTATGGTTTCGAAACCACTTAAAAATTACGAAGACATTCTGCTGCCGCCTTTGTTTTTCCGAGTACATCAGTCGCATTTAATTAATGTAAATGCAATTTTAAGTTATTCTCGTGAAGGAATGATTATGATGTCTGATAAATCTTCAGTGCCGATTTCGAGAGGAAAAAAAGAATCCTTTTTCAAATTGATGAAAGATGAAGTCTAATTTTGAATGCCTGTTGACAGTTTAAATAGTCAATTACTACCAATGCCAATTGGAAACTACCAATAACAAAGTAATCGTTTTGGCTTACATCTCTTGTATTTATTTTTGTTCGTATAAAATACAGACAACCATGAATAATAAAACCTTATCAATCCTGAGCTATGTAACCATTATTGGCTGGATTATAGCTTTTGTAAAAAGCAAAGATGAAACGCCAAAAAGCGATCTTGTCATTTATCATTTAAAACAAGGATTTGGAATTTTCCTATTGACATTTGCTGTCAATATTATCCTTTCAATTGTTTTGTCAATAGTACCTTCTCTTTATTTTTTAAGTTTTGTGGGTTATGCCTTTTTAATCTTATGGATTTTTGGAATTATCAATGCGGCAAATGAGCAGAAGAAACCTATTCCTGTAATCGGTAAAATGTTTGAAGACAAATTTGATTTTATAAACTAACCAATTTTACCTTTATTTAGATTTTTTAATTTTTTTGGATAGCACATTATTCTCACAAAAGCATTTTTTTGCCTTGAGATAATGTTAAGAAATCATTTTAGATGCCAATTTCCTTTTAACTTGTAGTCTACTTTAAAAGAAAACTAAAATGCTTTTTTTAACCGGCATTTTTCTGCCGTAAAAATTTTGAATTTGATTCATAATCAAGGAAGAGACAATTATTATTGTCTCTTTTTGCGTTTTTAGATTTCTAGTTTTTTGCAATTTTTTTAACATTATTTTGATTATAAAATGTTAAAAATTAATATTTATGAATAAAGTGTTAATTTTTAATTCATTACGTTTTAACAAATGTTTTCCGAAAATCAATTTAAAATCATATATTTGTTAAAGAACAATCCAAACAAAATCCAAATGCAAAACAACTTACTGGGCGACTTGAAAGAGCACGAAAACAAATTATTAACGATATGGTCTCAAATTCTTTTAGATAGTGGATCTACCGATGGAGCAATGGAAGAAGAAGAGTCAAAAGAATTTGCTTCACTCTTTTTAACTGCTTTGTCAAAATCTGATGAAAAATTCGAAAATTCTAATGAACTCGAAAAAGTTCAAGATCTTATTGTGGGAATCTCTTCATCGAGAGGAAAACGTGGATTTTCACCAAGAGAAAATGCTCAATATTTAATATCTTTTAAAGAAGCTTGTTCGAAAGTCTTGTCTGAATTGATAAAAGATCCAGCACAGCTTTATGATGCCAATTTAAAATTAAATGCGATTTTAGATAACATGATGATTATGACTTTTGAAGCCTTTATGAAAGGAAGAGAAGATGTAATTGCCAGACAAATCGATGAAATCAGCGAAATTTCAACTCCAGTTATTGCAGTTTGGGACGGCATTGTAGCCCTGCCAATTATTGGGACTTTAGACAGTTCAAGAACTCAGACTGTAATGGAAAGCCTTTTACAGCAAATTGTTGACACAGGAAGTTCAATTGCTATTTTGGATATTTCTGGTGTTCCTGCGGTAGATTCTCTAGTAGCACAGCATCTTATTAAAACTGTAAGTGCAACCCGCTTAATGGGAGCAGAATGTATCATAAGCGGTATTCGTCCAGAAATTGCACAAACAGTAGTTCACTTAGGAATCGATTTAAGCGGTATTACTACTAAAGCATCTCTTGCAAGTGCTTTACAAACTGCTTTCGAAATGTTGCAATTGAATGTTGTGAAAAGAAAGAAAATTGTAGAATAAGATTTTTAAGAATATGGAAAGAATTCCTATACTAAAAATGGGGGATTTTCTGCTGGTTACCATACAAGTCGATTTGTACGACCAGCTGGCAGAAAATTTGGAGTCAGACTTAATAAATACCATTAGTAAACATAGTTCAAAAGGCGTATTAATTGATATATCAGCAGTTTCTATTATCGATTCGTTTATGGGACGTATTTTAGGAAACATAGCTGTAATGTCAAAAATATTAGATGCACAAACAGTTGTAGTAGGAATGCAGCCAGCAGTTGCTATTACATTGGTTGAACTTGGTTTGTCCCTAAATGGAGTTATAAGTGCCTTAAATGTAGAAAAAGGTATGGATTTACTTCGCTCAAAAATGCACATAAGCGATAACGAAGAGCAGGAGTATGACGACGATAACGAATAGTAAAGAAGAAGCTCTTATTGTAAAAGAACAAGACGTTGTACCGTTGCGCAACCGTGTAAAAGAGTACGGCGTTAGGGTTGGTATGAGTATTCTTAATCAAACCAAATTAATTACGGCAACCAGTGAACTCGTTCGTAATCTTCTGAAATACGGAGGAGGTGGAAAAGTCATTATAGAATCGGTTAGTAATGGCCGTGAAAATGGCGTGCGCGTAACTTTTATTGATAATGGTCCGGGTATTGCAGATATTAGTCTGGCTATGAAAGATGGTTACAGCACAGGAAAAAGCCTTGGATTAGGTTTGCCGGGAACAAAAAGACTTGTCAATGAATTTGACATTAAATCAGAACTAGGAAGCGGTACTACCGTTACTATAACAAAATGGAAAAATGGATAATACGTTTTCCACTTATAAAATAGACGATAGAAGTCTAATTGCTTTTATAAAAAGAGAAATACACAATCTTGCCCTTCAAATAGGTTTTAGCGCTCACAGGGCTGCCGAAACGGATATTATTGTTGCAGAATTAACTTCAAACTTAATTAAATACGCCAATGGCGGAGAGCTTTTATACAGAGCTCATGTAGAAAATGATCAAAACCTTATAGAGATTTACTGTCTCGATAATGGCGTTGGATTTGACAATGTAGCCAAAATAATGAATGATGGCTATTCTTCTTCCAATACACTCGGACACGGACTGGGCTCAATTAAACGATTGAGCAATGACTTCCAAATTTATTCCATTAAAAACTGGGGCTGTGTTCAATATGTTAAAATCTGTGAAACATCAGAATTTAATCCTCCTTTACTTAAAAACGTACTTAATTACACAACAATTGCTGTTAATTATCCAGGTGAAAAATTATGCGGAGATGGGTATTATGTAAAACATTCTAGCAAAGGTTTTCAGATCTTTGTGGGAGATGGACTAGGTCATGGCGAAAGTGCAAATGAAGCCGTTGAAGCCGCAATTAAAGTTTTTAGACAAACAATTGAATGGAATCCCACAGAAGTGCTGAGAGAAATACATTCTAAAGTAAAGAAAACCAGAGGATTGGTAGCAACAATAGCTTCAGTAGATTATAAAGCTGAAGTATGGAATATTTGTGGGATTGGAAATATTAATACCCGCATTTATACCGGTTTAGAGAATAAAACCTATACAGCTTATAACGGAATTATTGGACATAATATTCCGCGTACTTTAAACAGCACCATTGTACCTTTTAAAAAACATCAGATTATTGTTATGCACAGTGATGGATTACGTACAAGATGGAATTTAAACGATTTAACTTCAATTTTTAAGCAAAGCCCGGGAATTATAGCGGCTTCTTTATTTAAAGAAAATATAAGAGGAACTGACGATGCTACAATTTTGGTTGGTAAAATAATCTAAATGCGATGAAAGAGATTATTCAAATAAACCTTGACAACGAAATGGACTTAATTCTGGCCCATAAACGGTGTATGAAAATTGCTGAAATGTGCGGGATGCCGTCTTCTTTCCAGACGAGATTTTCGACAGCTGTTTCTGAGATTGCCAGATGTTCTATTGCGAAAGGAACTGATTCTCTGCTTGTATTGGGGATTAATATTATTAAAGCAACCCAAAAAGAAATTGTAGCCGTTATTACAGATACTGTAGATTTAAAAAGCTGCAGTCCAGAAGCTTTCAATTATGCTTCTAAAATTTCGGGACATATCGAATATAGTTATGCGAATAATCAGTCGGTAACCAAAATAAGCCAGCCCGTAACAGCGCCGGGGCTTCTTTCTGAAACTAAGATAAAAAGCCTAATAGATTACTTTAAATTTGAACCGCCTTTATCTCCGTATGATGAAATTAGAAAGAAAAATATAGAACTTATTGCACTTTCTGAAAAACTGGCTGAAAGCGAGAATAAGTACAAGCGATTGGCCAATACAATTCCAGTATTAATTTGCGTAGTTAACGAGCGCAATAATGTATTACTGGTGAATGAGTCATTAGAAAATTATCTTAGCCTGCCATTACTTATTTTTGATAAAAGAACGCTGGGAAATTTTGTTCATTCTCAAGATATAGAAGAAATTTTGGAAGGGTGGAACAGAGCCAAACAAAACAAATCAGATTATATTGGAGAAGCCAGAATTAAAAAAGGTCAAGATTATATCTGGCACTTGGTTTCCATTATTCCAAACAAAGCAGAAGACGGCAGTTTTACTAGCTGGTTAGTCTATTTTGTAGATATAAATGCGCAGAAAATGATCGTTGAAACGCTGAAAGACAATACAGAACTTAAAGCAATTCAGCGTGAACTTGAAAGTGCAAACTCCAAACTGCGTTTCAAAAATAAAGAATTAGAACAATTTGCCTATATAGCGAGCCACGATCTTCAGGAACCGCTTCGAAAAATTATGATTATGCTTTCTCGTGCGGGAGAACATTTAAGTGAAGATCAAAAGAAAAAATATTACTTTGACCGAATCACTTTGGCGGCTGGAAGATTATCCAATCTAATTACAGATGTTCTTAATTATTCTAGAATAGAAAACAAAGAACAATATTTTGAACCAGTCGATTTAAATGCTGTTCTTCAGGAAGTATTGGCAGATTTAAGTATGGTAATCGAAGAAAAAAATGCGATTATAAATGTAAATCCGCTGCCAGTGGTGCCTGGACTTGATACACAGCTGCGTCAGTTATTTTACAATCTGATTAATAATGCACTTAAATTTAATACTTCACTGCCAACCGTTACCGTATCGTACGAAGATGTTCCTAAGGATGTAAACTTAGTAACTTCGGCAGAAAATTATCATGTTATATCAATTGCTGATAACGGAATTGGAATGGACAGCAAATATTCCGAAAGGATTTTCGATATGTTCCAGCGTCTGCACGAACGTGACCAATACGGTGGAAACGGGATAGGACTTGCTTTATGCCGCAGAATTATTGAAAATCACAACGGTATGATTAATTTCAGCAGTAAGCCCGGAGAAGGAACCACATTCTGGATTTATCTTCCTAAAAAATAGAAAATAAAAAAGGCAGTTTTTAGACTGCCTTTTTTATTACATAAGATGGAATTATCCATGAGCTTCAACAGAAACATCGTTCCATTTTTCCCAATTTGCCAATCTTTGTTCGTAGTGTTGTTTTACGAAAGGAAGTGCCACTTTTCCCAAAAGCAGTCTCAAAGGAGGATTTTCTGTTTCCACTAATTTTACAATTGCTGGAACTGTTGCCGCTACTTTTCCAAAAGAAGTTTCTCCTTCTGCAAAAGCTTTTCTTAATCCATCATAAACAGGATTGCTTTCACTGCTTATTCCGGTATGCCAAATATTTGATTCGTAACCGTTTGGTTCTACTAAAGTAACATTGATTCCAAATGCTTTTACTTCTGTTGCCAAAGTTTCACTTAACCCTTCAATTGCAAATTTTGAAGCGTTGTAAAGTCCCATTGTTGGCAAAGTTCCAACTCCTAAAATAGATGAAACCTGAATGATATGTCCGCTTTTTTGTGCTCTCATAATAGGAAGTACCGCTTGAGTAAGCCATAAAGTTCCAAAGAAATTAGTTTCGAACTGTGCTCTGGCTTCTTGTTCGTTTGCTTCTTCAATTGCACCTGTAAGTGCATATCCCGCATTGTTAATCAAGATATCTATAGTTCCAAAATGTTGTTTTACTTTTTCTACAACTTCAAGTGATTGTGCACGATTGTCTACATCAAGTGAAAGCGTTAAAACAGCATTTCCATATTGTTCTTTTAAATTGTTTAATGTATTTACGTTTCTTGCAGTTGCTGCTACGTTATATCCTTTTGCTAAAAAAGCTTCTGTCCAGGCTCTTCCAAATCCTTTTGATGCTCCGGTAATTAAAATTGTTTTTGACATTGTATTTGTTTTTATAGTTATTATTAAATTTTAAATATGACTGATCGGTCATTTTTGTGGTAAAAAAAATTAGATGCTGTTTTGGATAATTATTTTTTTAAGGGCCTGGGTAATGACTTTCATTTTGTCATTACTGCCTGAAACTCTAGACATTAAATGTCCGCCTTCGAGCATGGCAAATAGCATAGTGGCAAATTCAGCTGCATTCCATTCAGATTTAAATTCTCCGTCAGTAATCCCTTTTTCAATAATAGAAGTCAAAAGTTGTTGTCCGCGTTTGATGGCATTGTTTACTTTTTCTTTTACGATTGGGTTGGTATCATCAGCTTCCGTTCCAAAGTTCAAGAGCGGACAACCGCCAGTAACTGGAGAAGCTAACGGATTGCTGAAAAAGTCAATGTAAGCAAACAGTTTTTCTTGAGAAGTACTCCCTGAATTTACTTTATTTTCTAATTTACTGCTCAGTATTTTCATATTATGATCTACTGCGGCGCAGGCTAAAACTTCTTTATTTTCAAAATGAACATACATGCTTCCCTTAGACAATTTGGTCGCCTCCATAATATCGCTCATAGAAGTAGCTGCAATTCCTTTTGTATTAAAAATAGGAGCGGCTTTTTCTAAAATAAATTGTCTGGTTTCTTCACCTTTTGTCATGAGTGGTAGTATTTACGATGCAAATATATGACCGATTGGTCATATATGCAAATTAAATGCAATATTTTTTAAACACTTTTTCAGTTCAAGAAGGAAGAATTATGCCTCAATCAGAGTAAAATAAGGCTTTTTGATAAGTATTAATAGATATAAATATGTGCGGTCTGTATATCTATTTACTACAGATAAATCCTACCTGTAAACAGGTAATTTTATAATTCATGTAATTGATAATCAAATATTTAAAATTTGTTAACTTTTGTTTAATCAGAAATACCGCTGTGTTTTTCCTACTTTTACGCTGCTTTTTTAAAACGAATTTACTTTCAAAATATTGTCTATCTAAAAAATTATCTATGGATAAAAAACTACTTTTTGGATTGCTATGGTTTTTTAGCAGTCTTTCTCTTTTTGCCGGCAATACTTTAAATATTCCCATTCCGGATTCAGAATATCAGGCTTTAGTAGATTTTTACAAAGCTGCGGGTGAATCAAACTGGAATAACAAATGGAATACCAGAGAAAATAACCTGCACGAAGTAGCGTGGTACGGGGTAACGGTCGAAAACGGACACGTTACTGGTATTGATCTTTCTGGAACGAGTAATATTTCTGGTACAATTCCATCTTCTTTCGGGAATTTAAAATACCTTAAAACACTTTCTCTTTATGGCGGAAGTTATGGAAAAGATTTCAGTGCCGCAGATCTGGGTTCGCTTTCTGGATTAGAAGCTTTGGAAACTTTAGATATGAGATATTGCAAGGTGAAAGGAGCAATTCCGGCATCGTGGTCCAAGCTTAAAAAGCTGAAAACACTTTATTTAAGCAACAATGCTATTACAGCGCTTCCGGCAGAATTTGGACAAATGGAAAGCCTTGTTACTGTAGATTTATCACAAAATCAGATACAAGTTCTTATCAAAGAACTTGAAAACTTAACAGCTTTACGATCGCTAAGTTTATCCAATAACAAGATTTCGACTATTGTGGGTTTGCTGGGAAATCAGGTAAGTCTTGATTTGTATTATCAAAACATCAGCCTGGCAAACATTGTGTATAAAGGAATTGATTTAAAGATAGACAATTTGCCTAATATCGTCTATTACAATAAAGCAAGCAGTGATTTTTCGATTAAAAGACAGCTTTCCCTTTACGTAAGAGGTTCTCAAATTGGAAGTTATATTACAGTTGCTCAGGATGGCAGTGTTACGATTCCTGCATCTTATTTGTCAAGTATAAAAAATGGAGATGAGGTGTATTTGTACCTTCAATATGACGGAAATGCTGCGACTGCACATTACAGCAATGTTTATTTTACCAATATAAAAGTAAATCAGGCCGTAGTTTCAAATGTTGAATATCAGGCTTTGGTTGATTTTTACAACGCTATGGGCGGGGCAAACTGGAACAATAAATGGGATACAAACGAAAATAATCTTCACGAAGGAGCTTGGACAGGTTTAAGCATCGAAAACGGACATGTTACAGGGTTGGATCTTACGTATACAAGCGGGGTTTCGGGAGCAATTCCGGCTTCTTTCGGGAATTTGAAATATCTTAAAAATCTTTCACTTTACGGATATTACAATAAAAACTTAAGTACTACTGATTTAAATGTGTACTCAGAACTGCAGTCTCTTGAAACTTTAGATTTAAGATCAAGCAGTACAACAGGAGCCATTCCTGCTTCTTGGAGTAAATTGAAAAAACTTAAATCAGTTAATTTAGGAAATAACACAATTACAGCTTTGCCAGAAACGATTGGCGAAATGGAAAGTTTGGTTTCTTTTGATGCCTCTTCAAATCAAATTAAAAGTATTCCAGCCTCAATTGGTAATCTGGCGAATCTGACCACTTTAAATTTATCGTACAACCAGATCGAAGCAGTAATAAAAGAACTGGAAAATATTGCAACGTTAAAGACTTTGAATCTTTCAACTAACCGAATATCAAATGTTGCAGCTTTGCTTAGCAATCAGGTAAACCTTGATTTGTACACGCAAAGTGTTAACGTTGAAGGTTTGGTTTATACCGGAGCCGATGTTGTGATTCCGTCTTTACCATCGATAGTAAATTACAACCGAAACCAAAATGATTTTTCTGCCAGACGACAATTTGCCGTGTATGTAGGCGGAAATCAAATAGGAAGTAATATTACAATGGCAGCCGACGGAAGTATTACCGTTCCTGCGGCCTATCTTTCGACTTTAAAAACAGGAGATCAGTTTTTCTTGTATTTACAATATGACTCAGGATCAGGAAATATTTCATACGATTCGAGAGTATATTTTGTAAATGTAAAAGTAGATCAGCCAAAAATCCCAGATGCCGAATATCAAGCTTTAGTAGATTTCAACAATGCCATGGGAGGGGCAAACTGGAATAATAAATGGGATGTTTCGACTAATAATTTACACGAAGGCGCTTGGTATGGTGTAAGTATCGAAAACGGTCATATTACCGGATTAGACCTTACGTATACAAGCAGTGTTTCGGGAGCAATTCCGGCTTCTTTCGGGAATTTGAAATACCTTAAAAATCTTTCGCTTTACGGATATTATGGTAAAAATTTAAGCACAACAGATTTAAATGTATTTTCAAATTTAGATGCTTTAGAAAGATTAGACTTAAGATCGACTAGTATTTCAGGAACGATCCCGTCTTCATGGAATAAATTGAAAAAATTAAAAACAGTTTATTTAAGCAACAACAGTATTACCACTTTGCCAGATACTATGGGCGAAATGGAATCTTTGGTATTTTTTGAAGCTACTTCAAACCAAATTACAGCACTGCCGGTATCAATAGGAAATCTGACGAAATTAGAAACTTTAAATCTGGCTTATAATAAAATTGAAACCCTGATTAAAGAACTTGAAAATATACCAACTTTAAAAACAGTTGGACTTTCAAGCAACCGAGTTTCTAAAATCGAAGGACTTTTGAACACTCAGATAAATCTGGATTTAAATTCTCAAAATATAAATATTGATAACATACTTTATGAAGGTACCGATGTAAAAGTCGAAAACCTGCCCAATATGCTTTCGTATAATCGAAACAAAAATGATTTCTCTTCTCTAAGAAAGTTCAATTTAGTTTTAAGAGGAAACCAGATCGCAACTGATTTGGTAATGGCAGCAGACAATAGTATTACTATTCCAGCATCATTACTTTCTTCATTAAAAACAGGAGACGAATTGTATTTGTATCAGCAATATGACGGTGTGTATGGAAATTCATACGATTCGAGAGTATTTTTTACCAATATCAAAATCAATCTTCCACAGATTCCTGACGAAGAATATCAGGCTTTAGTTGATTTTTACACCGTAATGAATGGTGCCAACTGGAATAATAAATGGGATGTTTCGACCAATAATTTACACGAAGGCGGCTGGTACGGAATCAGTATCGAAAACGGCCACATTACCGGACTTGACCTGAATAATAATTACAATGTTTCGGGAGTGATTCCAGCATCGATTGGGGATTTAAAATACTTGAAAAACCTTTCGCTTTATGGCGGAAATTATTCAAAAGATTTAAGCACAACAGATTTAGGCGTTCTTTCTGAATTGGAATCACTTGAAATTTTAGATTTAAGATACACCAAAATAAAGGGAGCACTTCCAGAATCTTGGGGAAAACTTAAAAAGCTGAAAACAGTATATCTGGATTCGAATGCTATTACAGCTCTTCCAGAAGTTTTTGGCGGGATGGAGAGTTTAGTAACCGTAAACTTATCGTACAACCAGATCAAAGCCATTCCAGTTTCTGCCGGAAATCTAACTTCTCTGGTAACTTTAAATATGTACAACAATCAAGTTGAAGTTTTAATTAAAGATTTAGAAAAAATAACCACTTTAAGAACTCTAAACCTTTCGTACAATAAAGTTTCAGATATTAAAGGATTATTGTCAAATCAGGTTTCATTAGAAATAACCTCTCAAAATATCAGTGTAGAAAACTTTTTATACGAAGGTGTAGATGTAAAAGTAAGCAACCTTCCAAATTCAATGCTTTACAACAGAGCATTAAATGATTTTTCGGCACAAAGACCGTTTCGATTATTTATTAATGGAAACCAAGTAGGAAACACACTTAGAGTAGCAGGCGACGGAACGATTACCATTCCAGCAGATTATCTGGCTTCTTTGCGAACCGGAGATGAATTGTATTTGTATCAAGATTATGATAATGCAGGACAATCATCGTACGATTCAAGAGTTTATTTTACCAATGTAAAAGTAGATCAGCCAAAAGTTTCAGATGCTGAATATCAGGCTTTAGTTGATTTCTACAACGCCATGAACGGAGCCAGCTGGAACAACAAATGGAATGTTTCGACTAATAATTTGCACGAAGGCGCTTGGTACGGAGTAAGTATCCAAAACGGACACGTAACAGGATTGAACCTGAATAACAATTACAATGTTTCGGGAGCGATTCCGGCATCTTTTGGCAATTTAAAATATTTGAAAAACCTTTCACTTTATGGCGGAAATTATTCAAAAGATTTAAGCACAACAGATTTAAACGTTATTTCTGGATTAGAGGCTCTTGAAGTGCTTGATTTAAGATATACGAAATTAAAAGGCAAAATAACCTCTTCATGGAGTAAACTTCAATCGTTAAAAACACTATATCTAAATAATAACAACATTGAAGATGCCGATGAAGCATTGGTACATTTACCACTTTTAAAAACGGTTGATTTTTCATATCAAACGATTACCATTCCAACGATCGAAGTGGGAGCGAACGAATTGGTTATCAACCTTCCGGTAATGTCGACTTTCCTGTTTAATGCAAATGGAGGAGTTATCAATAACAAAAACTATTTTACACTTTACATCAATGGTGTAAACAAAACGTCGAATTATTCAAACGCCGAAGGAAAATTAGTATTCAAGGATATTGCTTTGTACGGAATTAAATTGACGGATCAAATTAGAATTGTTCAGAATGATGGAACGGCTCAGCAAACTTCAATTAATTACACGCAAGTTGTTTTTGGAAAACCGTTAACCGACGAAGAATTCGAAATTTTGAAGAAAATCTACAACAGCACAAACGGAGCACAGTGGACTCAGAAATGGGATATTTCGCAAAACAAACTGCATGAAGTTAGCTGGTATGGAGTTGGAACAAAAGAAGGGCACGTAGTTTCGTTAAGTCTTGCTGCCAATAATTTATCTGGAACACTTCCAGCTGAATTATCAAACCTGACATATTTGGAAACTTTGAATCTTCAATCAAACGCTATTGAAGGATCGCTTCCAGCAGATTTAGGAAAACTGACAAATTTAAAAACATTAAACGTTCAGTCCAATAAATTCAGCGGTACCATTCCGGTTTTATATGGCATTTCTGGTTTGAAAAAATTCTCTATTTCTGGAAACTTATACAAAGGAACAATTCCGGGACATTTAAATGAATTTGAAAACATTGAACAGATTGATTTATCAAACAACGGTTTTGATTCGTTGGAAAAACCATTTACCTATAATGCTGCCAATGTGTATGTAAACTTAAGAGGTCAAGTAATTGCAAAAGATGAGTATTTATATTTGAAAGGCGACGAAATAAATGTTGATATTCCGGCTATTGCTTCTTATAACGATGCAGCACAAGATTACAGCGGTAAATACCAGTTTGAATTGCAAGCAAACAATTTTAAAATTTCTGAAGCAACAGCAGTTGACAATGCGATAACATTCCCCAATATTTCTGTTTCAAGCATTCCAGCAGGAGCAAAAATTACGATTTGGCAGAAAAACGGAACATCGCAAGGAACCTATTTACAATTTAAAGGAATTGCCGACGGTTCTGAAACACCATTAATTGCTGCAGAATACAATGCTTTAGTGGCTTTCTTTCAAAGTGCAGGAGGAACAGGTTGGAAAGAACCTTGGGACATTTCATCAAACAATCTGCATGAGAAAAAATGGAAAGGTGTTACAACAAATGACGGACACGTTGTTTCAATCAACCTTCCCGATAATAATTTAACTGGAAACATTTCTTCAGAATTAGGAAAGTTTACGGAATTGCAAAACCTAAATTTAACCCGCAATAAATTAACAGGATCAATTCCTGAAAGTGTTTCGAAAATTACAAAACTTAAAACAGTTGATCTTTCAGAAAATGCATTAACAGGAATAGATGCCGCTTTTGCAGTTTCAGTAAACTTTAAAATTGATCGTCAGAAAATCAATTTAGGAGAATTGCCTTTGACACTAAATGCAGTCTTAAAAGACAATAAAATCAATCGTTACGATCATACCAATTCGTTGTTCAATACGTCTCAGTCGTACAATATGACGCTGAAAGATTATTTCCAAACCGTAACCGTTTCTGGAGAAGGTCTAAAACTAACGAGTATTTTCAGCGAATGGAATGTTCCGAACAACCAAACATTAGAATTGAGACAAATTGCTGGTGCAGCTAGAAACAGCGTTTTAACGTACACCATTACGTATAGAGAAGGAGATTCTAATTTAGACGGAATTGTAAACATTCTGGATATTCAGTCATCATTGAACTATATGTTAGGTCAAAAACCAAACTTTTTCAACTTTGGTGCGGCCAACATCAATAAAGATCAAAACCTGAATGTATTGGATATTATCGCTTTGATTAATAAAATTCAGTCAGGAACACTTGAAAAACCAGCCAATACCAAACGTCCAACATTAGAAAGTTCTTCAGATGTTGTATTGAGCATTGAAGACGATGTGTTGTATATCGACAATCAGTCAGCTTCAGCATCAAGTTTTGATATTCGTTTAAAAGACGTTAGCAAATCAGAAATTAAAGAATTGCTTTCAGATATTGGTTTTACAGCTTCAGTTGGGGAGCGCAACGGAGAAGTGAGTATCGTTGCATTCTCAATGAATAATTCGCTTTCAGGAAAACAAGCTATTACCAAAGTGTCTTCGAAAACAAATATTGTTTCGGCTTTACTTTCAAATCAGCAAGCTCAGGAATTAAGTTATACCATAACGCAGAAAAACTTAGGAGTTGACGATAATGATCCAGCAGCGAAAATAACATCTCTTTTAAATTATCCAAATCCATTTACAGACACTACGGTAATCAAATATTATTTACCGGAAAATGCATCAAAAGCAGTCTTAAAAGTTTTTGATTCGCAGGGAAGATTAGTCCGCACACAATCGAATCTTGAAACGTCTGAAGGAAACCATGAACTTTCCTTCAAACGAAACGAAATGGCATCTGGCGTATATATCTACACGATAGAAACCCAGCTTTCATCAGGGCTTGTGACTTTTAAAGGAAAAATGTTAATACAATAAACGACTTATAATGATACCACACGAATTAAAAACAATGAAAATAAAACCTTTTCTGGTCTTTATCTTCCTATTTTTAGGGACATTTCTCTATGCACAGAATAGTTTAAAAGTATTAGACGTGTCAGCAGGTCCCGGAGACAAATCGGTGATTTCAATAGATTTGGCTAATGCCGATGAAGTAGTGGGAGCCGAGTTTACATTGACCCTTCCGCAGGGATTGATCGTAAGCGAAAAAGACAGCAAAATTATCGAAAGCCGAAAAGGCGATCATGCTGTTTATGTGAACATTGAAAAGAATAATCCAAGAAACTATCACTTTATTATTCTTTCAATGACCAGTACACCTTTTAAAGGAAACAACGGAACTTTATTGCAAATTCCGATAGAAATTCCTTTAAATTATACTTCGGGGCAAACCCATAATTTAGATTTGTCAGGAGTAGTTTTAAGTTCTAAAAATGCAACAGATATTGGTTCAAACCATGTAAATGGAAAATTGACAATTGCTCCGGCACAATTTCCGGATTTAACCGTTTCAGGAATTGCTGCAACCGAATCTAAAATTTCTCCAGAAGGAAAAATTTCCCTTTCATGGTCAGTTGATAATATTGGTGATCGTATTGCTTCTGGCGGATGGATTGAGCAAATCAGTATTGTTTCGGATCAAACCGGAATCGAATACAATTTGGGTACCGTTTCATATAATGAAGATTTAGACAAAAAGAAATCTGTAAGCCGAAGCGCTGTATTTAATCTTCCAAAAGTATTAGGAATTGAAGGTAACGTAAAAGTGAGAATCAATGTAATTGCCAATACTTCTGTAAAAGAACCAGAAGAATTAAAAACCAATAATAAAGTAACAGCAGCAGGAAGTATTCTATTAGAGAAAAAACTGTATTTGGTTTTAGATAAAAAAACGATTGATGAGAATTCAACAGAAGTTATCCGCGCTACTTTAACACAAAGCGGGGACAGAAGCGCAGACAAAACGTATGCACTTGCAGCTTCTCTGGCTTCGCAGTTACAATTTGATGCGAATGTAAAAATCTTAAAAGATCAGTCTTCGGTTGTTTTCTACATCAAAACAATTGATAATACGGTAAATGACGGAAACAGAACCGTAAATCTTTCGGTTTCAGGAAATGATTACACAGCAGTTTCAGAAAACATCGAAATTATCGATAACGAATTCTCGGTTATTACTTTAACACCATCAAAAATTTCAGTAACAGACGGCGAAACAATAACCGTGAATGTATCAACTGATTTTGCTAAAACAAAAGATCCTAAGTTTGTTATTACAGCAGATCAAAGTTCACGTTGGACAGTTCCAACAGAAGTTATTCTTCCTTCAGGAAGCAAAACGACTTCTTTTACCATTACAGTTAAAAATAACGGAGTTCCAGAACCAACCGTTGTTGGTAAGCTGACTTTAAGAGCCGAAGGTTTTCAGGCGGGAAATACAGACATTACCATTAAAAGTTCAAACGTCCCAGCTTTTGAATTAGAAATTACTCCGCAGACCATTTCAGAAGCTGATGGAGTTTACGCTACTTATGCCACAATTAAACGCGTAAGCAAACCAGAAATCAGCACTAATATTCGTTTAAAAGCGAGTGTGTCCAATGCTTTGATTTTGCCGGAAACTATTGATTTTCCTGCGAATGTTAATCAGAAACGATTCAATATTGGAGCAGTAAATAACGGTATTGTTGATGGAACAAAAACGGTTGGTGTTACGGCAGAAGTATATATTTCTTCTTGTAATTGTACTCTTCCAGCCGGAGAAAACGGTAGTGCTTTAAGTAAAAATATTACTGTTTTAGACAGCAATGGTCCTGCTTTAAATGTAAAAGCCAATCCGTCGACTGTCAAAGCAGGAGTAGAAAAAGCTTCTAAAATAAACATTGCCAGAAACACGGTAGACAAATCGACAGAAATTACGGTTAAGCTTTCATCTGACGCTCCTACTATTGTTTCTATTCCTGCAACCGTAAAAATTGCAATAGGACAAGAAAGTGTTGACGTAGATGTTAATACGATTATCGATGCCACAAAAACAGGAGATCAAACAGTTCGTATTCAAGCTGAAGCAGATAATTTCAGTTCTGGTTTTGCTTGGATTTTAGTAACCGATCAAAATAAACCAGATGCCATTGTTAATTCGGTAAAAACAGTAGCTCAAGCGAATGGAGATGATGTGGTTGAAGTTACGACTTCGATCACCAATCAAGGATTTGCGCTTTTGGCAAAAGGAACAAAAATCGAATATTATTTATCAAAAGATAAAACCACTAAAAATGCCACACTGATTACATCTTTTCAAATCGATAAAGATATTGAATCGGGTAAGAAACTGGATTTTGTAAAATCAATCAGACTTCCACAGCAGGCTGGTGATTATTTCTTAGTAGCCGCTGTAAATGCAGATCAGAAAGTAAGTGAATTGTCATACACCAACAATGAAGATTTTGTAGCAATCAAACTGAATTCAAGTTATTCAGCGACAGCGGCAGTTTCTAAAGCAGTATACAAATCTGGTGAAGTGGTTGCGATTACAGGATCGGCTAAATTGACAAATAATTCTCCAGCAGCTAATAAAGATGTCGAAATCATTATTATCAACGAAGGCTTTTCACGTGCTTTTAAAGTACAAACAAACGCCTCTGGAAACTTCGTTTATAACTTCGAACCGTTACAGGCAGAAAGTGGTCATTATACGGTAAGCGCAGGTTATCCCGGAACTACAAATGCAGTACAAGCACAATTTGATATTGTTGGTTTTGAATGGACTAACAAACCGGCAGATTATTTAAAATGGGATGTTGTGACACAAGTTCCGTACAAAGGTGAATTTAAGTTAAAAAACAACAGTAAAACACCTTTAACAAATGTAAAAATAGAATTACCAGCCGATGCCGGATTTACAATTCAAACAGATCCATTAACATTGGCAGCTGGACAAGAAGCTATTTTGAATTATACAATACTAGCCGAAACACCATCTGCAGAACAAAAATACTACAGCATTAATTTCAACATTGTATCAAATGAAGGAGCAAAACTAGCTGTTTTAGCGTATTACCATGCCAAAGCACAAACGCCAAAACTAGCTGTAAATCCAGTAAGCATCAATACAACGATGATTAAAGGAAGCTCTCGTTTTTATGAATTTGCAGTAACCAATACAGGAGCTATAAATGCTGAAAATGTAAAAGTTGAAGTTCCGAATATGGAATGGATGAAACTGAAAAGTGCCCTTGTAATTGAAAAAATTGCTCCAAACGAAACTATAAAAGTAATTTTAGAATTAGTTCCAACAGATAAACAGCAATTAAATGTACCATTGACAGGTAATTTAGCTTTAAATCCGCAGAACGGAGGTGGAGTAGCAGTACCTTTTAGAATTGAAACCGTTTCAGAATCAAAAGGTTCATTGCAGGTTGATGTAGTTGACGAATACACTTATAATACCGAAAGAGCACCGCACGTAAAAGGAGCAAAAGTTGTAGTGCGTCACCCATTCTCTGGTGCGGTTATAGCTGAAGGAGTAACTGATGAAAACGGATTATTCAATACAGAACAAATTCCAGAAGGATATTACACACTTACAGTAACAGCAGACAAGCACGATACGTATCAAAATAACATATTAGTTGATCCAGGAAAAGTAACCACACAAAAAGTATTCATTTCGTATCAAGCAGTTAGTTACGAATGGGTTGTTAAGCCAACTGAAATTACAGATGAATACCAATTAGATTTAGTAGTTAAATTCGAAACTAACGTACCAAAACCAGTAATTGTTATCGATATCGATAATCCAGTACTGGACTTAAATGTCGGCGAAAGCAGAATGAGTTATGCAACCGTTACCAACCACGGATTAATTGCATTATCAAATGTGACTTTTAATGTTGATAGCCAAGGAGATTATAAGTTTAAGCTTATGATTGAAAAAATGGATGCGTTAAATGCTAAGTCAACGATCATTGTTCCAATTCTGATTACAAGAACAGCTTCAACAGGAAAAAGTATGGCCGGTGAAATTTGTAGTTATAACTTAATAACAAAAGGAACTTATGTTTGCGACAGTGAAAAAGATGCAGCAGCTTTTAAACCTTATTACAAATTGACTTGTTATACTCCAAGTACGCCAGTTGCTGGAGGAAGTCCAAACTTCAATGGAGGTGGTTTTGGAGGATTAATTCCTATTGGAACTGCAATTGGAAATATAGTTACAGCACTTCCAACTATTTGTGATTATCCATGTCTGGTTTCTGTAGCATCTGCTGCTGGAGGATGTTTTGGTGGACCTGCCGCAGCGGTAGCAAGCTGTATGATTTCACTTGCAACAGCAAACACAGGATTCTGGGTTGCAGTTGCAGCAGCTTCTTGTATACCAGGTCCTATAGGATGTACTGTTGGGGTAGCATCAGCACTTTATACTTGCTATGGCAGTATGACCGGAAAAGCAAACAGCACAGATTTTATTGACCTGATGTATAACGATATGCAGATTATTAAAGATGGGCAGGAGGCAGCTTTAAATAGAGTCAAGGCCTATTTAGGCAATGATCGATTACTGGAAAGTGCCAATTTTCATGACTTTATAAAACAAATAGCAGTAAATGTTGATACTGGAAAACCATTTTCGGCAGATGACATTGCTAAAATTAAAATAAATCTGGCCGCTTCAGATATATCAAGTCAAGAAATCGATAATTTCTGTAATAGATGGAACAAAACCCTTGAAGCATGGAATAAAAATATTAAAGTTCCGAATGCAGAATATCCAAATATCATCAATAAAAATGATCTTGATGAATATGACAGAGTAAGAGATTTATTAATTAAACGCACAAGCGATAGAGGTTTTATGTCTGCTTCAGAAATGCATGAAAAAGATTTAAAAGACCTTGATGAATATATCAAAGACAGATCTAACAAATCTTCGGTTTGCGCTACTGTTACAGTTAAATTCTCTCAAAAAATCACTATGACGAGAGAAGCGTTTGAAGGAACTTTAACACTAAACAATGGAAGTGATTCAAATACGATTAAAGATCTAAATTTAGATTTAATAGTAAAAGATGATGCAGGAAATGACATGACACATTTGTTCCAAATCAACAAAGATGCTTTCTTAAGTGGAACAGGAACAGTTGGTCCAAGTACAAGCGGATCTGGAACAGTGATTTTTATTCCAACAAAAGATGCAGCGCCAACAGTACCTAAATCATATTCTTTTGGAGGTACATTATCATATTTAGATCCAAATACAGGAGACCGAGTTAGTGTACAACTTTATCCAGTAACATTAGATGTAAACCCAAGTCCGGATTTAGTCATGCACTATTTCATGCAGCGTGATATTTTAGGAGATGATGCGCTTACAGAAAAAGTTGAACCAATGGTTCCAGCAGAAATGGCATTATTAATTAAAAACGAAGGATACGGAATAGCTAAAAATGTTCAGGTAGAATCTGTTCAGCCAGAAATTATCGAAAACAAAAAAGGTCTTTTAATTGATTTTGAAATTGTTGGAAGTAACTTCAATAATGAACCAAAACAATTAGGATTATTAAATGTTGATTTCGGAAATATTGAACCTCAAAAATCAGCTATAGGACAATGGTGGTTTACCAGTACTTTATTAGGACATTTTGTCGAATACGACCTTAAAATAAAACATTTAAGCAGTTACGGAAACAAAAACCTAAGTCTCATTAAAGCATCGTACGTTCATGAATTGATTAAGAGTGTAAGAGCTTATGGTGACGGACATGACAATGTAAATGATTTCTTAGTGAATGATCTTGTAGATATTCATGACACACCAGATGCTATTTACTATTCTAACGGAGAAAGCGACGAAGTATATAAAGTGAAAACAGGAACAGTTTCGAATGCTATTTCACCAAGTAAACTAACGACAACCCTAACTATGGATTCGTCAAAAACAGGTTGGAATTATGGCAATATAACCGATCCTGGAGCAGATAAATACAAGTTGTTGAGAGTTGTAAGACAAAGTGATAATTTGGAACTGCCAATTGAAAACTTCTGGCAGACTTTTGTGACTTTAAGAGATGGTGCAGAACCAAGGTATGAAAACAACCTTCATTTCTTGGATAAAATATCAGGATTAGAGAAATACACTCTATACTATACAGTAATAAATAACAATGTGCCAAGAGTTGAATCTTTTGGAGAAGTGCCATCGACAACTACAAAAGCAGTAGAATCGATTCAGGTAAACTTTAATAAAGCTATTGATCCGAATACATTTACAGCTCAAAATATTAAATTGATTCATCAAGGAAATACAATTCCGTTTGATGACAGTTTTATCGGAAAAGTAAATGATTCCACTTATGTTCTAAATATTAAAACATTGTCAATTGCTTCAGGCTACTATGAATTAACCGTTCAATGTGCCGGAATCAAAGATTTAGAAGGCAATGAAGGTGTTGAAGGAAAAGCCGTTTCTTGGATTCAGATTATAGGCGAATTAGGAATTGTTCAATTCAAAAAAGACCAAATTGAAGCGCAGGCAGTAAACAGCGTTGAAATTCAGTTTAACAAACCAGTAAAACCAATTCAGTTTACAAAAGACAAGCTGACTTTAAACGGACAGCCTCTTGAAAATATCTCGATTGTTACTGAAGATAATCTGAAATATACAATCGTAGGATTAAGCGAGTACAATAAAGTAAGCGGACAATACGAACTTTCAGTTGATCTGCCAACCATAAAAGCAGAAGACAATACTTTTGGATTAATTGTACAGTCAACAAAATGGAAAGTAGATATTACCATTCCGGAGATTGATGTCTTTACGCCTAAATTCCAAGGAGCAGTAAACAGTCAGAACGTGACCGATATGCTTATAACACTAAACAAACCCGTAAGCAGTTTCGACAAAAACTGGATTACGCTTTACAAAGGAAGTGTAAACCTAAATGCAAACGTAACGGTTACAAAACAAGATGATTTACATTACTTGATTTCTGGTTTAGGAGAATATACGCAGACAGAAGGTGGTTACAAACTGGTAGTCGACCAGTCAGCTTTAAAAGATCTTTCTGGTAATTTAGGAACTGGAAGTGCAAG
This sequence comes from Flavobacterium sp. H4147, assembly GCF_029360735.1. Lineage (NCBI taxonomy): Bacteria > Pseudomonadati > Bacteroidota > Flavobacteriia > Flavobacteriales > Flavobacteriaceae > Flavobacterium > Flavobacterium sp. H4147. The sequence continues at coordinate 224,555 of NZ_JARKNB010000003.1, read as the reverse complement.
CACAATGTGGGAAGTGAAATTTGGAAAACCAACTGCACCGCAAAACATGCGTATTACGCCAGACAGAGGAGTTTCGCAAACCGATAATATTACTTCCGGTAACGATGTATCGATTGCACTTACTACAACAGGAAACAAACAAACAGTTGAATTGTATGTGGTAACGCCAACAGGAAGAACATTAGTAAGCAAAAAGACTCAGGAAACCGCAGGACAACTTCTGATTTCAGTTAAAGATTACTCTGGTAAAAATACTTTTGAAGCTATCGTTTATGATGAATTCGGAAATGCAAGTGATGTTTCTAAAGTAGAAGCGTATATTGATATTGTAGATTTAAACTGTACAATAGTGCCGTTAAGCCTAAACAACGATTGTTCTGAAACCGACGCTTTAAAAGTTCAGTTTGATGATGAAATTGCAGCATCTGGATTTACGAAAAGCGAAGTAATCGTGAAATCAGGCGGAATTGTGGTTCCAAATGATGGTATTACATTCAAAAAAATATCAGATAAAGAGTTTGAAATTGGAAACCTTCAGTCATTTAGCGGAAGTCACTCATTTGGAGTTGACTTGACAAAACTGAATAAAAAATCAAGTGGTTTGCAAGGTAAAGGAGCAGTATCGGCAACCGTACAGCCATTTGAACATAATGCAGCGACAATTACTGGAGAATTGCTTATTACAGACTCTAATGCCATAACAACGTATACTGCAACAGATTTTATGACCGATTACAGCTGGACAGTTACCGGAGGTGAAATCGTAGAAAAAATCAATAACACAATTACGGTTAAATGGACAGAAAAAGGAAACCAGACGATTACGCTTAATTACAGCACGCCAGCTTTATGTGATAAAGCGACATCGTTAGATGTAAAAGTAGATGCCACTTTATCTGTAGACGATAATCCTGTCTTCGGTAAAAATGGTTTAGTACTTGCTCCGGTTCCAAACAACGGAACTTTCACAATGACTTTATCAGGCGATGACGGAATCTTCAATCTAACAATTTATGATGTAAACGGAAAAACAGTTTACAAACACGATAAACTGCCAATCACAGACAGTGTTAGAAAAGAAATCCAAACCCATATAAAATCTTCAGGAATGTATTTCTTAATCCTGCAAAAAGCAGATAAGAATTATAAAACGAAATTCTTGGTGAAGTAATAACCAAAAGAGAGGTCACATGACCTCTCTTTTTTTATAATAAATTCTGCAGATATAATTAAGGCTTGTGTTCAAATCCCACCGTAACGAAGCGTAGATCCTAAAATAAGCATAGTAATTCCAATTGCAGTAACAGATAAAATTATCACAGCAATTTTCTTAATGTTGGTTTCATTTAGGTTTGGGATTACATAAAATTGGGCACATACAGCACAAAAGAAAGTCAGGAAAAGCAAGATTAATTTAATTGAAATTACTTTTTCAAAACCACCTGAAAAGCTGAACCAGGTTTCGAACGTGACTCCGAAATCATAAGCCATCCAAATTCCGGTTATAATTAAAACAACCAATGACGACATACCAAGTGTTTCAAACTTTTTCTCAAAATCGAGAATAATATGCGGATCTTTCTTTTTTAAAGCTGCTGGCAGATAACAAACACTCAGCAATAAATGTCCGCCAACCCAAATTGCTGCAGCCAAAAGATGAAAAATGAGGATAACGTGGTGTAAGCTCATAGTTAATTCGGTTTAAATTCCCAGTGTCAAAATCAAATTCAGGAAATAAGCCTGATTGCGTTATGACTTAAAAGTATCAGGAGGACTTTTAAATCTGGCGCAGCATAATCAAATAATCGATCATGAATCAGGCTTTTTAATATTCAGATTGAAATTTTTGTATCTTTTTTACGGGATAGCAATTAAAAATAATCTTAGCAAATTTCTTTTTGAGATGCTTTACATTGTTTAATAATAAGAAGTGCAACAGCAAGCATATTTGAAAATTCTATAAATGGAATTGTAATTTCATGAGTTTCTATAAGTGATGCAGCCGTGTTATTGAGCATTTCTATTTTTTGAATGGCCAGATCTGCATTGCGATCCTCACTGGTATAAAAAGCGGTAACAAGAGACTGAAGTTCTTTTTTTAAAATCGTAAATGCGTGATAATCATTTGATTGTTCTGCTTTAGGAAACTTCGGAATTAATATTTTAGTTGAAAAAGTAAATTCGGCAATTGTTCTATCGATATTTTCTGAAGCCTGATGTGCAAAAACCAAAGCTTCAAGAAGAGAATTTGATGCCAGACGATTTTTTCCATGAAGTCCTGTTCTGGCACATTCGCCTACAGCATATAAATTACTTATTTTAGTTGCCCCGTTTTGATCGACTTTAATCCCTCCGCATTGATAATGTGCCGCAGGAACAACTGGAATCAGATCTTTTTCTGGTTTTATTCCCAATGCATTACAATGTCCCGCAATTATTGGAAAATGCGCATAAAATTCAGCCGTATTTAAATGTCTGCAATCTAAATAAACATGATCTTTTCCAGTCAATTGAAGTTCCTTACTAATAGCATCAGATATCATATCTCGCGTAGACAATTCGCCTCGAATATCATATTTAAATAAAAACCGTTTGCCTTCTTCGTTTACAATATGAGCACCAAAACCTCTCACTGCTTCAGAAATTAGAAACAACGGATTTTCATTAGAAACCAAAGCCGTTGGATGAAACTGAATATACTGCATATCTACTATTTCTGCTCCAGCACGTGCAGCCATAGCCAATCCGTCGCCAGTGGCAATTTTAGGATTTGTCGTGTTTTCAAAAAGTTGTCCGCATCCTCCAGTACTCAGGACAATAGCTCGTGTTCTGATGTATTTTATGCGGTTATGTTTTTTTTCATAAAAAAAAGCGCCCGTACAAATAGTTTTATTCTTTTTGGTTTCGGTATTCAAATCAATCACCATATGGTTTTCCAGAAGCTCAATATTGGGCAATTTCTTAATGATTTTAAGCAGCTTTTCCTCAATTTCCAATCCCGAACTGTCTTTGTGATGTAGTATTCTGTGCTGCGAATGTCCGCCTTCCAGACCTAAATCCCATCTGCCTTTTTCGTTTTTGTCAAAAATGGTCCCAATATCAATTAATTCCTGAAGCCTTTCTGGAGCTTGTTTAATCACCATATTAACAACTTCTTTATCACATAAGCCTCCTCCAGAACGAAGTGTATCGTGTATATGTTTGTTAAAGCTGTCTTTTATAAGATCAGTTACTACTGCAATTCCACCTTGAGCGAGCTGTGTATTGGTGTTTTTTGCCTTTTCTTTAGTCATGATAACAATTGATAAATCTGGACGTTTTTTTGCGGTTTTCATAGCAAAAAATAATCCTGAAATACCAGAACCTATAATAAGTATATCCGTTTTAATCATGTTATTTGATTTAGAGTTATTGTATATTTATGATAAGGCAAGCATTTTCTCTATAGGTTTCAGCGCTTTTGTCCTAAGATCTTCTTGAATCAATATTTCAGGACTTTCATTTTTAAGGCACCAGTACAATTTTTCGAGTGTATTCATTTTCATGAAAGCACATTCGCTGCAAGCACAGCTGTTGTCTTCTGTGGAAGGAGCCGGAATCAGTGTCTTCTCAGGTACAGCTTTTGAAAGCTCATGAAGGATACCGGCTTCTGTAGCCACAATGAAAACGGCAGCAGGATCCGTTTTAATAAAATTAATAATACCCGAAGTCGAGCCAATGTAATGAGCCACTTTCAGTATATGACTTTCAGACTCCGGGTGGGCTGCAATTTTTGCAGTTGGATTTTTAGTATAAATTTCAATAAGTTTGTCCAGTGAAAAGGCCTCGTGCACCACACAAGAACCTTTCCAGAGAACAAAATCACGTTTGGTTTCTTTTTGAAGGTAATTCCCCAGATTTTGATCAGGAGCAAAGATAATTTTCTGATCAGCCGGAATAGAACCGATTATTCTTTTGGCATTTGCCGAAGTACAAACCAAATCACTCATAGCTTTTATTTCGGCAGAACAATTTATGTAAGTAACTACCACATGATCTGGATATTTTTCTTTAAATGCTTTAAAATCTTCAGGACTACAACCATCTGCAAGTGAACATCCAGCTTTCCAATCTGGTACTATTACTTTCTTGTCAGGATTTAATATTTTGGCAGTTTCGGCCATAAAATACACTCCGGCAAAAACAATAATAGCAGCGTTGGTATTCTGAGCCTTTTTAGCTAATTCAAGACTGTCTCCAATAAAATCAGCTACATCCTGAATGGCATCATCTTGATAATAGTGAGCCAGAATAACCGCATTCTTTTCTTTTTTCAATCGGATTATTTCCTGTGCTAAAAAGTTCTTATCCATCTCGTCAATCATCATTTTCCACATTTGTAAAACTGTGGTTTGTTTTTATTTGTTTTTGGAATGTTCTTACGTGTAATTTTAATAGCGTAAATGTATTATCAACATTCTTTTTAAAATATGATTCTAATCATACTTGTTTATATTTATTTTTATATTGTTACCATTGAAATTTTACTCAAATCTTTACTTCATTTCTAAGTCATTTTTGTAATTCATCCAAAATTTGTAAAATCACACTTTTTCCAAATAAAAAAGCTCCCAATTTTGCAATTGAGAGCTTTTAAAAAATCTGTTTAGAATATTTTAGATTCTTGTTTTAGTATCGACAATTTTGCTTACGCGAAAAACTAAATAAATGGTAAGTAACATAATCGATGAAGCCACCATGGCTAAAATATCATAATGCTCAAGCGGTGCATAACTGTCTTTTTGTACAATAATCAATCCAGCGATTACCGCTCCAAATCCTCCAGCCATTTGCTGTAAAGACGAGTTAATACTCATAAAAGCACCTCGATCCTGAGGATCAGGAACCGCAGAAGTTAAAGTAGTCGACGGAACCATTCGGCTCATGATTGTAACCATCATAAATACATTCGTAAGTAAGACAATTGAAAATGATGTTGGACCAAAATGCGAATAAATATTAATTAAAATCACAGCGGATACCGTAGCAAAAGCAAAGATTTTAAATTTGTTGACCTTATCACTTAGTTTTCCGATAAAAGGCATTGAAATCAATGTCGCAATTCCGGTAACCATAAATAATAAAGGCAGTTCGTCATTAGTTACTTTTAGATTATTAATTGCAAAAGCACTTCCAAAAGGCATCATCATAAAACCTCCAATAGAAAGCAGGGCAGTAGACATAAAACCAACCTGATAATTCTTTTTTGAAATAGTATGAAGTAAATGCTGCACAGCTGTTTTTTCCTGTTTCAGGTTTAGATGTTCTGCAATAGGCTGTAATCTAAAGTATAAAATAGCAATGATTATTACGGCCATTCCGGCAATCCATAAAAAAGGCACGTGCCATCCCCATGCATTAGCAATGTAAAGTCCAATTGGGATTCCAAGAACCTGGCTCACACCAAATCCCATCTGGATAAACCCCATTACTTTTCCTCTCTGCTGTAAAGTAAATAAATCAGCTACAATTGCCATTGAGATCGAACCAATTACTCCGCCAAATAATCCGGTGAAAATACGTGCTCCAACCAATAAATAAAAGTTAGGAGCAAGGGCACAGAATAAAGTTCCTATTGTAAATCCAACGTAAAAGAAAAGCAAAAGCTTTTTTCGGTCGAATTTATCGGCGAAACCAGCAGTTAGTAATCCGGAAATCCCGGCACTAAAAGCATAAGCCGAAACCGCAACACCAAATTGTGATGCCGTGATTTTTAATGTTTTCATCATAATATCTCCAAGAGGAGACATCACCATAAAATCCAGTACAACCGTAAACTGGGTTATGGCTAATAGAAATATAACAAGTTTTTGGTAACCATTAAAACTTGTTGATTGAGTTTGTTTTTCGTTCATATATTATTGTAATTCTTTGCAGTCAAAATTGTGAAAATTCAACAAATCGATTATTTGACCTGCATTTAGTTTCTCGCTTATAACTCTAAGTACGCAGTCAATATCTTCTTGGTCAATAGTCCATTGCAATATTGATTTGTTCGCATTTAGAAACGTTGCGATTTTGTTTTTACTAGACTCTGTTTTTATATTAGTTGCGAATATCAATACATTCATAACATAAAAATTTAAGGTGTTAATGCTTTAATTATTAGTTCTAATGCTTCTTTTTGTACATCCTTGGTCAGCGTGAAAGGCGTTTCGCCGCCAAGTCCTTTTCCTTTTTCATGAAAACGAAGCAGATTGTATAAAGGTCCGTATGCGATACTCCAGAAAACCTCTTTAGAAATCGGAACAATCTCTTTTCTTTCGATCGCTCCAGTTAGAAACTGTGTCATGATTTCTTTAAATTCTGCCAGACTTTCATTCACTATTTCTTCGCCATAATTAGTGTTTTGAAGAATTCCCCAGCAGGCAATTTTATCGGTGTTTTCCATCATAAACTTAGAACGGTTTTCCCACTGTTTAGCAAGACCTTCTGCAAAAGGCATGTCTGGTGAAAAACCTTTTAAAGAACTTTTAAAAAAATAAGTGCCCAGTTCGGTTCCCACTTTTTTAATTAAATCTTCTTTATCAGTATAATAAATATAAAGAGTCGCGACAGATATACCACATTCTTTTGCTAATCGGTTCATTGCAAAGCCCTCGATGCCATGCTTTACAATCATTTCTATGGTTTTCTGTTTGACTATTTCTTCTTTATTAGTATCTCTCGTTCTCAATATAAAAGGATTTTATTGATGCAAATATATAATAATAAATGAATGTTTGCTTATTTATGAATAATTATTTTTTAGAAATTAGAATCTTCAGTTTTATATTTTTTATTATTTTTACTATTAACAGCTATCATATGAATCTGATTTTGTATGAGATACTGATTGCATTACTAACATTTAATAACCACAAACATGAGAAAAAACAACGATTTTGGTCTGCTGATACTTCGTCTTGCAGTAGGGATATTAATGCTTTTCCACGGTATTGGAAAACTTAACGGAGGCATAGAATTCATAGGCGGCATGCTTTCAGGAAAAGGAATTCCAAGTTTTATAGCCTATGGCGCTTTAATAGGCGAAATTTTAGCACCTCTTTTAATTATAATTGGTTTTAGAACTAGAATCGGAGCTTTGTTACTGGCTATAAATTGTTTAGTCGCATTTTTACTAGTTCACACAGGCGATGTGGGCAAGCTGAGTGAAACTGGAGGCTGGGCATTAGAACTATTAGGTTTGTACTTTTTGGGTTCGCTTGCTTTGTTTTTTACAGGAGGAGGAAGTCTGGCTGCTTCAAAAAACAACAAATGGGATTAAAATTTAAATTCTAAAATTGAAGATAATAATACAGGTAATCAATAAATTGTAATAAAATTCTACAAATAAATTAAAGAGGCTGTAAAGCCTCTTTTTTGATGCATTATTTTAAGAAAAAAATAACAGCCCCAGACCCCGAAAAACCTAAATTCTAATGTTATTTTAATGTTGCGCCCAAGATTTCGTTCTAACTTGCACCCCATTAAGGATTGAAAAAATGTTGAGCCAAATTAGAAATAGTATCTTATGTAAATGCCTGCAGGCGTTGCTTATCGGCTATTTTTTAATGAGCAGTATAAATATTTCGAGCACCTTCGGACGTATCATTAAAAACAATACCGAGACGCATACTGTAAAAGGAATCACCTGTAACTTTCTTAAAAAAATCTTTAAATGTGACGGAATCCCAGAAGAACTGGATGATTATGAAACAAAAGACACTAAAACTGCTAAACTCGCAAAAGGAATTCCTTTATTAGATTATTTAGTGCCTGCGCATACTTCGTTGGCAGGTTTGTATTTCCAGATGGGAACACGCGGAAAAAAATACATCGACAATCCGATTTTTTCTTTCGGATTTCACGGTAAAATTCATCTACCGCCTCCGCGACTTATTGTATAAATACTTAATTTTGTTAGGATTAGAATAATTTCTAATTTCCTTAATACGGTTTTTACCGTATAGTAACATCTATCTATTAACGTTGTATTTATATAAAATTCATGACACCTTTTAAACGTTTTATTAGTTTACTCAAGCTGGACAAGCGCGATGTATATCAAATTATATTTTATGCCGCTTTTGCCGGTTTAGTAAATCTTTCACTGCCTTTAGGAATTCAGGCCATTATTAATTTTATTCAAAGCGGACAACTTAGCGTATCGTGGATTGTTCTGGTTATTTTGGTAACCATTGGAGTTGGTTTTGGAGGAGTGTTAACGATTCTTCAGCTGCGAATTGTAGAAAATCTGCAGCAGCGAATTTTTGTTCGTTCTTCTTTTGAATTCGCTTACCGACTGCCTTTGATTAAATTTAAAGAAATGTATTCAGAATATGCGCCAGAAAAAGCCAACCGTTTTTTCGATACGCTTATGGTCCAGAAAGGAACCGCAAAACTGCTTTTAGATTTCTGTACCGCCTTTTTGCAAGTAGGCCTGGGGATTATTCTACTGGTTTTGTATCATTCTTTCTTTATGGTAATCGGACTTTTATTTATCGCCATTTTATACATCATTTTTAAATTCTCTTATAAAGATGGATTAGAAACGAGTTTGAACGAATCAAAATTCAAATATAAAGTAGCTGCCTGGCTTCAGGAAATTGCCCGCAACCGCGACAGCTTCCGTAAAAAAGGAGGTTTTGAATACGCGTTGGAACGCAACGATGGCTACGTATCACAATATGTAAACTACCGTGAAAAACACTTTCAGGTAATGAAAAAACAATACATTCAGCTAACTATATTTAAAGTTATTGTTACAGCTGCCTTACTATCAATCGGTGGTTTTCTGGTAATTCACCACCAAATGAATATAGGGCAGTTCGTAGCAGCTGAAATCGTAATTGTATTGTTAATCAATTCGGTAGAAAAAATCATTTTTGGTTTAGAATCTTTTTATGATGTATTAACATCTGTAGAAAAAATTGGTCAGGTAACCGATCTGGAAATTGCCTGTATTCCAGAAACCTCTGCCATCAGCGAAACTGGAATTACAATTGAAACCGAAAGTATTGCTTATAACTATCCAGATCATAATAAAAAAGCGCTTAAAAACATCAACCTGAAAATCAATCAGGGCGAAAAAATTATTTTAAGAGGAACTAACGGAGCTGGAAAAAGTACCTTATTACGACTTCTGGCAGGATTGCTTGAACCAGAAAGTGGTGCCATGTATGTAACTGACAATTTTATGAATCGTCTTAACGAAGATAGTTACAGAGCACAAGCAGGAACTCTTTTACAAGGTGACACCCTTTTTGCGGGAACCATTAAAGAAAATATTCTTTTTGGAAACGAAGCTCTTAATACAGACGATTTAAAATGGGCATTAGACAATGTAGGTCTAACGCCAGACATTAAAACCTTCCCGAACGGATTAGAACATCAGGTTCATCCGGGCGGAAATGAACTTTCGGCTTCAGATGTTCAAAAAATTCTTTTGGCCAGAAGTATTGTTCACAGACCTAATATATTGTTCCTTGAAGATCCAGTTGATAAAATGGATGAATTGACTTCGAGTAAAATTGTTGATTTTTTACTTTCTGAAGAAAATGACTGGACGGTAGTTGTAACTTCTAAAAATGATATTTGGAAGAACAAATGCAGCCGTATGATAACGATCGACGATGGGAAAATTATTAACGACATAAAGCTTTAATCATGCTTAATATATCTAAAGAAAATAATGTACTAATAACTCCGGGCAAATACAAGTCTATTACAAGTGTTGCCCGAAGACCTCATTATAGAATTTTAAACAAAGTAATAATCGGATTTTTGATATTCGCTGTAGGATGTCTTTTTCTTCCGTGGACACAAAATATATCTGGAAGCGGTTCCGTTACCACTTTAAAACCAGATCAAAGACCACAAACTGTTCACAATGCCATTGCTGGAAGAATCGAAAAGTGGTACGTTCAAGAAGGTGATTATGTGAAAAAAGGAGATACTATTGTTTTTATTTCTGAGGTAAAAGAAGATTACCTTGATCCAAATTTGGTAGGCAATACAAAACAACAGGTTGATGCCAAAAAAATGGCTGTTGAATCGTATGGCGACAAAGTAAATTCACTAGAAGTTCAGGCGAAATCTCTTAATACAGAAAGAGAACTGAAATTACAGCAGGCTCAAAACAAGATTAGACAAGCGCAGCTTAAAATAAAAAGCGACAGCATGGATCTTGAAGCCGTAAAAACACAGTTAAGAATCGCCAAAACACAATTTGACCGTTCAACAGCATTAAACAAAGAAGGTTTAAAACCACTTACAGATGTTGAGCAGAAAAGATTAAAACTTCAGGAATCTGAAGCGTACATCATTACACAGCAAAATAAACTTTTGAGCAGTAAAAACGAATTGATAAATGCCAAAGTCGAAATTAGCCGTATTACCGCTGAATATGCTGAGAAAATTTCAAAATCAAGAAGTGACAAATTTACCGCTTTAAGCACACAATACGATACAGAAGCTCAGGTAAATAAATTGCAGAATCAATATGTAAATTACAGTCTGCGAAACGGTTTGTATTACATTACAGCACCTCAGAGCGGTTATGTAAACCGTGCCTTATTAGCAGGTTTGGGAGAAACTATTAAAGAAGGAACACCAATTGTAAGTATTATGCCGGCAAGCTATGATATTGCAGTAGAAACCTATGTAGATCCAATCGATTTGCCGCTGGTACATCGTGGTGCAAAAGTACGTGTTTGGTTCGACGGATGGCCTAGAATTGTATTTTCAGGATGGCCAGGTTTATCATACGGAACTTATGGCGGAAAAGTAGTAGCAATCGAAAACTTTATCAGCGCCAACGGAAAATACAGAGTCCTGATTTCTCCAGACGGACCAGATAATAAATGGCCGAAGGAACTGAGCATAGGAGCAGGGGCACAAAGTATTGCATTGCTTGAAACCGTTTCGGTATGGTATGAAATATGGCGTAACCTAAACGGATTTCCGCCAAATTATTATAAATCAGACGAAAAAGAGGCAAAAAATGGAAAAGACAAAAAATAAATTGAAATACGTTGTACAACTGTTTTCTCTTTTATTTTTATTCAGTTTTTCGACTCTTTACAGTCAGGATTTTAATAAAGAAGAATTAAGTTACAGCGAATTTTTGGGATATGTAAAAAAATACCATCCGCTTGTAAAACAAGCCAATTTAGAAATAAGCAATGCACAGGCAGCCCTTATGATGGCACGAGGCGGATTTGATCCTAAAATTGAAGTAGATTACAGTAAAAAAGAATTCAAAGGAACCGAATATTATTCGCTCTTAAACAGCAGTTTCAAAATTCCGACGTGGTATGGAATTGAAATTAAAGCTGGTTTTGATGATACAGACGGACAATATTACAACCCGCAGAATCGTACGCCGGAAGCCGGATTGACTTCTCTTGGTGTAAGCGTGGCATTAGGGCAGGGCATGTTCATAAATCAGCGTATGGCCGATGTAAGAGAAGGAAAATTACAGCTTAAATTAAGTGAGGCACAGCGAAAACTACGAGCAATAGAAGTTTTATATAAAGCAAGTGAAGCTTATTTTGAATGGAGAAAAAGCTACAACGAAGCCCAATTGTACAAACGATATTTAGGATTTGCCAGCACTCGTTTTCAAGGTGTAAAAAAACTGATTGAATTAGGAGACGCGCCTTCAATTGACAGTGTTGAAGCTGGAATTACCGTAAGAAACCGTGAATTAAACGTAGAAAACGGAAATCTGAAATTAGCCAAAGCACAACTGTATCTGTCTAATTATTTATGGATTGAAAACGTTCCGGTAGAATTGGGCGAAATGGTAAAACCAGAAGAAAACCTAAGTCTTACCGTTGAAGGAACGCTGAAAACAGATGCTATGTTAGTAGAAGTAGAAAGTCTGGAATCGCATCCTAAAATTCAAGCATTAGAAACTAAAATGGATATGCTGGAAATTGGTCGAAAATTAAAAGCCAATTCATTGCTTCCTAAATTAAATGTAGGGTACAATTATATTTCAGAACCTGCTTATTTTGATTCCTTTAATGCCGATGATTATAAGTTTAATGTCGATTTCAGTATTCCGATTTTCCTAAGAAAAGAACGTGGAAGTTTGAAAATTGCCAAACTGAAAATTCAGGATTTAAAGTACGATATCGAACAGCAGAGACTTGAACTTAAAAATAAAATAAAAGCACAGCAAACCGAAATAGCTTCTTTAAGAAGACAAAAAGGTGTGATTGATAATTTGGTTAAAGACTATACGACCATGCTGAACTCAGAAGAAAAACTGTTTTCATTTGGCGAAAGTTCTATCTTTTTAATCAATTCACGAGAAAATAATCTGGTAAGCGCGAAGTTATCGCAGATCAGCATTGAGAATCAATTTTATATTTCAAACGCCGAATTGTACAAGATACTTGCAAACCCAGATTAGAAAATTTATTTTTCGACTTAGTTATTATTGTTAATTAAGAAAGCAGCAAATACCATTTGCTGCTTTTTTTATTATTATATCAGAATTTAATTATTAGAATTGCGCAGCAAACTCTTTAGTAAAATCTTCTAATTTTGTTTTTCCATCAACAGAAGCATTTACAGATAAGAAATGTGAAGCAATTTTTCCGCTTCGTAAACCAGCACCCATTTCGGTATAGAGTTGAGCGATTTCTTCAGGAACTCCCGCTTCAATCATACCTCCAAGCGATTGTTCATCAGTAAATTCAACCCAAGGTAATTCAGGTTTTCCTATTGCAGTTCCAAATACCTTTGCCACTTCGTCCAAAGTACGAATATCACTCATTACATAACGAATGTTTTTTCCCGCTGGAATTTTTTGCAATTCTTCCGCCGCAGCATCTGCAATATCATTTGGATGTACCATTGGAAGCTGTAAATCAGCAGGATAATTACCACCAATAATTCCCGCAGCATTTATCATCGGAACATTGCTGTAAAAGTTAGTATAAAAATAACCCGCTCTTAAAAATGTGATAGAAGTATCAAGAACATTATACAATTGTTCAATATTGTATAAACCAGCTATTGGCCCCGTTCCGTTTGGTAAATCAGCACCAAAACTACTTAACATGACCACTCTTTTTATATTCGTTTCCTGAATTGCTTTTGCGTAAGCTTTACCTGCTTCGGTAGTATTGGCAATAACATTTTGTCCGCCTAAATTTGGCGGTGTCATGGCAAACAAAGCATCAGCTCCGTTAATGGTTTGAGTTAAAAAATCACTGTCACTTACAGAACCTACAGATGCTTCTGCACCTAGAGCTTCAATTGCCGTTTTTTTATCGGCACTACTTGTTATTACCGTTACGTCGTGTCCGGCTTTAACCAATTTTGTTGTTAATGGTTTTCCTATGTTTCCTAATGAACCAGAAATTATAATTTTCATAATATATTTTTTTATTTGTTGAGACAAAGGTATATTTGTACTTACTTTTATACAAGTACTTACCCTAAAGTATGTATTATGACCGCAATTAAAGAATCATCGACCATTCAGGAAAATAAGCAGTATGCCTTAGATAAATGTCCAGTAACTTTTGTTATGGATAAACTAGGAGGCTACTGGAAACCTATTATTGTATATCATTTAGGTGAAGGCGATAAACGCTACAGTGAACTAAAAAGAGCCATTCCGGCAATAACCGAGAAAATGCTGATCCAGCATCTTAAACAATTAGAAGCCGATGGACTGGTGATAAGAGAAGCAAAACCCGTTGTACCGCCTTTTGTAACATACAGACTCAGCAATGCAGGTAAAGGATTAATGCCGGTTATCGAAGCAATGGCAGCTTGGACATTTAAAGTAAAAGAAGGAGTTTTTGATTAAATCTGGCTTTCGCCGAAATGCTAAATTCTAATCTTAAAATCGTACAAATCTTTCAGTAAAAAATGCATTTTTTCTAAAAGATTTAGACCAATGGGATGAAATTTTGAATTAGAAACACTAAAAGAGCCATTTGATGGTAAACATTTAACAAATAAGACTTGTGCTTAAAGTCAAATGTTAATATTTTTGTGCTGTGCGAAAAATTTCCCTGTACATATTAATCCTTTTGATCAATTTTAATAACTGCTTTTTTGGGCAGTTGTCTAAAATTCCGGTGCTTGTACAGCATTTTATGGAACATCAGGAAAGGTCGAACGGACAAGGGCTTGCCTTTACTGATTTTATCGCTATGCATTACCTGGGGCAGGACATCAACGATAACGATGATGAACGCGATATGCAGCTTCCATTTAAAAAAGTCGATCCACACTCGCAGCATCTTGTTTTTATTCCAGGTCGTATTTACACTTCAACATTACATGTAATTCCTGTAGATTCCGAGTTTGTAAACAATTACAAACACGATTCTCATATCAATCCTTATTTAGGAAGTCTGTTCAGACCTCCAATAGCGTAATTCTTTTTATCGGAAGTAACAATGCCGTGCTGTTTAAACCGCGCGAGTATTGCATTTTAGTATTCCAAAAAAAGAAAATATGCTTAATAAAATCATACAATTTTCAGTTAATAATAAACTGGCGATTGGTATTTTTACATTGCTGTGGATTATCTACGGCGTGTTTGAAGTAACCCGTCTGCCAATCGATGCCGTACCTGACATCACTAATAATCAGGTGCAGATTATAACCACAGCTCCATCATTGGGAGCCGAAGATGTTGAACGTCTGATTACTTTTCCAATTGAACAAGCGGTGAGTAATATTCCGCAGTTAAAAGAAAGCCGAAGTATTTCAAGATTCGGATTATCAGTTGTTTCGATTGTTTTTGATGACGATACCGATGTCTATTGGGCGCGCCAGCAAGTAACCGAACGTTTACAGAAAGTCGAAATTGACGAAAATGCCAATATGCCCGAAATGGCACCCGTAACAACAGGATTGGGCGAAATCTACCAATACGTTTTAAAATCACAGCCCGGTTATGAAAGTAAATATTCATTAGCCGATTTACGAACAATTCAAGATTGGACTGTAAGAAGGCAATTATTAGGAACTCCCGGAATTGCTGATGTTTCAACCTTTGGAGGAAAGTTAAAACAATACGAAGTTGCCGTAAATCCTGCCCGATTAAAAGCGCAGAATTTAACCATAAGTGATGTTTTTACCGCTCTAAGCCGAAGCAATCAGAACACAGGAGGCGCTTATATTGAAAAAGGTCCAACGGTATCGTACATTCGAAGTGTTGGTCTTGCCAAAAAGATCGAAGACATTGAAAATATTGTCATTAAAACCACTCAGGCTGGCACTCCGGTTTTAGTTAAAAATGTGGCAGAAGTAAAATTATCTTCTGCTATACGGTACGGCGCTTTAACGACAGATGATATTGGCGAATCGGTTGGGGGAATTGTGATGATGTTGAAAGGTGAAAACGCGAGTAATGTCATTGAAAACGTGAAAACTAAAGTAGCCGAAATCGAAAAAATCCTTCCGGAAGGTCTTAAAATAGAACCTTTTTTAGATCGTACCAAAATGGTAGACAACGCCATCGGAACGGTTGAACACAATTTGATGGAAGGTGCTTTGATTGTAGTGCTGGTTTTGGTTTTATTTCTAGGAAATTTGAGAGCTGGACTTATTGTAGCATCGGTAATTCCGTTAGCCATGCTTTTTGCCATTATTATGATGAATACTTTTGGCGTAAGCGGAAACTTAATGAGTTTAGGAGCACTCGACTTTGGACTTATTGTAGACGGTGCCGTAATTATTGTTGAAGCTATTCTGCATCACATTCATACATCCAAAAAATACAAAACTATCGACAGCATTTCTCAGGAAGAAATGGACAAAGAAGTTTCGGGCTCGGCTTCGAGAATGATGAACGCGGCTGTTTTTGGCCAAATCATCATTTTGATAGTATATCTGCCCATTTTATCGCTTCAGGGAATTGAAGGAAAAATGTTCAAACCAATGGCTCAGACAGTTGCATTTGCCATTTTGGGAGCTTTCATATTATCGTTGACGTATGTGCCAATGGTAAGTTCGCTTTTCATCAGCAAAAAAATAAGCCACAAACTTAATTTTTCCGATCGTGTCATGCTGAAGTTAGAAAATTGGTACGAAAAAGCGCTTACAAAAGCGTTGGCTGTCAAAAAAAGCATTGTCATTACGGCAGTTGTACTTTTTGGTTTCGCAGTATTTTTATTCGGATTGATGGGAGGAGAATTTATTCCGCAGTTAGAAGAAGGAGATTTTGCAGTTGAAACCCGAATGCTTTTAGGAACCAATCTTTCGACTACAACAGAAACCATTGTCAAAATTTCGGCTGAATTGAAAAAACAATATCCCGAAGTCAAAAAAGTTGTTTCCCGAATAGGAAGTGCCGAAATTCCGACTGACCCGATGCCAATTGAAGGCGGCGATATGATTATTGTTTTAAAAGACAAATCAGAATGGACAAGTGCAGCATCTTTCTCTGAATTAGCCGAAAAAATGGCAAAAACGGTGCAAGATGTTGCTCCAGGTGTTACAACAGGTTTTCAGTTTCCAGTGCAAATGCGTTTCAACGAATTAATGACAGGAGCGAAACAAGATGTCGTTTGTAAAATATTTGGTGAAGATTTGGACAAACTCGACGAATATTCAGAAAAACTTGGAGCAATCAGCAAAACCGTAAAAGGAACAGCCGATTTATACGTGGAAAAAGTCACCGGAATGCCTCAAATTGTAATTGATTATAATTGGGCAGAAATGGCAAAATATGGTTTGTATGTACAAGACATTAATAGAACTGTAAATGCCGCTTTTGCAGGAGCTGTTGCCGGAAATATATATGAAGGTGAAAAACGTTTTGATTTGGTTGTACGTGTAGAAAACAGCGGACGACAAGGAATTGAAAATGTTAGAAATCTTTTGGTGGCAACGCCTTCTGGAACTCAGATTCCATTGTATCAAGTGGCCTCGGTGCAGGAAATTGAAGGTCCAAACCAGATTCAGCGAGAAGATGCCAAACGTAGAATTATCGTTGGTTTTAATGTTCGCGGACGTGACGTACAAAGTATCGTAAACGAATTACAGCAGAAAGTCAATGCACAGATCAAAATGGATCCCGGATATTATATTACGTATGGCGGTTCTTTCGAAAACTTACAGCAAGCCAAAAGCCGACTTGGAGTTGCCGTTCCTGCGGCGTTATTGATGATTTTTGCCTTATTGTATTTTGCTTTTAAATCATTTAAAGAAGGAATTATCATTTTTACAGCCATTCCGTTATCGGCAATTGGTGGTGTTTTTGCTTTATGGATGCGCGACATGCCGTTTAGTATTTCGGCAGGAGTTGGATTTATTGCGCTTTTTGGAGTAGCAGTTTTAAACGGAATTGTTTTAATATCAGAATTCAACCGAATCCAAAAACACGGCGAAATCACAGATCCTTTTGATATCATTATTACAGGAACTAAAAACCGACTTCGTCCAGTATTAATGACCGCAGCGGTGGCTTCTTTAGGATTTTTGCCAATGGCGCTAAGCAATGGAGCAGGAGCAGAAGTACAGCGTCCGCTAGCAACCGTAGTAATCGGCGGATTGGTGACTGCTACATTATTGACTCTTTTTGTACTTCCAGCCATTTACCTGATGACGTATAGTATGAAATCTTTTAGAAAGAAAAAGAAAATGAAAAACATCACGACCATTATTGTTGTGCTATTTCTGTTAAATGGTTTTAACGGAGTTTACGCACAACAGACAGAAAAAATTTCGCTGCAGCAATCTATTGAAATTGCGCTTAAAAATAACAGCAGAATCAAAGCAGCAAAGTTCAACGAAGAATCCAAAACGTTTTTGAATAAATCCGCTTATGATCTTCCCAAAACACAAATCGATGCCGATTACGGACAATTCAACAGCCGATTGAACGATACACGTTTTGGTATCAGTCAGACGATTAATTTCCCAACGGTATATTCTCGCCAGAAAAAGGCGTTTACGGCAGGAGCTGAAGCTGCAAAAGCACAAAGCCAGCTGACGCAGCAGGAAGTAAAATCATCAGTTCGTAAATTATATTATGAATTGGTTTGGCTCAACAGCAAACGCGATCTTTTGCATTATGCGGACAGTATTTATCGTTTGATGGAAGAAAAATCACAACTGAGATTTAAAGCTGGAGAAACCAATGTTTTAGAAAAAAGTGCTTCACAATCGGCAAGACAGTTTTATACCAATCAGTTGAATATGTTAGAATTGGATGTTGATATTGCGCTTCGTTCGTTTAATGCATTGCTGCAAGATGACAAACAATATTCGCCTCAAAAAACAAACTTAAAAATGGATTCGGGACAGCTTTCGGAAGTTAAAAATACAGACGATTTACCTATGACAAAAGTTTGGAAACAAGAAGCCGAAGCCGCAAAATGGCGTTGGAAAACAGAGAAAGCGCGTTTAATGCCCGATTTAAATTTAGGTTATAACAATTTGAGCATTTCGGGTTTTCAAACCAATGCTGCTGGTCAGGAAGTGTATTATGATTCTGGTAACCGATTCAGTTACATCACGGCAGGAGTAAGCGTGCCGTTGTTTTTCGGGAGCCAATCTGCTAAAAGCAAAGCGGCAAAAGCTGAATACCAAAATCTAGAAGCACAATCAGAAGCGGTAAAAATTGAGGTTTCGGCACAAATACAAAATGCTTCCAAAGAAGTTCAGAAATTCAAACAAAGCCTTCAATATTATGAAAATGAAGGATTGGCAAACGCGCAGACAATTATTGATGCTGCCAACAGCCAGTTACGAAATGGAGATATTGATTATCTGCAATGGGTTTTGGTCGTAAATCAAGCCATTACGATTAAAAATGAACATTTGGATACGGTAAATAATTACAACAAGGCTTTGATAACCTTGCAAACGATAACAAACTTATAATGCAATGAAAAAGAAAATCATTTTTGCGTTTACAGCCATTTTGATGCTGGCAGCATGCGGTAAAAAAGAAGAAAATAAACCAACAGAAGCTGTAAAATTAGATTCTAATATCATAACCTTATCGGCTGAACAAGCTAAAAATGCTGGAATAATTACCGGAAATCCTCAAGAAAAAGAACTCAGCGCTATTGTACAGCTTCAGGGAGAAGTTACCGTGCCGCCAAACAGTCTGGTAAATGTCACTTTTCCGTTAGGAGGTTATATCAAAAAGACCAATATTGTAGCGGGAATGCATGTTCGAAAAGGGCAGGTTCTGGCTGTAATTGAAGACATGCAATACATTCAGCTGCAACAGGATTATTTAACTGCCAAAGAGCAGTTTAAAGCAGCGAATTTAGAATTCAGCCGTCAGAAAGAATTGAATGCGAAAAAAGCAAGCAGTGATAAAGTTTTTGAACAAGTTACAGCCGAACGTGAAACACAGCGAATTGCAATGGCATCATTGGCACAAAAACTGGAATTGCTGGGGCTTAACGTAAATAGATTAACGGCTTCAACCATTACCAAAGCAATTAATGTGGTTTCTCCCGTAAATGGTTTGGTTTCGAAAGTAAACATCAATAACGGTAAATATGTTGCGCCAACGGAAATGCTTTTTGAATTGACGAATATTCAAGATGTAATGCTGACTTTTAATGTTTTCGAAAAAGATGTTCAGTCGCTTAAAGAAGGACAAAAGCTGGAAGTTTACAGCAATTCAAATCCAGAAAAGAAATTCACTGCAAAAATTCAGTTTATCAATCACAGTTTGAATCAGGATCGTGCAGCCGAAGTTATCGCAAGATTAGATCGTTATAATCCTTTATTTCTGCCGGGACTTTTCGTAAATGCCGATATTCATATTAGCAATAAAAAACAGTTAACCCTGCCTGAAAATGCGATTGCAGACTGGAAAGGTAAAAGTTATGTTTTTGAAGATAACGGAAACAACAGCTATAAATTAGTAGAAGTAAAAGCAGGAATTGCTCAAAATGGATTCAAACAATTTTCTTCGGAAGTTATTACTGCTTCTTCAAAAGTAGTGATTAAAAATGCGTATACGCTTTTGATGAAAGCAATGAATGAAAGTGCACAATAAGTGTAAGTTCAAATTTTTAAATTCCAAATTCCAATTATTGGAACCGAAAATACAATTTAGTTTATAACGAAAAAGGCAGTGATATTTATGATCACTGCCTTTTTTAATTTTATTATTTATACCATAGCGCCTTTGTGGTAAAAAAACGTTATGACTCAACTTTTAAAAAGTCTTGACAAAACTCAACCCAATGGTTTTGGAGTTCTGATCGTAACTTGGCATTACGAAAGTTGTAGGTTTACTTTCTTGGTGATCTTTACCAAATAAAGTTTTTGTAATATAAGGATTCAGCCAATACGCCATTTTGGTACTTAAAATACCAATTCCGGCGCCGGCTGCGACATCCGTTAACCAATGTCTGTTGTTGTAAATTCTAAAAAGTCCTGTTCCGGTTGCTACGGCATAACCCGCAATTCCGTACCATATTGACTTATCTTTGTATTCCTGCCATAACATTTCGGCTCCGGCAAAAGCAGTTGCGGTATGTCCAGAAGGAAAAGAGTTTTTAGAACTTCCGTCAGGCCTTTCGACTTTAGTTATGGACTTTAAACTCATAACCGTTGCGGTCATAATAGCATACGAAGTTGCAAAAATTACGGTTCGATCTCGTAAACTGTGTTTGGCTTTTACGCCAAAAGCGTCCAATGCAAAAACCGAAGCGGCGGGCGCCCACTGACTGAAATCGTCTATCGAAATTTTCTCGTCGATATCTTCTTTTACTTCATCACGAATTTGTGAATTCCAGCTTTTCAGCTGATCGCTCTCAATACCAATTACTCCATAACCAATAAGGGCAGTAGGAATAATAAGTTGTTTGTAACTGAATTTTGAAGGCTTAATAGTATCCGTTTGAATACTATCATTTTGAACAGTTTCTTGCGCAGAAAGCGTACAAGTACAGATCAGCCACGATAATAAAACAATGCTTTTGTTCATTTTTGAGGAAATTTAAAGTAAGCGTAGTTTTATAGCAATAAGATTTCGATTAAATTATAAAGCGAAATTCTAATATGATTTTGAATTAATTTTGAATTTTAAAATTTGTAATTGTAACCAAAACGAACGACCTGAGTTTCGTAATAATCATGGCTTGTATAACTGAAATTGGTTCCGTTTATTTCTTTTTTAATTACCAGTGAATTCAAGAGATCTGTGGCATTTACAAAGAATTCTCCTTTTCCTTTTTGAACAGCTTTTTTAATACCAGCATCTATCGAAAATCTAGCATCGATTTTTCCCTGCGGAATAATATCGGGAGCTAGATAAACAGCCGATAATTGTCCTGTAAATGTCTTAGAAAAATTGAACGTATTGTTCCATTTGATATTTCCAGTGGTAATGTTTTGCTTTTCATCTGAAAAAGTAATGGGCGAGGGATATAAAATATGAACCGTAAAAGCATTAATAACATTCTGATACAAACTTGCATTCAGGTTAAAAGAATACCATGCAAAAGGCTTTTTAGAAAAAATCATTTCCATTCCCGTCATAGAACTTTTTCCGGCGTTTTGAAATACATTATAAATCAAATCACTATTGGGTTGTGTTACAGCAATGCGCGTAATGGTTCCGTTGGCGAATTTGTTATACAGTGAAGCGAAAAAATAGCCATTATTTATAGAAGCTTTATAACCCAATTCCAGCGTATTAGTAAACTGCGGACGAAGTCCTGGATTTCCAACTTTGATAATTTCCGCATCATCGTATTTCGGAAATATTCGAATGTCTACTTCATTGGGACGATCGACTCTGCGATTGTAAAAAAGCGATAATTTATGTGTGTCATTTATTTTGTAAGCTAGACGAACGTTCGGGAAAGGCTGAAAATAATTATATCCATCACTTTTATAAGTCGGATGATTTGGATTTACTTTATATTGCAGGTTGATGTATTCCATTCGCAATCCGGCTTCGGCTTCAATCCGGTTCGATTCGAAAATGTAATTTCCATAAACAGCCGGAATAATTTCTTCATATGTGGCTTTTCCTCCGGCATTGCTGTCGATTGGCGAATTAGTTCCCGGAAAAAACTGCATGTTGGTTGGTATGTTTCGGCTTCTAATTTTGGCACCCGTTTCAAATCGGCCGTATTTTAAAGGTTTTGTATAATCTAAATTGATATCCAAAACACTTTCATCCGAAAGTAATTTAAATGCATCTTTTCCGGTAAAATCAGGCATTATGTTATCAAAGAAATATTTTTCGTTTTCTCTGTGAAAAGTATAATTAAGTCCCGCATTTAAAACATGACCTGCTTCTTTAAATTTATGCTGATAAGAAGTCGAAGCTGTAATGGTAGTTTTTAATTCATCTTCTATAAACTTCCATAAACGTTGTCTTTCAGAATAATCAGCATTGAAAAAAGGTTCTTCTCCGTGATCCAGAATTTTTTCACTTCCATATAAAGTAGAAAACGAAAAGTTATTATTTTCATTAATTGCCCAGTCGATTCCAGTTTTAAAAGTGGTAAACTGTGTATCGCGATTTCGTTTCGTCTGCTGGTTTATAATCGTTCCGTCATTGTAAGTTCGGGTCACGAATTCATTTTTGTTGAGCGTTTCGGTATACAGATAATCGCCTTGAAAATAAACATTTACTTTTTCTTTTTTATAATTTAAAGAAAGAGAAGGGTTTATTTTCGGAGTAACCTTGTATTGAGGCGTAATGGTTGGCAGATTGGCTTTTCGTTCCCACAAAGAACCATAGCCAGATGTAAGACCTATTTTTCCGTTAAAACCTTCTTGTTTGTTTTTCTTGTAGATAATATTGATAATTCCAGCATTTCCGTTTGCATCGTATTTAGAAGAAGGATTGTTGATGATTTCAATTTTTTCAATGGCAGATGCCGGAATATTATCCAAACCCGTTTGACCATTAAATCCGGTTAAAGCAGTCTGTTTTCCATCAATTAAAATCATGACTTTGTCATTTCCTCTTAAAAGAAGTTTTCCATCTTGAGTCGTTACGCCCGGAAGATTCTGCATGGCTTGTAAAACTGAACCTCCGCTTTGCGTAATATTATCACTCATATTGAAGCTTTTTTTATCCATTTTATTGGTAACGGATTCTTGCTTGGAATTGACCACAACTTCGTTAAGAGTTTGAGCATCTTCAGATAAAGTTATATTGTCAATGTTTAAGTAATCCGACATAGAACCCACAAATAGACTTTGGGTTTTAGTCATAAAACCAACAGAACTGACTTCTAGAATATAATTTCCGGGTTTGATATTTTCAATGGTAAAGATTCCTTTTTCATTGGTAACGGTTCCAGATGCGACTTTTTGATCTTTTGATTTTAAAATGACATTGGCGTACGGAAGTGCCGTTTTAGCAGTATGATCTTTTATGGTTCCTGAAATCGTGACCGTTTTAGTCTGCGCGGTGCTCAAAATGCAAAACAGCACGCATACAATACTAGAGATAGTTTTTAGTGGAAGAATGGCTTTTAGAAAATTCACGATTGTATATTTTAAAATTTATACAGCGAATTTCTAATGTGATTTTGGAGAAAATTTGAATTTTAGAATTTTACAGTAAAATGATGGAGATTTTCATCAAACGTATAGACCAAATCCCAGTTGTTGAGTTCAGTAATTTTTTTGACAATAGCCAATCCAAGTCCATTTCCTTGAGAAGAAGGATCGGATTTTGAAAAACGATTGAAAAGTTTTTCCGAATTTAAAGCGGTATTTTTTCCTGTATTCGAAAAAGTAAGGGCATCAGAAGTGGTTGAAATATTTATTTTTCCGCCTTTAACATTATGACGAATGGCATTTAAAAACAAATTATTAATCAAGACTTCGATTAAAACAGTATTCGAATGAATAGTAATATCGGTTTCGGTTTCAATATTTACAGATAAATGCTTGGATTCGGCTTGTTCGATAAAAAAGTCCAAATGACGATTTAGGGAAGCATCCAGAGAAATAGTGGTTTTTTCAAAATAACTGTCATTATCAATTTTAGACAATAGCAGCAGGTTTTTATTCAATCGGTTCATTCGCGAAACATCATTGTTCAGCGAACCCAAAAGTTCTGACTGTTCTTCAGATAAATCAGGAAATTGGGATAATGTATCGATTTTACTTTGAAAAAGTGCCAACGGAGTCTGCAATTCGTGGGCAGCATTTTCTATAAATTCTCTTTGGCTTTTATAAATAGCAGTATTTTTTTCGATAAGACGTTCCAAACTTTTGTTCAAACGATCAAATTCGTCAATATCAGTTTCAATAAACTGAGGTGCTTTGTTTTTATCAATTTCAAAATCCTGAATTTGTTCAAGCGTGTTATAGAAAGGTTTCCAGATTTTGGCCGCTGTAGCTTTTGAAATCCAAATAATCCCAATCATTAAAATAATAATCACACATAAAAACATGACGGCAATGCTGTAAACCATGCCCTCCATTTCGACCATATTGCTTCTTTCGATATACGTGTATTTCTTTCCGTTGATTTGAACTGGTGTGTAAAGCACGCGAAAAGGTTCTTTTTCATTGGCAATAGAATCGAACAGCATTTTGCTTACAATCGAATCTTTTTTTACGCCCATATCGGCCACGATATCAACATTTCGATTGTATTTGTTCCAGGCTGCAATATCTGATTCGGTATAACTTTTATGGCTTTGTTTGATAAAAGAACCTTTATGAAACAGGAGTACTTCATCGGTTTCATAAATATAAAGCCATTGGCTGATCGCATAAAAGACAGGAGCACTAAGCAGTAAAATAATTACGGCATAAACCAGAAAACTACTGGTGGTTGTATTTAGTAATTTTTTATTCTTCATGCCATTTATAACCTAAACCATAAATTGTTTTAATGTAATCACCGCTTCCGGCTTTGGTTAGTTTCTTTTTTAAATTCTTGATATGTGCGTAAACAAAATCATGATTATCAAGCATATCTGCCATGTCTCCAGACAAATGTTCGGCAATTGCGCCTTTTGATAAAACTTTATTCTGATTTCCGATTAAAAATAGTAAAAGATCGATTTCTTTTTTGGTAAAATCTGCGGGTTTATTTTGTACCGAAACCGTTTTGGCAAATATATCAATACTAATTTCATTAAAGACAACATTATTACTGCCTTTGAAGTTTTTTCGTCGTACAAGCGCCTGAATACGCACCAGAAGTTCTGATAAATGAAAAGGTTTGGTCAAATAATCGTCGGCACCGAGAGTAAAACCTTCAATTCGGGTATCCAGAGTTTCTTTTGCCGAGATGATAATTATGCCTTCTGTTTTTTGTTTGTTTTTGAGTTCTTTCAGAATATCAAAACCATCTCCATCGGGAAGCATTAAGTCTAATAATATGCAGTCATAATCGTAAATGCTTATTTTTTGAAGAGCAGTTTTGTAGTTGCCAGCCATTTCACAATGCACACCATTTGGCTGAAAGTAGTTCTTAATACTTTGAGCCAATTCACGTTCGTCTTCTATTATCAGGATTTTCATAATGCAATTTAGCAAATCAATTTTGAATGAATTTTGAATTTTTTCAAATTGATGCGGTTTCGAAGTGTTTTTTAAAACAAAAAACCTGCAGATAAATTTTTCTGCAGGTTTGTATTTTACTGATTAAGCCATTTTACGAGATCTTTAAGCATTTCGTGGTTAATGGTATGATCTTCATTATACTGATGAAATTCAGGTTCGAGATTTTTTGATTTCAAATATTCCTGAGCGTCCAGCGCATATTGAAATTGTAAAACGTGATCTTGGTTTCCGTGTGAAATAAAAATGCGTAATGGTTTTAACTGATCTTCAGAAGCAATAATTGGTTTTATTTCCGGAAGCAGTCGGCCGCTCATTACGGCAATACCTTTTATTTTATCAGGCTGTGTAAGAGCTGCACTGTAACTCATAATTCCTCCTTGGCTGAAACCTGCCAAATACACTTTGTTTTCATCAAATGATTGTTCGGTTTTTAAATCATCAATAAATTCAAGAATGGCAATTCGGGCTTCTTCGGCTTGTTTTTCATTGATGATAGGTTTTCCAGTTGAAAAATCTACTTGAAACCAAGCAAAACTAATAGGTCCAAATGTCAGCGGACCTCTGGCAGAAACTACCAGATATTGATCTGGTAATGCATCAGCAAAGGAAAACATATTTTGTTCGTTACTGCCCACTCCGTGAAGCAGAATTACCAAAGGCGGTTTTTCAGATTTTATTTTAGGCTGCCTTGCTTTGTAATACAGTTTTGGTTTTTGAGCTATTGTGTTCATTTTTACATTAAAACTAGAGATGGTTATAATCAGAATAAAGGCGGAAGAAAGGAATAAAAACTTTTTCTTCATTAGGCTTTGTCAATTTTAACCGACATCATATTTAATGATCCTGCCAGAATGCTGTCGTTAAAAATGGTTGTCTTTTCGTCTTTTTCTTGTAAAGCCAAGGTGTAAATCAAAGGCATGTAATGTTCTGGAGTAGGAACTGCCAGCAGGAATTCTTTCCCTTGTTTTTCAAAACTGATTAAAGATTGGTGATCGCCTTCTAAAATCATTTTTTTCATTTTTTCATTGGCAGCAGTCGCCCAGTCATAAGCATATCCAACTTCGTTCATTTTATCCCACGCCGCCATTCTAAGGTTGTGAACCGTATTACCGCTTCCAACAATTAAAACTCCTTTATGACGAAGTGCCGCAATTTCTTTAGCTAAAGCATAATGGTACGAAGCAGGTTTGGTATAATCGATGCTCATCTGGATAACAGGAATATCAGCATTTGGATATAAAAATTTGATAACTGTCCAACAACCGTGATCGAGTCCCCAATTGTGGTCTAAACCAACTGGAACTGATGTAATTAATTTTTGGGTTTCCAAAGCTAGTTCAGGACTTCCCGGAGCTGGATATTCGACATCAAATAAAGCCTGCGGAAATCCTCCAAAATCATGAATGGTTTTAGGCTGTTCCATTGCGGTTACAAATGTTCCTTTTGTTTCCCAGTGTGCCGAAATACATAAAATGGCATTTGGTTTTGGAAGGTCTTTGGCTATATTTTGAAATCCTCTTGTAAAAGTATTATCGTAAAGCGCATTCATTGGATTACCATGTCCTAGAAACAGAACAGGCATTCTAGGCGTGGCTTCAAAACTTTTTGCTGCTTTTTGCAGGTCGGTGAGTTGTAAAGCACTTGCTCCTAAAGGCAAAATGGCCATGGCTTTTAAAAAATCTTTGCGTTCCATAAAATTTATGTGGATGATTAGGATGCAAATTTCGGTATAATGTCAAGAAATGAGGTAACACAAATCGGAAGAATGATTGTGTTTTTAGGAAATGAGTTTCGACATATCGTCTCTAAATTCGGTTGGCGTCATTCCTGATTTCTTTTTAAAAGCGTGGGTGAAATACGTTTTTTCTTTGAATCCGAGTTCGAAACCAATTTCAGAAATCGTTTTGTCGGTTGTAATTAAAAGGTTTTTGGCTTCCGTCAATTTTCGAGTTTCTATAATTTCAGAAACACTCTGCTGTAAGATATTCTGGCAGATGTTGTTTAGGTTTCGAACTGTCATGAATAATTTTTCGGCATAAAAATGAACGTCTTTTGGCTGTCTGTAATATTCTTCAAGGAGACGAAGGAAATTTCTAAAAGTTGATCCTTGTATTTTTTTGGATTCTTCGTTGTTGAGATTTAGCTTTCGTCTTTCCGATTCAATTATGGTAAATAAGGCGCTCAGTAATTGTCGGATTACGGCAAGATCGGGTCTTTCCTGCTGATATTCATCATAAATGATTTCGCAGATTGTAGCAAGTCTTCCAAAACAATTGTGTTCCGGCATTTCGACATTAGCATTTTCATGAAAAGAAGCATAGAGCTGAAATGCCGATTCTGCTACAAATTCACTTTTAAAACGCAAAACCCACATATCACATTTTCCGTCTTTTGGCAGTGGTTTTGCCCGATGCACTTTTCCGCGAGTTACAAAACTGATAAATGGAGCATCAATAAGATCGGACTGAAAATCTATAAAATGTTCCAGCCGTCCTTCTTTTCCAATAATTAATTCTTCAAAATCATGATA
This sequence comes from Flavobacterium sp. H4147, assembly GCF_029360735.1. NCBI lineage: Bacteria > Pseudomonadati > Bacteroidota > Flavobacteriia > Flavobacteriales > Flavobacteriaceae > Flavobacterium > Flavobacterium sp. H4147. The sequence goes on along the minus strand of NZ_JARKNB010000003.1, from coordinate 196,498 downwards.
ATGGGGTTCGTTTACAGAACGCTGAATTTTATCGGATTCTGCGATATTAATTTTGAAGATCTTAAAGATTTCTTCCATTTTTAATTGTGTGTTAAAAATTTAAAAGTACAAATTTGTAATGGATTTGCCTGAAATACATATTGCATTTCTTCATTTAAACTTCATATTCAATTTATAATTTTAGGTAATGATTTTATAATTGTCAATTGAAAATTAGTTTTTTATGATAATTGAATCTAGAACAAAAATAATACTGACACCCGATTTGTATTATTTGACATTTCCAAATTATTAGTGTCAAAAGCCATGTACGGCACAATGATTGCGGTACAATTGTTTTTTTTAACAATTTAATCAAACAATAGAATATGTAATGAAAATCGACTCTCATAATAAGGCCGTGATACTCAGTATACTGCCTGTATTTTTTTTAATTTCGGGTTTTTTGTCGCTTGAAAGACTGCCAATAACATTTTACAAAATCGAGACTTACGAAATTTTGACTATGTTCATTGGCTTATTTGCAGTTAGTTATTTATTTCTCAAAGACTTAGTTTCGGTCCTGATTAGTATTGGCTGTTCGCTAAATGTAATGTTTGGAGTACTTTTTTTTATCGATTTATTTGAAGTAGAGTATTCATCATTATTAACAGCGGCCATCATTTTAAGCTTAGGATTTTCGCTGCTGGTAAATACGATACTACTGTATTCTGTACATCAAAATAAAAAATCTTCAGAAACGGATGCAAAATTGGCAGTTAGACAAGCAGTGTCAGTAAATTTTTGGACAGTTGTACTTTCCTTTATCACTTTACTGCTGTTGCTTGTTTGGGGGTTCCAGATTCAGTTTGTCCCGTTTAAAGATTTTGTGTGGGTGTCAGCTGCAGGATTATCAATAGCAGTCATTAATGCTTTTATGCTTCTGCCTGTTTTAGGCAGTTTGTCATTAGGTCATATTAATGAAGAACGCCAGCAAGACGATTTGAAACTTTCTTTTTCAGAAAGAATACTTCAAAAAGCAAATGACAAAATCGAGAAAGGTATTACTGCATTGGTTAAAGCAGTAAGTGTTGTGCTGACTCATAAAATCATCAGTTTTTTGACCGCCATATTGGTTACAGCCTGTCTGGTTTTAGAATTAACCATAGAAAATGCCGAAGATTACTATTTCATGATTTTGGGATTAGTGTATTTTCTATTTATTGTAATGCGTTACAAGAGTTATATTTTGGCATCCGCGCCATTTTTATCGCTTATTTTTAGTTATTTCCTGCTTTCTTACGTTTGTAAGATATTAGTTTGGAATTCAGAGAGTTTAATGCAGATTTCTTTCTTTGGAGGTATAACTATCGCAGCAATTGCAGCTTTTCTTCAAACCGATACGGCATTCGGTTATTATAAAAATGCCTCAAAAACTCAAGATGCAGTAGTAAATGCTACGGCAAAAACATTCTTTATGGTTTTGGCTTCAGGTCTGGTAATGGTAATTTTCCTAATACTGGCAGTCCATTTTAACGATTTACATAAAGAATCTTTTCAGGATTTAATGGTTATGGGAACCTTTATTATAGGTTCTAGTGTTTTGACCTTATTTCCAGGTACAGCGCTTTTAAAAACAGCATTCAGTTGTTATGAATCGTTTAGAAAGCCCAATAAAAAAAGAATAAAAAGCGTTTATATGTAATAATCAGCACCTGATTATACAAACGCAAGCAGAAACAAAAAACAAAAACAATGAATGCAGTAATAACAGCAGTTGGAGGTTATGTACCGCCTGCTATCCTCAATAATAAAAAAATTTCAGAAACAGTTGATACTTCTGAAGAATGGATCGAAAAAAGAACAGGAATTTTAGAACGCCGTATTGCCGACGATAATGTAGCAACTTCTGATCTTGCTTGTGCCGCTATCGATAACTTGATTAAAAATTATAAAGTAGACCGCGAGGAAATCGAAGTACTTATTTTAGCAACTGCCACTCCAGACCATATTTTAGCTCCAACAGCAAGTAAGGTTTGCGAAATGAGTGGTTTAACAAATGCCTTTGGACTAGATCTTAATGCGGCTTGCAGCGGATTTTTATATGCTCTTGAAATGGGCGCGAATATGATTGAAAGCGGACGTTATGAAAAAATAATGGTCGTAGGTGCCGATAAAATGAGCTCAATTGTAGATTATGAAGACAGAAATACTTGTATTCTTTTTGGCGATGGAGCAGGAGCGGTTTTATTGGAAAAAACAGAATCAGGTTACGGATTAATGAAAAGTATTCTTCGTACTGATGGAAGCGGAACAGCATCATTGTTAGTTCCTGCTGGAGGTTCTAAAGAGCCGGCTGCTATGCAGAGTCTTTTACACAGAGATCATTATTTGAAACAAGATGGTTCTTTTGTATTTAAAAGAGCAGTTGCTTCTATGAGCCAGGTTTCTCAAGATGTTTTGGCTAAAAACAAATTAGATTCTGATGATATTGACTGGGTTGTGCCGCATCAGGCTAATTTAAGAATTATAAATGCAGTGGGCGAAAGCTTAAATATTCCTTCGGAAAAAGTAAAAGTAAATATCCAGCGTTATGGAAATACAACATCGGCAACGATTCCATTGTGTTTATGGGATTTTAAAGATGATTTTAATGAAGGACAAAAATTACTGATTACTACTTTCGGAGCAGGATTCTCTTGGGGAGCTGCGTGTTTGAAATGGGGTGTGATGCGTGAGAAAAGAGACGTTGAAACCTTTGCAAAAACTGCTGAAATAGAAAGTGTTTTAATAGAACAGTAATTTTTCATTTTAAAACAAACAAAGAGAAAAGCCTTTAGTTCATTCTAAAGGCTTTTCTCTTTTTATTGGTGATAGAATTAAAACGATTATTTTTTATCGTCTGAAATTATTAAAGTAGAAGGAATATTAGACAGCCAAGGGCTTTTTGTATCCATTAGATGTTTCCAGCTGTCAATGCTGATAACCATAAGATTCTGGTGTTCCAAGAAATCTTTATCTATTGTTTGTTCTTTTTTAAATGAAAGTTGATTGGGTGCTGCCTGCTCCATTAATCTAATTCTTTCTTTGGTGTCTAAATCGGCTTCGATATTTCCTTGGGCGTCTAGAATAATAATTCTGGGATCGATATTTTGAATGAATTTCTGAACGTAATTTTCAATTAATTCCCAGTCTTTTGTTTCAAAAAGCGGAATGAAAATCGTTGAGATATCCGTTAAATCTTTGTCAATTAAAATTCCAACTGGAATCTGCGATTTGGCGATAATCTGCCTTGTACCATCATCAAATGGAGCAGATTCAAGGATGTTTTCTTTTCCGGTAACGGTATTTAAAATCTTTTCAGGATTAATCATTCGAGTTGTAAAACCAAGAACACGTCCCAGCAAACTTCCTTCATAAATGGACTGCCCAAGACCAATAAGCAGTAAATCGTTTTTACTTTTATTCGCGACATTTACGATTTCGTTATCAATATCGGCAGAAGCTTTAAACATCGTTGTAATATTTCGGTTTAAAGCAGTTGATTCATCAATGACTTCTTTGAATTTTTCAATCTCGTAAGTATCTGTATTGTAATGATGTATTTGTTCGATTGGAAGCAAATGCATGGCTGTAATTTCAGAACTTTCGGCTCTTTTATTCGTAAGGCCGTCGGCAACTTTAAGTAAGGCTCTTCCAGATTCTGGTCGGTCAAATGACAATAAGATTCTGTATTTGTTTTTTAAGATAATATCTTCTTCCGTATCGTCTTTACTGGATTTAAAAAACCAGTTAATCAAATCCAAGGTAGGTCCAGTCATAAATGTTGTTGCAAGTGCCATAATGACCATCATAGAGAATAATTCTGGAGTTAAAACGCCTAAATCGTAACCAATATTTAAAGCTACTAATTCAGTTAAACCTCTGGTATTCATCAATGCTCCGATTGATAAACTGTCTTTCCAGCTCTGACCCACAAATTTGGCCGCCAGCGTACTGCTCAGAAACTTACCAGCTACAGCTACCAAGAAAATCAATCCAGCTATTTTCCATAAATAAGGTTCGTTTAATAGACCAATTTGGGTTCTTAAACCTGTAAATACAAAGAATAAAGGCAGTAAAAGCACCAACGCAACGTCTTCCACTTTTTCAATGAATAAGTTTCTGAATCGGATATTTTCAGGCATAATTGCTCCGGCAATAAATGCTCCAAATAAAGCGTGAATACCAATAATCTCAGTTAAATAAGAAGATACAACCAAGGTAAGGAAAAAAATCGCAACGATTGGTTTGCTTAATTTGTCAGTTGCTGCATATAAATCACCAATTCTTTTTAGGAACGGACGAACAACTTTTATCATTAAAAATACATATCCTAAAGCTAAAAGAACGGTGTAAATAGCGCTTCCAAATGAACCTGCTTTTACTATGGCAATTACAACTGCCAGAATACACCAAGCAGTAATATCGTCTGCTGCAGCGCAGGTAATTACAATAGTTCCTAATCTTGTTTTATGAATACCGCGTTCCTGCACAATTCTTGCTAAAACTGGAAAAGCTGTAATACTCATGGCAATTCCGGCAAATAATCCGAATGAAGTAAACTGAACATCAGCAGGAGCAAATTCATCGTAAATAAAATAGGCGAGACCCATTCCTAAAACGAAAGGTATAATGATACTGGCGTGGCTTATGACAACAGCGTCGTGGGCTTTGTTTCTTAAGATTTTCATATCGATCTCCATACCTACGATGTACATAAAAAGAATCAGACCAATCTGGCTCAGGAATTGAAGGTTTCCAAGTGATTCTGTGGGAAAAAGTACGGCTGAAAATTCAGGAAAATACATTCCAATTAAGGAAGGCCCCATTACAATTCCCGCAATCATTTCGCCAATAACAGCAGGTTGTTTCATTTTGATGCAGATCCATCCAAAAATACGCGCCACAAAAATTATGGTAACAATCTGAGCTAGTAAAAGCGCCAGTGGGTGGTGTAGGTTTTTAATAAGAGAATCAAGAAATTCATTCCATTGGCTTTTATCTGAGGTGGGTATTTTAAGGTTTCTTCCCGTTTCTAATTTTACGCCCATTAGAATAATCCAATACATTAAAACGGAGAATCCTCCGATAATGCCGACATAAAAAATAGTGTTTCTAAACTTTTTCATTCCTTGATTAATTTGATATTCTCGACTGCGGTTTTTAGTCATTAAAAGTACTCAAAAACTGTTTGGCTTATCGAGATGGGTTTATAAATTCTGCGCAATTTTATAACAAAATAGACGGACGGCAAATGCACATAATCCAATTTTGTAATAAGCTAGAAAAAAATTGTAATGAAATAAGGACGTGCAGGAAGATGCTGCTAAAACCAATTCGTATTTTGACTGAGAAAGATTGTTAAAAACTTTATTCTATACAGTAAAAAATCCCGCTTTTGGGCGGGATTTAAACATGACAATTCTAAGGCAATATTTGAACTTAGTCCAAATCTGAAACTTTTAGCGAATCAACTTTATAAATATTGGCTTGTGGCGGATCTTTTCTGTAATCTTCGTCATCACAGTGCGGTGCACAGCTGTAATTAAGAAGCGAGATTAATAGCACGAGTACGGAAATTCTTAAAGTTTGATTTTTCATGGGGATAATTTTATATTTTGTGAGATAATTATTTCAATTCGAAAATATAAATCTCATATACACCGTTTTTACATAATTATTGTCCAATGTTATAGAATTCACACTAAGGGGTTTTTTCTCTTCCCCATAAAATGACTTCCAATTTATCTGCATAATGAATAATGTCAGGATAGGTATTAGCGGTATAGTTTCCGGCTTGATAAAAAACTTCTTTTATCAAAATATCCAAACCTCGAAGATTCCATTCTTTATGATGTATATCAAAACGATACAGTTCATCATTAATCATTTCGTATAAAGCATGACGTTCGGTAAGCCAGGTATCTATTATTGTTTTATTTTTTAAAGGTGTATTCTGCCTCATAACCATATCAAGCTGATGGTTTAGTTCATCATTTTTAGATTGAAGATGATTTCCAGAGCGTATTATTTCTGATTTTTGGTAAGGCAGACCTATAAAAACTTTTGAAAGCAGAACTTGAATCAATTTATTAGTTTCAATTGAAAAAAGATAAATACCTTGAATTCCATCTTTCTTGACATACGTTCTTAGATTTATTTCTTGAAAATTAGAGATATACGGAAAGGCTGGTAAGTTTCTCAACCGCATTTTTTTTACTTCGAATGATACAAGTGAGATCCAGGCCATATTGTTGAAAGTGTCAATCTCAAGCCCGTCTGGAATGTATTCTTCAATAAAATAGAGGGGAATTTCCCAGTGAAAAAATACAGTAGTATGCCATTCCTGATAATATTTCCATTTTTTCTGCCGAAGAGGATAATATCTGTTCGAACTATCGGATAATATGTTATCTACGGTACTCATATTGAGAAATTAAACGGATATGCCGCTATGACTAAATAGGTTATAATAATGATACTCATTACAAAAATTACTACAGTAAGTATGGTAAGTAATAAAGTTGAATATAAATACCTGCCTTCCTGAAGTAATTTATGAGCTTGTTTGTATTTCCAATAGGATAAAACAATTGTTAATGCTCCGGTCAGTACAAGTGCAATACCAATCACAATTGTGAAACCGTTTTTTGGAATATTAGATTCTTGAAATAATGACGCTGGCAGCTGATTGACAAACAAAGAAAATTTTACAATCACAAATCCAAAAACCATGATTCCGATTCCGGTTCTTATCCAAGACAAAAATGTTCTTTCATTTGACATGTGCTCATTAATCATTTGTTTGTTATTTTTCTCCATAATGGTATTATTTTTAATTCTTAATTTAAATTTAAAAACTCTTCATTTATTCTTTTTATACTATGAATTGCAAATTTTTATAAAATATCTACTTGATTATTAAGGTTTTATTTGAAATAAAAAAAACACCTGTGCACAAACACAGATGTTTTTCAGATAAAGAATGAAAAAGTATTAAACAGGTATTTTAATTGTATAAGTTTGGTTCGCGCTGCCAGAAACGGTGCATTTTCATGGCATTTATAAATTCCTTGGCAAAACCAGCTGTTGCTATTTCGCTAGTCATTACAATTCCCGAATCAAAATTGGTAATTTCCGCAATAAAAGGCGCATTGCTTACTATTTTAGAAGCCTCACCATCAGCACCAATTACTTTGCAGTGTTTATAGGCATCGTTAAGGAATTCCTGAACTTCACCGCTGTCTGCTATCTCGCTTAAATCGGATCCGTGAGGGACATAAATGGCATCAAACAATACAGATGACGCAGTTAAAAAACTGAAATCTGCAGTTATGGCTCCGCCGGTATCGGTAGAGATTGATCCTAAGTTTGGTGCAATGATGCTTGCCTGAGCTTTTTCTTTTAAAAGCGCATTTTTAATATTGTTAACTGCTTTTTCTGAAACGCCGTTCGTACAGATCACAGCTACTTTTCTTGTTTCAATGGTTGGAGAATTTGTCGGATTTTTAATCATACTTAAGGCAGCAGATTCTTTTACCGATTGTTTACTCGTAGTTGGTTCTTGGTTTCCACCTTCATTTTCAGGAGAAACACCTTTATTCATTGGGGTTTCTGGTGATGCTGGAACTTTTTCACCCAATCCTACGGCTACTTTTTCAGCCAGTTTTTTGTCAACTTGAGATAATAATCCCAGCACTCGAACTCTTACAGCAGAAGATTTTACTTTTCCAAGTTCAAAACGCAGGGCTTTTACAATATGGCTTTTTTCTTCATCAGTCTGGCTGTTGAAAAATAATTTCGCTTGCCCAAAATGGTCGTTAAAACTTTCGCTTCTTTCACGCACTTTATGAGCATCAACACGTTCGTTAAAACTCGAAAAACCACCATCTTTAATCATTGCCTGATATGGACACCCGCCTCCAAGCGAATTAGGGTGGTAACTAACTTGTCCTTTATTAATTTCCTGACGCATGTGACCGTCACGCTGATTATTGTGAACAGGAGCAATGCTTCTATTGATCGGAATTTCATGAAAGTTAGGGCTTCCTAATCTAGAAAGTTGTGTATCGGTATAAGAAAATAATCTTCCTTGTAATAATGGATCGTTTGTAAAATCAATTCCAGGCACAATATGTCCGGGATGAAAAGCGATTTGTTCCGTTTCAGCAAAGAAATTTTCAGGGTTTTTGTTTAGTACCATTTTCCCAATTATGGTAACGGGAACTAATTCTTCGGGAACAATTTTGGTAGGATCCAGTAAATCAAATTCGTATTTGTGCTCATCTTCAGTAGGAATGATTTGAACACCCAATTCCCATTCTGGAAAATTCCCTGATTCGATCGCTTCCCACAAATCTTCTTTATGGAAATCTGAATTTTTTCCTGAGATTTTCTGCGCTTCGTCCCAAGCAACTCCATGTGTTCCCAGTTTAGGTTTCCAATGGAATTTTACAAAAACAGATTCATTTTTAGCATTCACCAATCGGAAAGTATGCACTCCAAATCCTTCCATCATTCGAAAGCTTCTTGGAATCGCTCGATCAGACATGACCCACATAATCATGTGCATAGATTCTGGCATGAGTGAAATAAAATCCCAAAAAGTATCATGTGCAGAGGCTGCTTGAGGCATTTCGTTGTGAGGCTCAGGTTTTACAGCATGAATTAAGTCTGGAAATTTGGCTGCATCTTGTATAAAAAATACGGGAATATTATTGGCAACTAAATCATAATTCCCTTCTTGTGTGTAAAATTTAACGGCAAATCCTCTGGCGTCTCGCGCAAGATCAGTAGATCCTTTCGATCCAGCAACAGTTGAGAATCGAACAAATACAGGTGTTTTTTGTCCCATTTCCTGAAGAAAGCCTGCTTTGGTTAATTCTGGAATTGGATTGGTTACTTCGAAATAACCGTGCGCTCCTGAACCTCTTGCGTGAACAATTCTTTCTGGAATTCGTTCGTGGTCAAAATGCGTAATTTTTTCTCTTAAAATAAAGTCTTCTAATAATGAAGGTCCTCTTTCGCCAGCTTTAAGCGAGTTGTTGTCATCATTGATTTTAACACCTTGATCAGTAGTCAAAAACTGGTCGGTTCCGTCAGATATATTTTTTGATAAGTCGCGCTGTTTTTCGTCTTGAAAATTTTCCATAAAATATCTTAATTAGTTAAATTTTTTTGAAGTTATTAGAATATTTTTTCAATTGTTAAATGCAGATTTATAAATAGTTACAATTGGTCTGATATTCTTCTTCAAAATTAATTCATAAGATTTTTATGATTTTATAAAATTAGAATTGTATGTTCTACAATTGCCATAAAGAATTAAATCCAGTCTCCCGAAGCATTATAATCGTCTGGAAGATAGGTAAGGTATTGCACCATTCTTGGTTTTTCTCCAGTATTGGCCGTTGCACAATGCGGCAGTCTGCTGTCCCAAATGATAAAATCCCCAGCATTGGCTGCAATAGGTTTGGCTTGTTCATTTAGTATTTTATCCCGTGGATTTTCATGCGGTTTAAGTTCGTCCAGCCATTGGTTAATTCGATTATGAAATCCTGGAACACAGTGAAAAGCCCCATCATCTGGTCCACAGTCAGTAAGATAAAATAATCCTTGCAGTGAAGATGTAAGCGGTTTTCTTAAGCTCATATCCCAATGAAGCGGACTTCCTAAAAAGACAAAATCGTTTGTTTCCGGCGGATTAAAACTTACTTTATCTATCGTTTTGTATATTTTAGTGGTTTTGTAAAGTTGCTCATATGCTTTTTTTACTCGTGGCGAAAAACGGTTGCGGTTTAAGGTTTCATGATCCGAAAAGTTAAGCATTAATCCTTTTTGATCTTCATGTCGAATGTACCAGCTTCGCTTGTCGTTAGGATTAATTTTTAAATATTCCCAAATAGCCTTTTGTGTTTTTTCGCAGTCTTCTTTCGAAATAGCATTTTTAACTACGATATAACCATTTTGATTCCAGAATTCAAGGTCTTCTTCAGAAAGGACATTTTCGGATAAATCTTCTATGGCATAAAAAGTATCTCTTTTTCGATTGTTGATCCAATTTTTAAACGATTCAAAATCTGGCTTTTCTAAATGTAAATAACGCAGCGTATCTTCCATACCAATTCCTAATTGATACAAAGTTTTAATTTCATTGTCCCAATTGGAATGATCGGTTTTTGCCGATTCAGGTTCTACAGCACGTTTCCATAAAGGTTCAAGCACAGTCCAAGGCATAAGTTTTGTTTTTTGGTTGATACAAAGCCAAAAATAAGGCATTTCAAATTTTGTATGAAAAGTAAAAATACCTGTTTTTTGCTTTATAAAAAAAGCCTCAGGAAAACCTGAAGCTTTTATAAAATTGAAATCGTTTATTCGTATTTTAAATAACGCAGCACATCTACTTTTGTAGCTTGATACGCTCTTGAAAGTACTACAAGCAAGGTCAGCAATAATAAAACACTAAACCCGATTATGAATGGAAGTATTGAAATTTGAATTCGGTAAGCAAAATTTTCCAGCCATTTATTCAGCAGATAATATACAGGAACTATTGTAATCACAAATCCGATAATGCTGAAAATTACATATTGTTTGCAAAGCTCTTTTAATAAAACATTCGTTTCGGCACCCAATGTTTTTCGGATGGCGATTTCTTTCATGCGTCTTTCAATCGAGTAAGAAGCCAGAGCAAATAAGCCAAAAAGGGCAATCACAATTACGATTATATTTAGCAGCGAAAAAAGATTTTTCTGTTTCACATAACTGCTATATGATTTTTTGTATTCTTTGTCTACAAAATTATAGATAAACGGATAATCTGAATCGACATTCTTTTTCCAATAATTTTCGATTTCAGAAAGTGTTTCATTCATCGTTTTAGGATCCACAGTTATATAAATATTATTTAGTGAACCTGCAAACCATTTTACAGTTTTAAAGTGAAAAAAAGACATTGGTTTAATGCTTTCACTAGGATTTTCAAGATTAAAATCTTTTACCACTCCAACCAAATACATTTCCTGGCCGTTCCAGACAATCTTTTTGCCAATAGGATCTTTTTCGTGTAATAATTTCAAGGCAGTTTCATTAACCAGCATGCTGTTAATCGTATCTTGAGAATATTTTGGACTAAAAGAACGACCTTGAACCATTTTGATTTTCAACATTTCCAAAGCTCCAAAATCAACGGGAATATTATCTCCGTCTACACTAATATCTTTATAATGATAAGAGATTGTTGATTTGGCTCCATTGCCCATTACAAAAGCACCTCCAGCTACTTGTTTAACACCTTTTAAGTGCAGTAATTGATTTTTAATTTGGTCATATCGGTCAATTCGGGTTTGGTCTGTCATGCCATCACCATACATATTTCGATAAGTAATGTTTATGACTTGGTCTCCGTTAAAACCTAATTCTTTCGAATTCATGTGTTCAATCTGCTGATACACAATATACGAACCAATGATAAAGAAAGAAGCCACAGCAAATTGAAAAATCAACATTCCGTTGCGGAGCCAGACACCGCTTTTGCTTCGTCCAAAATTTCCTTTTAAAACTTTTAAAGCTTCAAAATTAGCGACATAAAGTGCTGGAAATATTCCTGCGGCGATTACCGTAACGATAAATATAACCACAAGCTGTCCATAAAACTGACTGCTTTGTAGTACTAATGTTTTTTCTAAAAACGTGTTATAATACGGCAGAGAAAGTTCGGCTATGACCAGCGCAATCAAAATTGAAAATAAGGTTATAATAGCAGTTTCAAAAATAAACTGCTGGATTATAGCTGATTTTGAAGCACCGATAATTTTTCTCACACCCACTTCTTTGGCTCTTTTTATGGCGTTTGCTGTTGCAGAATTTACATAATTGACAATAGACAAAATCAGGATTAAAACCGACAATCCAATCATAATAAGGAGAAATTGGTAATTTCCTTTTGGTTCTGCCATTCCGCCAGTTTTACTGTGTAGGCGAACAGTTGATAAAGGTTCTAAATGGGGTATTACAGCGCCATACTTTTTAATAAAATCTTCCGAACTCATGCCTTCTTCTTTAGCACGTGGAGCTGTCAGATGTTCAAAATACAATTTATAAAGATTAGACTCGACACGATGCTGATCTTCAGGATTTTTTAATTTTACAAGCAGTACAAATTGAAAATTTCCCCAATATAAAATAGTGCTGCTTATATATTTGTCCATAAAATTAACCACGCACGATGGGTTATAGGCTGATTTTTTGTCAAGCTTATAAACGCCTCTTACTATCAGTACTTTGTTTCGTAAAACAACCTTTTGTCCTAGTGCACTTTCGCTGCCAAAAATTTGATAGGCCAGCTGGTCAGACAAACAAATGCTGTTAACATCTGGCAAAGCATTTTTAGGATTTCCTTCAATAAAAGTATAAGGAAAATAATCGAAGAAGTTTTTTTGAGCAAGTACGATTTTATCGGTTTGGACTTTTTTGTTGTTAAAACGAATGATATCATTTTCATAATAACCATTTATATAACAATACGATTCGACTTCTGGAGCATTTTCTTTAATCGCAGAACCTATAGGAGCTGAACTCGAAGCCCAATATGTGGTAGGATCCATTTGATTGGCAACCAGAAAAACATTGTCTTTATTAGGATTCCATTGGTCATAACTATGTTCGTCGTTCCAGTACAAAATGGCAAAAATCAATCCCGCAATCCCAATGCTGAGACCTAAAATATTCAAAGCTGTAAAAAGCTTGTTGTTCTTTACATGATACGTAAATACATTTATCCAGTTTTTCAGCATGATCTTAGATTTTAGAAGTTACCAAAACATCCACATTTTTCTGATTCATTTTTTCTGAAAGAATAACACCGTCTTTCATCAAAATGGTTTTCTGCGAAAAAGAAGCGTCATAATCAGAATGTGTTACCATCAAAATTGTTGAACCGCTTGCATGAAGATCAGTCAGTAATTCCATCACTTCATTTCCGTTTCTACTGTCTAAGTTTCCTGTTGGTTCATCTGCCAGAATAATTTTCGGATTGTTGATTAAAGCTCTGGCAACAGCCACACGCTGCTGTTGTCCGCCCGAAAGCTGCTGCGGAAAATGTTTCAAGCGATGTGAAATTCCTAATATTTTGGCAATATCATTTACTCGGTTTTTTCTTTCGGAAGCAGGAACATTATTGTAAATCAAAGGCAGTTCGATATTTTCAAAAACCGATATTTCATCAATTAAATTGAAGTTTTGAAAAATAAATCCAATGTTTTCTTTTCGTGCTTTTGCTTTCAATTTCTCTTTTAAGCCCACCATTTCCTGTTCCAGAAGCTGATAACTTCCAGAACTAGCGCTGTCTAAAAGACCAATAATGTTTAATAAAGTAGATTTTCCGCTTCCCGAAGGTCCCATAATCGAGATAAAATCGCCTTCGTTAATAGTTAATGAAATTTCACTTAAAGCTCTGGTTTCTAATTCATCGGTTCTAAATACTTTAGAAAGTTTTTGAATGTTAATCATAAATTGATTTTTTAATTGTTTGATTGATGTTCGTTTTTCGATTTATTATACTTTCTAAAGCAAAAGAAACAGACCTGAAAATTAAGATAATTTATGCTGATTTTTCGAGGTTTATTTTGTTATTTTTACTTTCGAAAGCTGTTAATTATTAATGATTTACCAGTTCTAAAAAGGATTTTCGTGCCAGAAATTTAAATGCTGTAACTGCCTTATTTTTAAAACATTATTTTTTGAAAGTGAACTGGACTGTCCATTAATGGACACCTTTCGTCCAAAACTGAACATAGATGAAAAAGACAAACGCTTCAATTTTAATCATAGACGATCAGGAAGACATCCTTTTTGCCTCAAAAGTGTACCTCAAAAAGTATTTTGAAAACATTTATACGCTTAATAATCCGAAAAATATTGTCGAATTGCTGGCAAAAAATACTATTGATGTGGTGTTATTGGACATGAATTACAGAATAGGTTTTGAAGATGGAAGAGAAGGTTTGTATGTTTTGAAAGAAATAAAAACGCTTTCGCCAAAAACCGTTGTAATTTTAATGACCGCTTTTGGTAAAGTAGAAACCGCTGTCGAAGGTTTAAAAAACGGTGCTTTTGATTACATTTTAAAACCGTGGGAGAATAAAAAATTGTTGGAATCAGTGAAACAAGCCGTAGACAAAAGCCGGAAAGAACAGAGAAAAAATCAAGAAACCGAAATTAAAAATGAATTTTTTATAGGCAATTCAGAAAGTATAAAAAGAGCCTATTCTCTGGCTGATAAAGTCGCTAAAACGGATGCCAATGTTTTGATTTTAGGTGAAAACGGAACCGGAAAATTTGTGCTGGCGCATCATATTTTCAGCCAGTCAGAAAGAAAAAACCAGCCTTTTGTAGCGGTTGATTTAGGATCTTTGAATTCGAATATTTTTGAAAGTGAATTGTTTGGTTATGCCAAAGGTGCTTTTACCGATGCTAAAAATGATACACCCGGACGTTTTGAAATGGCGCAGAACGGAACTATTTTCCTCGATGAAATAGGCAATGTTCCGCTTCATCTGCAATCCAAATTACTGCAGGTTATTCAAACCAAAACCATAACGCGTTTGGGAGAAACCAAAGCCAGACCTTTAAATGTCAGGATTATCACAGCAACCAATTTAAACCTGAAACAAGAAGTAGCCGAGAAAAATTTCAGGGAAGATTTGTATTACCGAATCAATACAATGGAAATTGTGCTGCCGCCGCTGCGAGAACGATACGAAGATAAAATTCCACTTGCCGAATATCTTCTCGATAAAATGATCGAAAAATATGAAAGAGAGGAAATTACTTTTGATAAAAAAGTTCTCGAACAAATTGAAAAACACGCTTGGAACGGTAACATCCGCGAAATGGAAAATAAAATTGAACGCGCCGTAATTCTCTGCGAAAACAATACGATAAACGTTGCCGATTTGGATTTGGAAACCATTACACCGTATGAAGAAAACTCAGACGACAGCCAGCTTTCCTCGGTTGAAAAAGCTGCGGTTGAAAAGGCACTTCTCAAAAATAACAATAATATCAGTAAAACGGCAGAAGAACTTGGTTTGTCGAGAGGTTCTTTGTACCGACGTTTGGAGAAATATAATATCAATATAAACTAATATGTTTAAATCGTTACAAACTTATAAACTGCTTTTTCTGCGGTTAATCCTGATCGTAATTGCAATCGAGTTTTCGATGTATTTTTTTAAAATCGACTTGATTTTTACGGGAGTGTTTGGGTTTTGCGTGGTTTTTCTGCTGGTACGGGAAATGTATTTTTATGTCAAGAATTTTGTACAGATTTACGATAAAACAATTTCTTCGATCTTGCAGGATGATTTTAGTTCTGATTTTTCAAAACATAAATTCAATAAAACCTACGACGATTTGTTTCATTTATACGAAACGCTGAAAGGCAGACAAAATGAACAAATTTCAAGAGATATTATTTATCGTTCAATTTTAAATAATATCGAATCGGGCGTTATTATTTTAGAAAAACAAGAAACTGATTGGACAATTTTTTTGATGAACGATTACTTTTCGAATCATTTTAAGGTACCGAAAGTTTCAAAATGGAAATACCTTAAAAATCAGCTTCCTTCTTTATGCGAAGTAATTGAAGAAGATGATTTTCACGAAATAAAAACGGCAATTGATATTAGTATCAATCAGGAAAGTAAGCAGACGTTTGTTTTACAAGCTTCACGAACTGAAATTTTTGAGAAAGAATATTGTATCGTTTTACTAGATTCGATTCAAAATGTGGTAGAGAAAAAAGAAAAAGACGCGTGGATTAATTTAATGAAAGTGATCTCGCACGAACTTTTAAATTCCATAACGCCCATTCGTTCCATCTGCCAGAATCTGCAGGATTTGGTTGAACAGGATTCGCTTTCTAACGAAGATTTGGAAGATATCAAAACCAGCGTTGAAACAATGCTGAGACGAAGTGATCATCTTCAGAAATTTGTAGAAGGCTATCGAAAACTTGCCATGCTGCCTTCGCCTAAAAAACAAAAAACAGATGTAACAGATTTGATCGAAAACGCACTTCAAATTATGAATCCGCTTTTGAAAAATGAAGGAATTGAAGTTCTCAATACGATTTCCATCAAACATTCTGTTTGGGCTGATACGCAGCAGTTTGAACAAGTTTTTATTAATCTGCTTACAAATTCTTTATATGCTTTAAAAAATACATTCCAAAAACAAATTGTACTTTCGGTGGAAGCCAGAGAAAACAGGCTTTTCATAAAAATAGCCGACAACGGAATGGGAATCGAAAAAGAAATCGAAGACAAAATTTTTCTGCCTTTTTTCACTACCCGTAACGAAGGCGCGGGAATTGGTTTAACTTTATCTAAAAATATTATAGAAGCGCACGGCGGTTATATTTCGCATAAAAGAGAAAACGAAAAAACGGTATTTGAAATCTGTTTGATTGTAGAGTAATTATTTTTTAAATTAAAGAAATATTCTGTTTCAGAGTATAGAAATTCAATAATATAAATTCTGATTAGTTATGAAAGCTTGGAGTCTGTTAATCTGCGGAATTGCCGTTGGTCTGCTGTCATTTGTAAAACCAGTGGATATTGGAAAACCCTGGAAAGGAACTTTCCAGCAGATTCCAGGTAAAATCGAATGTGAATTTTACGATGAAGGAGGCGAAGGAATTGCCTATCATGATACTGATACCGATAATAACGGAAGCGGTAAATTAAATCCGGTAAATGGAAATCCGCTGCATGAATTTAGAATTAAAGAAGGCGTTGATATTTCGTATACCAAAGATGGAGATATTGATAATACTTCATTTAATAAAGTATCCAGAAGTTTAAATCAGCTTTATCTGGGCTGGACGCAGCCTTCGGAATGGATTAATTATTCGGTTGAAGTTCAAAAATCAGGAACTTACACTATTGGAGTTTTGTACACAGCAAATGGCGACGGAGCTATTTCTATTGATGTAAATGGAAAAGATGCCACAGGTTTGCTTACAATTGAATCGACACATGATGATAAAGATCCTGTAGACTGGAGACAATGGCACCATTGGAACGAATCTAAATCATTAGGAAAAATAAAACTCAAAAAAGGGAAACAGCTTTTAACCTTGCATATTGTAAAAAACGGAAATATGAATCTTGACTATTTAAATTTTATTCCGAATTAGAATAGATTATAATTTCTGTAAGAGAATATCTAAAATCTTTGTAATATTGGTAAATAGTTCGTCATACCAAAAGCTGACCTATTTATGGATAACCAAAGACCTTCCCCCGAAGAGGTAAAACAAGTTTTCGATTTGTATTTTAAAGCCGAGATTAATATCTGGAAAGGATTCTCTGAAAAAATTAAAGTAAGGGAATTTAATAAAGCCGATATTATCAAGGAATATAATACCGTAGAACGCTATCTAAATATTATTATTAAAGGATCGGCAGGATTATTTGTCTGGGACGGAAACCGCGATATCTGCATTAATCTCTTATATGAAAATAGTTTTATGAGTGATTATCTTTCTTTCTTGGGACAAAAACCAACCGTAATGAAAGCCGAAGCTCTAGAAGATATTGTACTTTGGTCGATTAACTACGAAGATTTGAATGAATTATACGGAAGATCTGAAACGGGTTTACGCATAGGAAAAGCCATTTCTGAAATGCTTTACATTCGCAAACAAGAAGAACAAATCGGACTTTTAACGCTTGCACCGCAGGAACGTTATCTCAAACTTATAGAATCACGTCCGGCCATTTTTCAGCGTACACCTTTAAAAATTATTGCCTCTTATCTTGGATTAACGGCAGAAAGCCTAAGCCGAATCCGTAAAAGAGTTATGGAAAAATGATTTCTTACCCAAAGTCAATTTTGTTTTAAAACGCAGTTACTAAGTTTGTCTCACCTAATCAAACAAAATAACTTATGACACGTAAAATTAACTTTGGAGCCATCGCAGTATATTATGTAATCGCAGTTATCTGCCGATATATAGCGGTTAAAACGGATTTATTATCTGGAATCGAAAATGGATATGCACAAATTCTTCTTCGCGGCGTAGGACCCGCTTTAGGTGCTTTTGCTGCCATCAAATTGTTTTCGCTTTCGAATCCACTTTCTTTAAAAGGAATTTACAAAACTGCCGCTTTGCCATTTTTAGTCTATTGGATTCTTCCGGCTTTTTTAATTGCAGGAACGGATTATTTTATGGCAGGTAAATTTCCCATTCTATTAATGTTTACTGTTTTGGTTTACGGACTTTTAGAAGAAATAGGATGGAGAGGATTTCTACAAGAACAATTAAAATCGCTTCCTACTTTTACTTCAACTGTAATTATTGCCATTCTTTGGTTTTTATGGCACGTAAATATTGAGATGAATACGCAGTACATGGTCTTCTTAGGAATTATCTTTTTTGGAACTTGGGGAATTGGAAAAATATACAAAAAAACAGGATCATTGCTGGCTGTTGCTGGTGTACATTCGCTAAACAACTTCTTTCGCAATGGAATTCACGATAGAGAACTAATTTTAATTGTTGTTTTATTAGCAGTTTGGATTGGTTTTGTAATTATGTACGACCGTAAAAAGAAACCATCTTTAACTCAGGAAACAGTATGATAATCACGATATTTTATATTTTAATCAGTTTATTAGAAATGCTGGCAGGGAAATAAAGATTTCTCTCCAGCTTTTTTTTAAGAGAAAATTAAAAGAGGATTACGCATAAAATTTTTAATTTTAAGGAAAGTCTAATATTAAAAAATGCTGCAATGCCTTGGAATCCTGAAATCTACAACAAGTTTAAAAATATTCGTTACCAGCCTTTTTACGATTTGATTGATTTAATCGAAGACAACGGAAAAATGAAAAGCATCGATCTGGGCTGCGGAACGGGAGAACAAACCTATATTCTTTCTGAAAAATTTGAATCGGCTGCATTTATAGGAATTGATTCTTCTGAAGAAATGCTGGCTAAATCACAGAATTTGCAAAATGACCGTTTACAATTCAAACTGGGCACGACGGAAGATATTATTGCTTCCAAACAAAAATGGGATTTAATTTTTAGTAATGCAGCACTTCAATGGTCAGACAATCATAGAGTTCTGTTTTCTGATTTGATTAATTTAGTTGAAAAAAATGGACAATTTGCGGTGCAAATGCCGGTTCAGCCCGATAATGTACTCAATAAAATTCTGCTGGAACTCGTTCAGGAAGAACCTTATACAACCTATTTGAAAGGCTGGAAAAGAGAATCTCCCGTATTAAGCATGGACGAATACGCTCAGATTTTATTTAACGGCGGACTTCAGAATATTCAAATTATGCAGAAGGTTTATCCTATAATCGCTGATGATGCACAGCAATTACTGGATTTTATTTCTGGATCGACATTAGTTCCGTACATGGAAAGGTTTTCGGAAGAACAGCAGCAGACTTTTATAAAAGAATATAAAAAACGCATAGAAAATGCATTCCCAAAGTTTCCAGCGATTTATGCTTTTAAGAGAATATTGCTCTATGGAAAGAAAAAGTAAAATTTGGTACGATTTTTTGTTAAAATTTTAGTTTTTAATTAATTGATAATCATTTGAATAGGATTTTAACAAATGGAAATAATATAACTCTTGCTGAAAATTATGTAAACCGTTAGGGATTAAAAGAACAAACTTTGTATAAGTAATTTCTGAAAACAGTAACCCCCAAAAATCCCGCATCATGAACAAACAAGGACCTATAGTACTTATTGAGGAAAATAAGGAAAATCGTTTATTATTTGAACAGATTTTCACAGGAATGGAATTGGAAAACGGCCTTCTTTGTTTTACAACATTTGCTGAAGCACAGAGACATATTATTTCAGAGAAAATAAAACCGTTTTTACTTTTTTCCAATGTTTTGCAGTTTAGCGAAGACCATAAACAGTCCAGCCACCAAAAAAATATGTTTTTAAAATTGAAATGCCCATGTTTGTATTTTTCAATTTTGTTTACACAATGTTTTGTGGTAGACAGTTCTTCAATACCAGCAAAGAGTTATTTTACAGCTCCGTACAATGAAAACAAATTTACAGAAGTCATCAATTCAATTGTTCGATCATGGCAGGTGAAAAAAGATAAAAAAAAGCCACTTTTGAAGATAGCATAAATAAAAAAACAAAAGCCTGATGTAACTCAGGCTTTTTTTATGCCAGCCTGCTTTTTATACAATTCATTCTTAAGATTTTCAGGATTCCCATATTGGCTTTAAAATTAACATTTTAGCATTCTCAAAATACCATTAAAGTGCTCGATAATTTGTAATTTGAAATTCAAATACATTTTATGATGAAAAAATTACGAATAGCACTTATCAATATACACGGACTTTTAAAAGGTTCTGGACTCGAAATTGGACGCGATGCCGACAATGGAGGACAGACTAAATATATTTTTGAATTAGCAGAATTCTTATCACAACATGAAGATGTCGAACACGTACATCTTTTTACCCGCTTAATAGACGATCCCTCACTTTCACCAGAATATGCCGTTCCTGTTGAAATTCTTAATGACAAATTAGACATCAGACGTATTCCGTTTCTTGGAAAAAAATACAGAGCAAAAGAACAGCTCTGGGAAGGTCTTGACACTTTCGTGAATGGTGTTATGCAGCATATCAAACAATATAATATTTTTCCAGACTGGATTCATTCACATTATGCCGATGCGGGTTACGCTGCTGCGGAATTATCTTCGGTTTTAAATATTCCATTTGCACATACCGGACATTCATTAGGTTTTTATAAAAAGAAAAAATTACTTGAAGCCGGAAATCCAGAAGACGAACTCGAAAAAAAGTTCAAGTTCAAAGCCAGAATTACAGCCGAAGAACGAACTCTTGAACTTGCTGAATTCATTGTTACTTCTACCGAGCAGGAAATTGAAACCTATAAAGCCTATAAAAATTTTGAACTCGGAAAATACCATGCGATTTCTCCAGGAATCGATACGCGAAAGTTTGTTCCGTATTATTTTCAAGAAAATGATTCGGAAAAACATATGGAAGAAGCACAGCGAAAATACTGGGTTGCCGAAACTATTTCAAAATTTCTGACCAATCCGCATAAACCTATTATTCTGGCCCTTTCGAGACCTGACCGACACAAAAACTTGAATACTTTAATTGAAGTGTACGGAAAAGACAAAGAACTGCAGAGTATTGCCAATTTGGTCATTTTTGCCGGAATCCGAAAAGACATTGCCAAAATGCCGGAATCCGAAAAAAACGTTCTAACGGATTTACTTCTCTTAATGGACAAATACGATTTATACGGAAAAATGGCCATTCCGAAAAAGCATGATGTCGAAAATGAAGTTTCGATTATTTACCGTTATGCTGCCGAAAAAAGAGGTGTTTTTGTGAATTTAGCTTTGCATGAAAATTTCGGCTTGACCGTTATCGAATCTGCTAGTTCGGGACTTCCGGTTGTGGTGACGAAAAATGGAGGACCGTCGGAAATTATTCCAGTCTGCCAAAACGGAGAATTAGTAAATCCGCAGGAAGAAAGCCAGATTAAAAAAGCACTCCGCAATATTCTTACTGATGAAAATCAATGGAAATATTATTCGAATAACGGAGCAATCAATATTCAAAAACATTACAGCTGGATCAGCCATGTTAATCAATATGTTGAATTGGTTAATGAAAATCTTTCTTTATCATCTGGCGCGGGAATCAAAAAACAGCATTATCCAAATATCAATATCAGCCGTTTAAAACGAAAAATTGATAATCTATTAGTTTCAGATATTGACGGAACACTGATCGAACCTAAACTTGAAAATCCAGGTTTAATAGAATTAAAAACACATTTAATCAATCGAACCGATAAAATGGCTTTTGCCATGGCATCTGGAAGGAATTTAGCATTGGTTAAAAAAGTGATTGATGAAGAACAATTTCCCCTTCCGGATTTTATTATCTGTTCGGTTGGAACCGAAATTTATTATACCAACGGAAAAGAATATATTCTCGATAAAGGCTGGGCGAAATTCTTATCCGGCCGCTGGAAAAGAGAAGAAATCGTGAATAAACTCAACGGCGTTAAATGGATTAAACTTCAAGAAGAAGAGGCGCAAAACCCGTATAAAATCTCCTATTATTACGATAAGGAACAGTACGATCACGATGAATTAATCCGGGTTTTAGGAACGGGCTGGTACAAAGTCAACATTATTGCGAGTCACGGTCAGTATTTGGATTTTATTCCCAAGAGAGCTTCTAAGGGAAATGCGATTAAATTCTTGTGCCGAAAATGGTCGATTCCATTAGGAAATGTTATTGCTGCAGGAGATTCTGGAAATGATGTTGACATGTTTAGAGGTCCCGTAAAAGGAATTATTGTGGGAAACAGAAGTGCAGAACTAGCAGAGTACGAAACTACAAAAAGTATTTACGTAGCCAAAACCGCTGCATCAGCCGGAATTTTAGAAGGTTTGAAATATTATAAAATCATAAAGTAATTGGTTTACTTAAAAAATATAAACACATAGAGACATAGCACAACGGCAACTTTTTCAAAGTTTGAAACTTTGAAAAAGTTCATCAGATTTAAAATTCAAGCGAATTCGTGAATTCGTGGCTATAAAAAATACTAACAGATTAAATAAGTAATAAAATGTATTCAGGTTCAGGATTTAGCAACTGGGAAATTGGAGATGTTGATGTATTTATAGATGAAAAAGGAATTCATCATTTATTTCATTTAATTATTCCTAATCACGATTATATTGCGCATGCCGTTTCAAATGACGGTTTATCGTGGAAAAGAGTTAAAAATGCTCTTTTTGTGGGCGATCCCGGAGAATGGGACGACGATATGCTGTGGACGATGCACGTGAGCAAAAAATCAGAAGGAGAAGGTTATGAAATGTATTATACCGGATTAAAACGTCAGGATAAAGGAATTGAACAAAAAATTGGAAGAGCCGTTTCTACCGATTTAATTAATTGGAAAAAAGAAAACCTATACGGACTTCCTTTTAAAAGTGAAGCACCACATTATGAAGGTCCAAACAACAATCCACGCCAATGGATTAGTTTTCGAGATCCGTTTAAATACCAATACAAAGGCGAAGATTATTTATTAATCTGTGCCAGAAGTGCTTCTGGTCCAACTTATCGCAGAGGCTGTATTGGCGTGGCAAAAAGAGATGAAACCGGATTTGTGCTGCAGAAACCGCTTCATATTCCGTATGTGTATGATGACGTAGAATGTCCGTGTGTGTTTGAAATCAAAGGAACGCATTATTTATTGGGATCAATTCGGGAAGATATTAAAGTTCGTTATTGGTCGGCGCCGGAATTTAGAGGAGAATATTGTGCTTTTCATAACAATGTATTAATGCCGCAGGGAAATTATGCCGCCCGAGTAGTAAAAGACGGAAAGCATTTCTTGGTCTACAATTTTTATTTTGCCGATGGAAATGTCAACACACACCGCGTGATTCCGCCGCCAAAAGAATTAGGAACCGATAAAAGCGGGAGACTTTTGCTTAAAACTTATTATTATTGGGAAAAACTCTATCAGAAAACCATATTGCAGAAAGATTTACCGCATCCGCTTCCTATTTTGGGAAACCCAACAGCTGATTTTGTTTTAGAAAGTGAAAATAAATGGCGTTTTGGCTGCCGCAGCGGTTATGAAATTTATTGTTTTGAAAAACCTTCAATGGATTTTGTCTGGGAAGGAACTCTTGCAGTAGAAGGAATGGGAAAAACCGGTTTTGTAATTGAATGTGACAAAGAAGGAACGGGATATTACATTTCAATTGATTTTATGAATGGTTTTGTACAGTTTAGAGCGTGGGGATTTAATGAAAAAGACGTCAAAAACAATTTTATATTCGAGAATATCCAAACCAATCAATTTGAGATAGGAGAGGAGAAACAAATCTATTTTAAAATTATCCGATACGGAAACTATTACGAATTGTCGATTAATGACATCGTAAAACTAACGCTGCTTGATTTTAAATACTCCGAAGGAAAAGTCGGTATTTACGTCTGTTCCGCTGTAATATCGATTAGTGATTCAAAAATTCATGTGATACCAGAACCGGAAAACGAATATGCCGCTTCAGATCCTGAAAAGTATATGAAAGATTATAGCAGAATTGTTCAGATTCAATAAAACAAAATCCGTATCACTTCGATACGGATTTTTGCTTTTTATGATTTAGTATTGGACAGAATATCATCAATAATAATTTTCTGAACTTCGGCTGCTTTTTCAGTTAATACCGAATGTCCTGCGTCTTTAAAAGTATAAATCTGTTTCTTTGGCGCTTTTAAGATAGTATAGTATTCTTTGGCAATTGTAAAGTTGGTTTGTAAATCCTTTTCTCCCAAAATGAAATATACCGGACATTTTACTTTCGGAAGCTGTACAAAGAGATTTTGTTTGATAGCGTCGTTCCAAGTAGGTAACCAATTGTCTGACCATGATTTTAAATACTGTTTCACAACCGCAGTGTCTTTGGCTGCGAAAGGTTGTCCGTCGTAATCAAACATCCATTTTCTGGAATAATAAATCTGGTCGGAATTATCAAACGGAATTTTTACCGTTTTTAATTCTTTCAGCGCTTCTGTATTTTGTTTTTCCTTGGCGTTTTGTATCAATTTATCCAAAACTATCTGTTCGCTTTTAGTCTGATTTACAACGGGACTGAACGCAATATAAGCGTGAAGAAGTTCAGGATGTTTTTCGGCCATTTTAAAACCTAAAACAGTTCCCCACGATTCGCCAACAAGATAAAGTTTCTTTTTATTGAATTTTTTTAAAAGCTGGGTGATAACTTCATAAGTATCATTTTCTACAAGCTGAAGCGTATTCGGAACAGTAGATTTATTCAAAGCCATTGTTCTTCCAGCATCTCGCTGATCCCATTGAACCACCATAAAGTGTTTTTGAAGTTCATTGCTGAAAATTTCAGCTTGATTCATTCTGGAACTTCCGGGTCCGCCGTGAAGAAACAAGATTATAGGAGCATCTTTTGTCCCTTTGTATGAAATGATTTGTTTGATTTTCCCAACAGACAAAGTATCGTATTGCGGCTGTGTCTGAGCAGATAAAAAAGTAGTAAAAAACAGAAGGTTAAATAAACTAAAGTAGATTTTGTTCTTCATAATGTAATGGATTTAATTGGCTTTTAATCAGTTTAATGGCGAGCTAATGTATTAAAAAACTTTGAAAAATTGTAAGCAATATAGTATAAGAAAATAAAAAGGTTTTAAAGCTTAATTCTCTCAAATTCAATAGTAATATTTTAATGTCTTGTATTGTAAACACAGGGATTCTCAATTTTTATGAAAAGATTACCACCGAAAAATTTGTCTACCTACTAGTTAATAGGTAATTTTGTCAAAAAATAAATCATGTCTACAAAAGAGCAAATAATAGAATTAGCAGATGTATTAATCAGAGCAAAAGGATATAATGCTTTCAGCTTTTATGATATTTCTGAAAAAGTGGGAATCAAAACGGCTTCTATACATTATCATTTTCCTTCAAAATCTGATTTGGGTATTGCTGTTATCGAAAAAAGTATTCAAAATCTTGAAAAAGTAGCCCAAACTTATGAAGACAAATCGCCTGTAGAAAAACTGGAAAGATTCTTTACGATTTATTCGGATATATTGAACGAGAAAGAGATTTGTATTGTCGGTTCGCTTTCAACTGATTTTAATACACTTGATGAAATGGTACAGGAAAAGCTTAAAGTTTTTTCGGGTGAAATGATTCGCTGGGTAAGTTCTTTTCTGGAAGAAGGAAGAAACCAAAAGATTTTTGCTTTTGAAGACGAACCCAGAACCAGAGCGTTGCTTCTGATTACGAATATGATTTCTATTGTGCAGCTTTCGAGACTTACAGGAAAAGAAGATTTTGCTATTCTAAAAGACAGCATTAAAAAACAACTTATTAGATAATTATTTAGATAAAAAAATATGAAACGAGTAGTAATTACCGGTTTAGGAGCGCTGACTCCAATTGGAAACAATGTAAATGATTTTTGGGAATCTCTGGTAAATGGTATCAGCGGCGCTGCGCCAATTACAAAATTTGATACCACAAAATTCAAAACCAAATTTGCCTGCGAATTGAAAGACTTTAATCCGCTGGATTATATCGAAAAGTCAGAAGCCAGAAAATATGATTTGTTTACACAGTACGCTTTAATTTCTGTAGAAGAAGCGATACAAAATGCCGAAATTAATTTCGATAACCTCAACAAAAATAGAATTGGTGTTATCTGGGGTTCTGGTAACGGGGGAATTGGAACTTTTCAGGAACAGCTTATGGAATTTGCCAAAGGCGATGGAACACCAAGATTTAACCCATACTTTATTCCGAAGATGATTGTAGATATTGCTTCGGGCGTGATTTCTATTAAATATGGTTTACGAGGGATTAATTATACAACGGTTTCGGCTTGTGCGACTTCCAATACGGCAATTATTGATGCTTTTAATTATATCCGCTGGGGAAAAGCAGATATGATTATCACAGGAGGTTCTGAAGCGCCAATCAATGAAACGAGTGTTGGAGGATTTAATGCTTCAAAAGCGTTATCTACGTTAAACGATAGTCCAGAAATAGCTTCACGTCCGTTTGATGTAAACAGAGACGGTTTTGTGATGGGAGAAGGAGCTGGAGCGATTATTTTAGAAAGCTACGAACACGCCATCAGTAGAAATGCGCCAATTATTGCAGAAATTGTTGGAGGCGGAATGGCGGCTGATGCCTATCATCTTACGGGAACCCATCCTGAAGGAGAAGGAGCATATTTAGGAATGCTGGCTGCGCTTGAAGATGCAGAGATTTCGATCGATCAAATTGATTATATCAATACACATGCTACCTCAACTCCACAGGGAGATAACAGCGAATTAAAAGCGGTTGAAAGAGTTTTTGGACGAGAAAATCATCTAAACATCAGTGCGACAAAATCAATGACAGGACATCTTCTGGGTGCTGCGGGCGCTATTGAAGCGATTGCGTGTATAAAAGCTGTTCAGAATAATATTGTACCGCCAACTATTAATTCGGTTGAAATAGAACCTGCTTTTAAGGATATTTTCAACTTGACTTTAGGAAAAGCACAGGAAAAAGAAATCAATTACTCCATGAGTAATACTTTTGGTTTTGGCGGTCATATTGCGACTACTATTTTTAAAAAGTTTTCTGAAGAATAAAATAGAAACATCATATATTTTTAAGAAAGGATTTTGGACTAATAGCTTCAGAATCCTTTTTTTGTATTTCAAAACGTCTTCTTTTTCTGCCAATATTAAAAAATCATTAAATGAATGTGTGAGCAAAATAATGAAACTCTGTTTGCGGTAATTTTGTAAGGATTCTTTTCCAATTTAAAATTATACTATGAGCACTGTTTTGATTACAAGATTAAGGAATGGAGACGATTCTTGCTTTAAAGAAATCTACGAATTATATCATTTTAAAGTTTTTTGTTTTGTTAAGAAATATGCCGCTCAGCAGTCAGATACCGAAGATATTACCCAAAATGTCTTTATTCATCTTTGGAAATACCGCAGTAAAATTGATCCTTCTGTAGAACTTGATTCCATTTTATTTAAAAGCTGTAAACAGGAAATTTCTAAATGGTACAATAAGCAAAACCGCATTCTTTCCGTTGAAGATACTCAGTTAATCAAAGAACTTGACAGCAACGAAGAAGCTGAGGTTAACCTGACTTCAAAGCTTGAAAAAATAGAGCATTTGCTGCAGCAGATTCCAGAGAAAAGAAGAAAAATTTTTACCCTTCATAAGTTTGATGAAATGAGCTACAAAGAGATTGCCGACGAAATGGGAATGTCTCAAAGCGCTGTTGCCAACCAGATTTCAAAAACACTCCAGTATCTTAAAAAGAATTCTGTAAAAAGCCACGAATTGTATTGGTTTGCATTGGTTTTTATCAATCACTGCCATTCCATAAATGCTTTTACTGATTTTTCATAAAGTCCTAAAGCGGTTTTGTATAGAAATGTATCGGGATTGTAAAGGAATTGTAATGTGATTTTTGGACTTATTTTTTAAGATGTTGAATTTTACAGGGTTAAAGAAAATATAGGTTTTTTAGTGTATTAATAAATCATTAAGAGTGAAATTGCCCGTGATTTTTTAGAGTAAAGCTGTCTAATGTAGGTTGACAGGAGATTTTGAGGATTTTCCTGGAACATTAATTTTTACTCTTATAAAATGAAATTGAACGGACTAAAAGAAGAATGGGACGAATTACCACAGAAAGGAATATTTCCCGAAGATATAAAACTACGAATGTGGGATGTCGTTGCATCGGCTACTATTAACAAGCGCAGAAATATATACCGCAGCATAATGGCCGCCTGCGCAGTTCTTCTTATTTCGCTTGCCGGATTTCAGTTTTATTTTGGATTCCAATCTGTAAAAACTGCTGGAGTGGTTACACAAACGTATCCGCAGGACATCAGATTAATTCGCTTGTCTGATGGAACTCGTGTCTGGGTTAACGAAAATACACAAATCGAATATCCAGAAAAGTTTGCCGACAATGAACGAATTGTCAAATTAAAAGGAGAAGCTTTTTTTGAAGTGGCAAGAGATACGGCACGTCCTTTTATTATCAGTTCTGGAAATATCAAAACTACCGTTTTAGGAACTTCATTTGATGTAAAAGCGTATGGAAATATTGCTGAGGTAAATGTAAGAACCGGAAAAGTAAAAGTAGAGAGCAGCCAGAATGCTGTTTTTCTCGAAAGAGGTTACGCCGCCATATTTGTTCCAAAAGAAAACATAGTTCAAAAACGTAAAGCTTTGGTTATCGACCCAGAATGGAAAAATTCTCTTATCGATGTCGACGGTTTAAGCCTTGAAGCCGTTATCGAAAAACTTAAAACAAATCACGGATTTACGTTTAAATATGCCAGTGAGGATTTGAAAAAACTTCAGGTAAAAGGAACTCTTGATACCAGACAAGGTGTTCCAGAATTACTGCAGACGATTGCTTTTGCATTAGAAATTACCATTAAACCTGTTGGTAATGATACCTACTTTGTAAGACGATAATCAGCAGCTGTAAAAGGTCTGCTGAACCTTATATCCTATAATCCAGAAAAAAAATATACACAACCAAAAACAAATTATTTATTATGAATGATTATTTTAGGCAGTTTCCTATTGCCGTACAAATTCTGTTTTTCAGCATTTTCTTTTCAATCACAAGTACCTATTCTCAGTCGGGTGCTGTTTCTGTTGATTTTAAAAATGTCTCTCCGCAGGAAGTTTTTGAAAACTTAGAATCCAGAACGCCGTATCGTTTTATTTATCAGAAAGATATGGATTTAAGCAAACCGCTTATTGATCTTAAAAAAGAGAATATTTCAATAGATAATCTTTTGACAGAACTTCAAACGCTGACGAATTTAAATTTCAGAAGAAATAATACCAATATTGCTGTAAATAAAAAGTCGGCTTCTAAAAAATTAGGAAGTATTTCAGGAAAGGTAGTCGACAAAAATGGTCTGGTGCTTCCGGGAGCTTCGGTTAGAGTAATTGAAACGGCCAATGCAGCTGTTTCTGATTTCGACGGAAACTATTCGTTTAACTTAGAAGCGGGAACGTATTCGATAGAAGTAAGTTATGTTTCTTTCCAAACACAGAAAATTACCGATATTAAAGTAGCAGAATCTGATGTGGTTCTAAATGTGGTTTTAAAAGATGATGCCGAATCTCTAGATGAGGTTGTCGTTACACAGACGTTTCAAAAAGCGACGGCTTCGACAGAAGGAATGTTGTTACAGCAAAAAAAAGCCGCACAGCTTTCTGATGGTATTTCTGCGGAACAAATTGCCAGAACACCAGACAAAGATGTAGGAAGTACTTTAAAACGTATTACTGGTGTTACGACTATTGATGATAAATATGTAGTAGTCCGCTCTATGGGTGAACGCTGGAATCAGGCGGTTATGGACGGTGTAAATCTGCCAAGTACAGATCCGAGTCAGCAGCAGTTTAATTTTGATATTATTCCAACTGCTATGGTAGAAAGTGTTGTCGTTAGTAAAAATGCAACACCTGATATGAATGCCAATTTTGCAGGAGGATTTGTTGAAGTAAAAACAAAAGATATTCCTAAGAAAAATTTCATGACTTTTTCTGTTGGAACTTCATACAACAGCAGAGCAACTTTTAAAGATCGTTTGACCAAACAAGAAGGCGAACATGATTATGTAGGTTTTGATGACGGAACGAGAACCTATCCTTCGGGTTTAACCAATATTGATGTTCCCACTACAGAAGCAGAATCAGGTCCGTTTATAGAACAATCTAAAAAGTTTACCCAGGATAACTTTACCACTTTTAAAACCTATGCCGCTCCGGGAACTTCTTTACAGTTTGCTTTAGGTCAGGTTTATAAATTGAAAGACAATAACAAGTTTGGTTTTGTGGGATCGGTTATTTTCAAGAATACGCAGGATCAATTAAAAATCGATCATACTGAAAGAGGAAGTTATATGCCCAATTCTGAATTTGTTCCAGAAGAAGGAAACGGATATTCTACTTTCAAAAAGTACGGATTTAAAAATTCAGGAGCTTCTTATAACTTCAATTCGACTGTGGGCGGTATGTTTAATGCCGGAATTCAATTAGGAAAACATAAAATTACGACCCGAAATACTTATATGCACATGTACGACAACCAGCTGACTCAAATTACGGGCTGGAATATGTATACAGGAAACCTTGAAGGAATTGTAAACGGTACTTTTCTTCCTTTTACCAAAGAAACAGATTATCCAGTTTACCAGACTTTTATTCAAAATAAAATAGAAGGAAACCATCGTTTTGAAAAATTTGAAATCAATTGGTTTGGTGCTTTCAGCAGTACCTCAAAAGATACCAAAGATGCTACTTTCTTAACGAGTTTACGTAGAAAAGTAGGAGAGGATACTCAACTTTATCAATTGGTGTACAATTCAGATCCAGAAAGTTTTAAAAGATCCAATTTTACCAATAGCGAAAATGATTATAATGTTGGAATAAACTTCAGCTATAATTTTGACTTTAGTGATTCTTTTACCAACACGGTAAAGGCAGGATATTTCGGAACGTATAAAAAAGCCAAAAACCAACAGGAATCATCTGCTTTAAATGTTGTTGGACAAGGAACAGATACAGCTATTATTGATTATCCTCTTTCTCAATTATTAGATGGTTCGCATTACCGCTGGGGAGGTTTCGGCTGGAAAAGAATTACGACGTATGGTAATGAATATATAGGAGATGTAAAAGTTCATTCTCCTTTTTTAATGCTCGATAATAAATTCAATCAATACGTTCGATTGGTTTGGGGACTTCGCGCAGAAAGTTATGTATATACACAAATTGCAAGTCAGTCTGATAACGCCGGTGGATTTGAAACCGTACAGAAAGACGATAAAGTATGGCAATATCTTCCTTCGGTAAACCTTACGGTAAGTCCGTCTAACAAAGTAAATCTTAGACTTGGGTATAATAAATCGGTATTAAGGCCACAATTTTCAGAACGTTTAAACATGCCATATTATGATCCGGTTCGTAATGCGATGGTATTAAACTATACGGGCGGAATTGTTTCAACAGAAGTTGATAATTATGATTTTAAAACAGAATGGTTTCCATCACAAGGTGAAATTATCTCGTTTGGTATCTACAAAAAGAACATAAAGAATCCCATTGAAGGGGTAACGCAGATTGGAAATGACGGAGGGACAAGATATATCTACAACATGAACTCTGACAGCGCCAAATTGTTTGGATTTGAATTTGAAATCTACAAGAATTTATCTTTTCTAGGAGAAGGGGATTTATTGAGAAAGATTTTCCTTTCTGGAAATGCTGCTTTCAATACTACTAAAGTAACGGGGTATGTCAATATTGACGGAACTGGAGGATTGTACGAGGCGAACCGTCCTTTGTTTGGACAAGCGCCTTACAATTACAATATTGGAATGGATTATATAGGAGATCGTTTGGGTTTCAGTATCAGACACAATGCCATTGGTGACCAATACATTCTAGTAGGTTTTGATTATCAAGCCGAAGAAATCCGTATGCCGTATGGTATTACTGATGCACAAGTAAGTTATAAATTTTTTGAAGAAAGAAATTTAGAATTAAAACTGGGAATCAAAAATCTTTTTGATACCGCTATCGAAACCTATAACAACGCAAATAGTTATTCAAAAAATGTTGATTTTGAAATTGGTGCCAACCCAAGAGATCAAAAAGCATTAGGAGCGGGAGCTTCAGACAAATACGATCCGTATATCGATAGAAAAATGTTTAAAGCTTGGACAGGCAGAAGCATCAATATTTCATTAAACTACTCATTTTAATAACATTAAATGCGTGATTTTTAATATAAGTTATGGTAAAAATTAAGAAACTGTTAAGGATGAAATTTTAGGTGATTTTTCCCTCATTTGAAATCTAATGTATATAAAGAAGCAGGTTATTACGCTCTTACTAAGATGGTTTAAAAAATTACATTCTTTTAAAATTAGGACAAGGACACAGTAGAGACTGACACGTAAGAAACCCGCAAAAACTTCCCGGCCAAATGAGAGGCTTACAGGGTAAAATTGGTTGTCACGTAGAAAGAAACTGCCAGAGTGTTTATAAATTTTAGAGGAAATAAAGCTTTCATTCAAACCCCGAAAATGAAAGAAGAATATCAGGGATAGTTTTCCGGCGGTAAAACGGAATACTTATTACAAAGTTTACCAAAAAGGAAAAGGCCAAAGAGAAGAAATTTTGCTGCTCCTCTCAATGACCTCTGATGTAAAAATATGCAGCAATATAATCAAAATTCAATTACCATGAAAAAAGTTTTTTTGTTAGCGATTGCAATGATGTTCTTTAATTCTTGTCAAAATGATGACGCTGCTGCGGATTCTTCTTTTGCTATGAATTCTGCAGGTGCAGATTATTCAGGTGTTCCAGCGACAGTTCAAACTGTAAGTGGAAACATTACTACAAACACTACTTGGACAAACGACAGAGTTTGGGAAATCAGTGGAGTTGTTCGTGTAATTGGGGCTAAATTAACAATACAGCCAGGTACTTTTATCAAAGCGAAACCACTAACTGGTGGCGCTGCTACTGGAGTATTAGTAATCACTAAAACAGGACAAATTGATGCTCAGGGAACTGCTGCTTCTCCAGTTATTTTTACAAGTTATAACTTATTAGATGGAAACGCTTCTACTGTAGCTACTCCTGGTGATTTTGGTGGAGTTGTACTTTTAGGAGATGCTCAAGTTAATACTGGAGTAACTACTAACGTAATCGAAGGTTTAGGAGATCAGCCAAACGTATCTGATTTCTACTATGGTGGTTCAAACAATGCGCACAATGCAGGTATCTTGAAATACGTTCGTATCGAATTCGCTGGTCGTATTCTTGATGCTGCAACAGGAGTTGAAATCAACGGTTTAACAGCTGGTGGTGTTGGTAGCGGAACCTCTATCGATTACGTACAAGTTTCTTATGGTAGAGATGATTCATTCGAATTTTTCGGAGGAACGGTTAATGCTTCTCACTTAGTATCTTTCGCACCAGACGATGATAACTTTGATTTTGATTTTGGTTATACAGGAACAATCACAAAAGCGATCGCTATTGCCGATAAAAATTCTACTCACAGTTTAAGTGGAGGAAACCCTGATTCAAACGGTATCGAATTAGATAACAATGCTACAGGTTCATCTACTACATTAATTACAAGACCAGTTATTTCGCAAATGTCTATCGTAGGTACTAGCTCTGCAACAGATGCTGCTCTTTACGAAAATGCTATCCACGTACGTAGATTAGGTCAAATCAGCCTTACTAACGTTACAGTTACTGGATATCTTACAGGTATCAGATGGGAAAGCCCTTCTTTACCAGCTAACTCTTCTTGGAGCCTTTTATCAGTTCACGGATTTACAAATCCTGTTCTTCCAACGGGTACTTCATTAGGATTAGGAAGCACAACATCTACAGTTAACCCTGCAACTGCTTGGAGCTTGACTCAGCCATTCTTCAATAATGGAGCTTTAAACTTCACAGGAGCTACAGGAGCATTTAAAACTGAAGCTAACTGGACTAATACTTGGACTAAGTTTACTAATTTTTAATTAGTACTCCGTATTCAATAATACGAGACTGCCTGAAGAGTGTGTTTATGTTTTTTTTCTGAAGAGTTAGAACAAGCAGGTATATTCATTTTGCTTTATCATTGCTCATCTTACTGCAAAATATATACTGCTGTTCCCGCTCTTTAGGCAGTCTCTTTTTTAAATATCAAAAAATGAAACAAAAACTACTCGCACTACTACTTTTACTTATTTCCGGAATAGCAAATGCACAATTTACAATTTGGGAAGATGATTTTGATGATGCTGAGGTATCTGATTGGATTTTAACAGATGCTGATGGCGATGGAATGAACTGGATCGCAAGAAACAATTTACAGCTTGATGAAAACGGCGCCATAACAGGCGGCAGTTACAAAGTACTAGGTACATACAATATTGATTTTGCTTCAGGTGCGCCTCTTGGGGTCGAACAAAAAAACTGGGCAATAATGCCAGAAATTGACTTATCATATTATGCAGGAGCTATGCAGCTGATTGTAAATGCACAAAAAGCCATATTCGACGGTCCTGATAATTTATACATATACGCTTCGACAACTGATACCAGTATTGACTCTTTTACCCAGATTGGAACGCTGGAAATTACAAGAGAATCGGTAACAGATGCGGAGTTTAAAGATTATATACTAGACATCTCTCAGCTTGTAGGACAGCAGAAAGTTTATATTGCCTTTGTAACCGCACCAAACTTTGTTATTGGTTACGAAATAGATAAAATTTCGATTACCGCTGCCAGATTAGGTCTAGATGATATTGACGAAAAGAAAACGACTTTCTTACAACAAAACCCAGTAAAAGATCTTTTAAAACTAGAAATAGGAGATATGGTTGACACCGAAAACCTCAATTTAAAAATATACAATGCTTCAGGAGTTTTAGTAAAAGAACCTGAATATAATGCTTCTGGAACTGCAGTAAACGATTTGTCTTCTGGATTGTATTTTCTGGTTCTTGAAAATGAAAATTCCATTCAAAAAATAAAGTTTATAAAGCAATAACAAAAGCTTTATGAACTTACACTCACAAAACCATTTTTATAATATTTACACTTCATGAAGAAAATAGTCAAAGCCGTATTTATTTTTTTAATTCCAACTGTATTTTTTACCGCTTGTACCAATGATAATCTCGTTCCGCTTTATGAAGAGCAGAAAGCAGGTAAAATTGTTATTCGCGGGTACAATGCCATGCAGGATTCACTACAAATTGCTGTTGATGATAAAATCCTTGCTGTAGATGCTAAACATGATGCTTTCGTTAAAAAGATTGAAAAAAATCATGAGTTTGTATTTTACGGAAACAGCGGCAAAACCGTAGAAATCATCAATAAAAAAACAAAAGCGGTTATACATTCTTATCTTTTTACATCGGTTAAACCTGTAGATACACTTTCATTTTATGCTAAAGAAGAAATCTGGGTAGCTGATGTTTTGTCTTTTAAACCAGGAACCTTATCGGCAACAGGCCGTACAGGATATAAATTTATTTTTCCAGCCATTAATAAATATTCTAAAAGCGGTTATACAGGCGCTTTAGATGCTATTATTAGAAAAGTAAACGGCGAACAAGTAGGGAAATGCGAAAATATAACCACGACAAATTTTAGCACTTTTGCCGAATATCCGTTTAGCTTACCGCCCATTATTGATATTGAATTGGTAAAACACGGAACAAACGAATCGTATATAACTGGACAGAGAGTTATTTTCCGTACGGTTATGCAGAAAAATAAATCAAGTTTGATTGTTTTTGAAGAAAAGCCAAACGAGACCGGTGGATTTTCTCATGTCGAAGGATTAATCAATCTAACAGATTATTTCTCATTTTAAATGTCAATCATTCCTAAATATCATACTGCTTTAACGATTCTATTTGGTGCTTTTTTGATGATGCTTTTTGTTTCCTGTCAAAATGATGAAGCTCCTGTAGTGTACGAAAAAGGAACAAATGAATATGCCAACAGCTGGATTTTAGAACAGATGAAAAGGTATTATTTATGGAATGAAAACCTGTCTGAAAATACCAGTTTGTCTTTAAAACCCGGAGATTATTTTAAAAAACTGCTTTATAAAGATGACCGATTTTCGTATGCTGTTCATCCGTCATTACCAGAAACAGCACCGCAGAGTATCAGAAATAGTTATGGTTTTGATATTTCCTTTATAGAATATGAAAATCAAACCTATGGAATAATTTTATATGTGCTTCCAGATTCTCCTGCAGAACGTTCGGGTTTAAAAAGAGGATTGTTTATTAAAACCATAAACGGAACTTCTTTAGACAATCAGAATTTTGAAAATGCATACGCGGCTGCCGCTTCTTCAGCTACAATAACATTACAAGTAATGCAATATAGCGAAGCAGATGGATTCTCAGCTGTAGAAGAAATAGAAATTACACGCAGTCTTACATTTTCAAATGCCGTTAATAGCCAAGTAATTCTGTTCAGCAATCAAAAAATAGGATATATTGAAATTTCTCATTTTGATGTGGGACTGGCGGGTTCACTGCTTTCGGTTTTCAAGGAATTTCAAAATCAATCGGTAACCAAAGTTATTGTGGATTTGCGTTATAATGGAGGAGGAGATGTTTCGTCGGCAGCGGCTTTATGCAGTATTTTGGCGCCACATATAAAATCAGATGATTTGTTTATTACGTTTAAAGGGAATAAAAACGGAGGAATAGTCCATAAAACCTTTCAAGAAGCTTTGGTAATGAATGAAAACCAAATACGTTTTGAAGCATTACGAAGCGTTCATCCGCTTATTCAGGAAGTTTTTGTTTTAAGCGGAAATCACACCGCGTCCGCTTCTGAAATTATTATCAATAACCTCAAGCCGTATATGAAAGTTACTGTTATTGGCGAAAAAACAGTAGGAAAAGATGCAGCAGGATTTGCTGTAGAAGACAATCGTATTTCGGGTGAAAAAGGATGGATTTTATATCCCGTAATCTATAAACTTTTTAATGCCCGTAATGAAGGCAGTTATACTTTAGGAATACATCCAGATATCGAAATAAACGAACTTCAAAATATGGAAGTTTTCCCTTTGGGAGATATTCGCGAAACGGTATTAAGCAAAGCTTTAAACAACGGAATCAGTGCCAAACCACAAAAGAATACGCAGGTTAAAAAACTAACATTACGCAACACCTATGACATTGATCCTTTTGTACAGATTAATTTTGAATGATTTCTTTTTATTGGTTAAAAAAGAAAATCTCCCAGTTTCTAAGCATTGAAACTGGGAGACAATCAAAAAAAATAAAACACAATCTTTTAGAACGAGTATCTTACGCCAAGCTGACCTTGGAATCGTGATGCAAACTGATCTATAGTATACGGTGGTGCAGATGGTTTTTGGAATGTGTAGATAGGATCGCCTGTTGCAACTCCGCCTAAGTTTCCTGTTTTCGTTAAACCAATACTTGCTGTTGAATTGTAAGTGTTAGGAACAAAATAACTTCTTCCCCAATCTTTATTGATAAGGTTTCCAATATTAGCCATGCTGAATGATACTTGGAAAGTTCCCACTTTCGCCACTTTAATTTCATCCATTAATTTCAAATCTGCTTGAATGTTCCATGGAGTAGTATCACCATTTCTTTGAGTGAATGTTCCTCTGCGGCTTTTTAAATAGTCATTTCCGTTCACGAAATCTTCGTAAGCTGCTACCTGCTGTGCTGCTGTTGCTGAAGGAACACCTGCTGAGTTTACTCCAATGTATTTTGCTGCTTCTGCTGCATCTTTAAATACATACGCTAAACCCGCAGCTTGTCCTGTTCCTGCTAATGTTGAGTTTACAAATCCCCAAGAGAATGGATTCCCTGATTGAGCATTGAAATACACATTTGCAGATAAAGTATTGTTTGAAGCTACTTTTACAGCATATCCTACGTTAGAAACAATTCTATGTTTAATATTAAAGTTAGATGTCGCTAACTGTGGATTATTCGGAGTCAATGACTGGTTCATCTGGAAGTTACTTTCCATAGAGTTACGAATACCGTTTGTAATATCACGAGAATCTCCGTAAGTATACGCCGCCATAAAGTTGAAGCCAAAATCGTATGTTTTAGAAATCATTTCTGTAATGCTGTAACGGTATCCTTTATTGGTATTGGATAACAAGTAAGCATTTGAGAAAGCTGAATTTATGTTAGCCGAATAAATGGGCATTTCGTGCTTGGTGTCATAAGAGAAATAATATGGATTATCTGTTTTGTTTACTTGCTGGAATTCTAAATCACGAATTACTTTGGTGTAAATTCCTTCTACAGTAAATTTATATCCGTTGATAGTTTTATCAAAAGCTAATGAGTTTCTTAAAACAGCCGGCATTTTAAATTTATTGTCAATTAAATCCGCTTGAACTTTTGGCGTAGCATCGTGGTAACCGTTAAGTCCGTTTGCTGCTAAAGGATCACCTGCTGCTGCTACTTGAGCTGCTGTTAAGTTGTTTTTATCATAGCTTCCGTAACCAACACCATCATTGTAATACGCATAGCCTAACCAAGCAAATGGAATCCTTCCTGTAAATACTCCAGATCCGCCTCGAATTACAAATGTTTTATCTTCATCTACATTGTAGGTAAATCCAATTCTTGGAGAAACAAGTGCTGTACTGAAAAAGTTATTTTTAATTTGGCTTAAAGGAGTATAAGTATAAGTTGTACCGTAATTAGGATCTGCTGGAGAATTTTGTACCTGCTGGCTTAATTTGGGTTTGTTTGGTAAATCTGTATAATCAATACGAACTCCTGGAGTTACTTTCAATTTGTTTCCAACTCTAATTTCATCTTGAACATAAGCACTGTAAAGGTTTACTTTGAATTTAGCATACGGATTATCGAAAATCTCATCTCTTGTAGAACCATCAAATGGATAAGTACCGCGAACACGAGAAGGAAGTTTGTTAAAGAAATCGGCTAAAGTTTTATACGAAACCCTTCCGTTAAGTGCATTCACAAAACCATAATTGATATCGTAAAACTCGTTGTGAGTACCAAATAATAAAGTATGATTTCCTGTTTTGTATGTTAAGTTATCGGTAATCTCAGCCGTGTTTTGTTTCATATTAAAAACAGTAGCTTCACGATCATTTCCTAAGAAAATTGTTCCTCCGTTATATCCAATTTCTGTTTGGGGAAACATGATATTGTTTGATTTTGGATCACGATAATCTTTGATAGCCGAATAGCTTGCAATAAAAGAGTTTGACCACTGGTTATTAAAGTGACTCTTGAACTCTAAAACGGTACTGATCGCTTGGTTTTTCTGCGTAAAATCCATGTTTGAAAAACGGAAGTTAGCTGCATCGCGCTCTAAGTTTGTTGCCTGAGAAACCACCGTATTGTTTCGTAATGAAAGCGAATGCTTGTCGCTGATTTTCCAGTCTAACTTATTGAAATATTTTCTGCTTAAAGAAGAATTGTTGTAAGAACCGTATGTTCCTGGATCAAATCCGTAGTTGGTTTTAACGAATTGTGAAATTTGTTCTGCTGTAGCAAGATCTAATAAAGAAGTCTGTTTTCCGTTAGCATCTTTTTGTCCGGCATTGTAAAAAATAGGATCTGTTCTTTCAGCATATTCCATATTGGTGAAGAAGAACAATTTATCTTTAATAATGGGAAGACCTAATCTGAAACCAATTTGATAATCTCCAAAAGCATTTGGCATTTTAGAACCGTCTCCTGCATTGTTAGGACCTGTTAAAGCTGCATTTCTTCCATAACTATAAATAGATCCGCTTACGGTATTCGTTCCGCTTCTGGTTACAGCATTTACGCTTCCTCCTAAAAAGTTTCCTAATTTAATGTCGTAAGGAGCAATATAAACTTGAATATCTTGTATCGCATCAAGACTTATAGAATTAGATCGCGTACTGCTTCCCGGCATTCCAGAAGTTCCTGACTGACCTCCTAAAGACGGGCTGAAACCAATTGCATCGTTATTGATCGAACCGTCAATAGTAACGTTGTTGTATCTAAAGTTTGTTCCTGCAAATGAGTTGTTTGAACTCTGCGGTACCAATTTAGTAACATCCTGAATACCTCTGTTAATCAACGGAAGTGCATTTACTTGTTTTTCATTAATATTAGTACCATTATTTTTAGAAGACGGTTTAGCACTTGTAATTAC
This sequence comes from Flavobacterium sp. H4147, assembly GCF_029360735.1. Taxonomy (NCBI): domain Bacteria; kingdom Pseudomonadati; phylum Bacteroidota; class Flavobacteriia; order Flavobacteriales; family Flavobacteriaceae; genus Flavobacterium; species Flavobacterium sp. H4147. The sequence continues at coordinate 156,078 of NZ_JARKNB010000003.1, read as the reverse complement.
TACTTCTTCTAAAATGTTGTTGTCGGCTTTAGCAACTGTGATGGCTGGTAGATCATTTTCGCCAAGGGCTAAATAAATTTGTGTATTTGAATAATCTTTGGTGTCTTTACTTTTAATTTCCAATTCGTAAGGTCCTCCGGCATTTAAGTTTTCGAAACTAAACCGACCTTGTTTATCAGTTGTAGTTCTGTACACTGCATTGGTAGGCAGGTGTGTCAGCGTTACATCAGCGTCTATAACTGCCGAAGTTCCGTCGTTGACTTTGGCAGACAAAGATGAGGTTGTAATCTGGGCAAAGATACTTCCCGCTGTAAGGAGCATCAGAGCCGAAAAAAAGAGTTTTAGTTTTGTCATGTTATCTTTTAGTTTTTATTTGTGACAAAGAAAATCTCTTTACCTCGATCCTATTTAAGGGTTTTGTTAACGAAAAATCAAAAAACGAAGCTGTGTTAATTTAAGATGACGGCTGTGTTATTTTATAAAATTTGTTCTTTCTCTTTAAAATCAAGCAGTTTACGCAAAACCCCGTGAAATAAAGGATTAAAGAAAGATATAAAGTAGATTAGAAATAGATTAGAGTGTTATGCAAATGTTATCAAATGCAAAAATCGACGTGTCAGCTTCTGTGCAAACGTGATATTTTTTGAATAAAAGTTACGGAAACAACAGCGAGAAAACAGTCCCTTTTTCCAGCTCAGAATCTACCGTTAAAGTAATGTTGTGACGCTTGAGAATCTGCATGGTTATAAAAAGTCCTAATCCTTGGCCTTGAATGTGTCGCGTACGGTCACTTCTAAAAAACAAATCAAAGATAGAAGCAAGGTCTTTTTCGGCAATTCCGGCGCCTTGATCGATTATTTTTAAAAGAAGCTTTCCTTCATCTGCGGAAGCGGAAACAGTAACCTGAGAAGGAAAAGAGAACTTTATGGCATTGTCAATAATATTGTACAAAGCAATGAATAACATATGTTTATTGGCATTTACCGAAAGTAAATCTTCATCATCAGCAATCGCATCAAGATGTACAGCCACTTTTGATCCCGGATATTCAATGGCCTTTTTTTCGAGTACATTCCATAATACTTCATCAATTCTGATGGTTTCCATTTGTTCGGGTTCCGAAAGTTCCAATCCTGAAAGAATTAATAATTCATCTAATATTGATTTTAAATGAAAAGTATCTTTTCGAAGTGTTTTTAAAACTTCTTCATATTGTTCATTCGTTCTTGGGTGGTGCAGTGACACATCAATATCACCTATAATAAAAGTAAGCGGAGTTTTGAGTTCGTGAGAAGCATTTTTAAGAAAGTTTTTCTGTATGGTAACACCGCTTTCCAATCTTTCCAGCAGATAATTAAAAGTCGTAATCAATTCTTTTATTTCATCTTTTCCGCTGGTTGGCATTTCAAGTCTTGAGTGCAGGTTTTCGGTGGTAATGGTATTTACTTTTGCAATGACATCTTCAAACGGACGAAAGGTTTGTTTGGCTAAAAAACGTCCCAAAAGATAATTAAGCGGAATTCCTGCCAGATAAAACAACACGAACATTAATCCGAGAACTTCCAGCTGTCGGTTTCCCACAGAATCAATTCCTGAAACGACAATGATAAAATCACCTTGATTGTCTTTATAGTATAATCCCGTAAACTGTCGGTTGTCTTTGGTAAAATACAGTATTCTATTTTTAGCAATTGCTTTTAATTCTTTGTCACTTAACTGAATATCAATGCCGTCACGCAAATACAATTGTTTCGTTTTGGCGTTGTATATTCTAATGGTTTGATTGGTGATTTTTTTATACTGAATTTCTATTCTTTGGTAGCGCGAACTATCTACTTTGGTAATTTCGTCTTTTTCAAAATAAAAGAATGCGGTAATTAAGGCGCTGTCTTCTAGTCTTTCATAATACAAGTCTTTTTCGTGTTTTTTAAAAAGCAATAAAGAACCAATTAGTACAAGACCAACAATAAAAGCAAACAGCAGCGTAGAATTTATCGCTAATTTATTCTTGAGATTCATTGGTCTTTTTTTTCAGCATATATCCCGTGCCTTTTATCGTGTGTATAAGCGGAAAAGGAAAATTCTTGTCGACTTTGTTTCGCAAATAATTAATGTAAACATCTACGGTATTCGAACTCATATCCAGATCGATGCTCCAAACGGCTTCGGCAATGGCAATTCTGGATAAAGCTCTTTCTCGGTTTTTCATAAAAAAAATCAAAAGCTTTAATTCTCTCGAAGAAAGATTCAGTTCTTTACCGTCTCTTGAAGCGCTTTGTTCCTTCATATTAATTTCGATTCCGGCATACGATTGAAAATCAAGTATTCCACTGCTGAATTCAGAACGGCGGAGCTGCGCATTGATTCGCGCTAAAAGTTCTTCAAACAAAAATGGTTTTGCCAGATAATCATCGGCTCCGGCTTTTAATCCGCGAACTTTTTCCTGTGGTGTATCTAACGCACTTAAAATAAGAATAGGAACGATTATTTTCCGATTTCGCAGGACTTCACAGACTTCAAAACCAGTAATATCCGATAGCATAATATCGAGAATAATAATATCATACGTATTTTCCATTACCTCACTAATGGCATCAAAACCTTTGGTAACGTTTTTTACCTGATACAATTGTTCCTCAAGTCCTCTGGTAATGAAAGAAGCTACACGCGGATCGTCTTCTACTAATAATACTTTGTTCATAAAAGTGTGAACTCAATTTTAAGTAAGGTAATATTCATTGTCACTTTTTTTAATCTCGATTTTTTCACCGTTTAATTCTAAAAGTGTATTCTCAATCATCAGCGACATTGTATCTAAGGCAAGATCATTTGGCTGTAATCCAAATGGTTCTTCGAGTTCATCGGCAATAGCTTCAAGCGCTACAAAGGTATAGGCTATAAAGACAATTACAAACGGCGTAATCCAGCCTAATGTTTCTACAAAACCAAACGGCAGTATAAAACAGTAAATGTAAACCGTTCTGTGCAATAAAACGCTATACGTATACGGAATAGGAGTGCTGGCAATTCGTTCGCAGCCGCCTACAATATCCGATAGTTTATTTAAGTTTTCCTCAAATGCCAATTGTGCAAAACCATCGATGCGACCTTCGGCTTTGGCTTTTTTAACCCATAATCCTAATTCTTTTAAAATTGCAATAGGTTTAAAATGAATGTTTTGCAGCTGTTCTTTTAAATCAGAACTGATAAGTCTATCGAAATCTTTATCAGGATTGGTATGTCGTAATTGATGTTTTAAAGCGTAGACAAAAGCGATAAGCAGCTGAATGAATTTCTGGCTTTCGGCTTTATCATTTTCAGTATTTAAGAGCGTTATACTTTGTCTGGCAAGAGAACGAGTGTCGTTTAACAAAGCGCCCCAAAGTTTTCGACCTTCCCAGAATCGGTCATAACTTACATTATTTCTAAAACCAAGAAATATAGCAAGAGCAATTCCAAATAAAGTAAAAATCGCAGGATTAATATGCAGATTGTATTCTAGTAAAAACGATTTGTAATATACAATGAGGAGTGAAAACAAGAATAATAAAAATAATCTTGGAAGAAGTTGGGGTAAAACGGAGCCTTTCCATTCAAAAAGCATTTTAAACCAGTTTTCTTTTTTTTTAATAATCATCGGGAGGAATAAATTAATGCATTAAAAGTACTCAAAAGTATTTATCCGCTGTATTTTTTAACGAATAATTGACTTAGATGTAATTTGTTGAAATTCAGTATTGTATATTTGTGTGTCACTTAAAAAAATCCGTCATGAGCAGAATTACTTTAATCTTTTTTCTTTTGGCATTAGGAACATCCGCACAGGAGAAAGAAACTGACCTTAATTTCCGTAAACAGATTGAAGCGTATAATACTTCTTTTTCGACATTTTTTATGGAAGGAAATATTGATAATTTTTCCAAATTGTATACAGAACAAACCATATTTCTGCCCGAACACAGCCGGGAACGCATAGGGAAAAAGAATATCGTTGATTTCTACAAACAATGGCTTTCTGAGGTAAAAATTGTTGCTTTTAAAAAGACAATTTATGAATTGCAAAACTTAGGGAATTATATTCTTGAAATTGGAAATTTTAAAGAAGATTTTGCAAAAAAAGATCATAAAATATATTCCTATTCTGGAAAATATATGATTCTCTGGAAACTTGCAAAAAAAGGAAAACCGATGACCATTGCAGCAGAAATTTGGGGATCTGACAGTTATATTGATGATAAAGAATTTCCTGAGATAAATGATGCTAATATTCCTAATACTAAGGAATATAGTGATTCAGATAAACTTACAGTCGAAATAAAAGAAAGAAATCAAAACATTAGGAAACTGGTTCAAGAACGCAACGGTGCTGAACACGCCAAGATGTTTATGTCTGATGCTATTTATCTAACGTATTACACGCCCATGTTATCCGGCATAAAAGATATAACAGATTATTTCGTAGACCATGAAAAACCTGGAACTCTAAAAATAGAATCTATTTCAATTAAAACTTCTGCTATTATTAAAACAGAGAAAGCTGTAGTTGAATTTGGTTTTTATAGCGTTGACTGGCGTGATGGAGAAAATAATGGCAATGTAAAAGGAAAAAGTACTAATGTTTGGAAAAGAAACCAAGACAATCAGCTCTTGCTTTTCCGTCAAATGGTAAATCATGATTAAATAAAAACCCGATAATTATCGGGCTTTTATTGTATTAAAAAAATGCATTTTAGTTTTTTTAAGGCTGCTCTGGAAGCAAATCATCTAGATCCGAAAGTTTATAAAACTTAAGGCCATTTAGTTTCATGTATTTACAAATAAATTCCAGAGTTTCAATTTTAGTCTGATAATTTTCGGTTATTTCTTTTACCGGTTTATGACCGCATAAAATCAGGATTTTATTATGTTTTTTGGCATAATCCAGTAATTCCAGTAAATAAGGAATGCTAAAATGAATATGGCTGTTATCAATATCAAAAGCAAATACAATTTTTGAATTATTAAAGTAACTGTCTTGTTTTTCTGGAGCTTCACCGCCAAAAGCACGTCCTCTGATAATTTTGAATTTTGGAGATAAGGCACGATCGAGTTCGTTAGATCTTTCTCCGTACGGATAAGCAAATGTGGTAGTTTTAAAAGATTTCTTTTTCAGGGAAACAATCATAGGATCAATTTCCTGTTCTAAATACTTTTTGATTCCGTTTTGTTTTACAAATTTAACCGCGTTGTAATGATGATATCCGTGTCCGGCAATCTCATGTCCATATTTTTGCATTTCCAGAAGTTTTTTAATCTGCGGCTCTCCAATCGAATCAATTCGGCAGACATTAAAAGTGGCTTTCCAAGCGTATTTCTTTAAGGCCTGATCTGCTTCGTACCATTCATCAACATACGCATCATCAAAAGATAAAATTACTCCAGCTTTATATGGCTTTGATTTAGGCTTTTCCTTTTTAGTTTCGCAGGAAAATAAAGTCAGTAACATCAAAAATGGTAACGCTTTAGTAAAAATTATCTTCATAGATTCTGGCTGTTTACGAATAAAAAATCAGTTTAAAAACCTGCATCAAATATAAAGAAACTTCTTAATAATGCATTCGGCAAATGTTAAAAATCTTCTAAGCAAAAAATTAAGTGATAGATAATTATCGTACATTTATATCACTCCAAGATTTGATTTTCATTACCGCGTATTCTTATCAGTTTATATATGAAAGTACAAACTATTTCTAATCGTTTTCTTGCTTTTTTTAAAGGCAGAAAAGGAATTTCTTTTCTTCGCGAAAATGATAAAATTATCAGACAGTTTATTTTTACTATTTTTTTTATCGGAATTGGAATCTGGTTTATCAAACACGAAAATTCAGAATTAAAAGAAGTAAAAAATGTCATTACAGATGCCAGCACTTTCTGGGTTGTATGCGGAATTCTATTGGCAGGAATCTACATTACGCTTCAAGCCTTAATGTATTATGCATCGTTTAAAGCCGTTCAAAGCGAAATTTCTTTTCAAGATGCTGTCGTTTTATTTCTCAAACGAAATTTTGTAAGTGTTTTTCTTCCAGCAGGCGGAATTTCTTCTCTAGCATTTTTTACCAAACCCATCGAAAAGAAAGGTGTAAAACCTACGCAGATCCATTTTGCTTCAATTGTATACGGCTTTGTGGGAATTCTGTCGGTTATAATAGTTGCCATTCCAGCCTTATTGTATTCATTTTTTGAAGGAACAACCGGATCAGGAGAATGGTATGCGTTTGGAGCCGTTGCAGGATTAAGTCTTATCCTGTATTTTATTTATGTTTCCGTCCTGAAAAAAGGATCTATCTACCGATTTATTGTTAAATTCTTTCCTTCTGCCGAAGTATTTATGGAGGATTTAAGAAGCAATAAAATCATACAGGATAAGTTCCTGCAGGTGGTATTTTACTCCATTCTTATTGAATTTGTGGGTATTGCGCATTTGTATATTGCTATGATTGCTTTAGGATTTACACCGTCTTTAAGCGCAGCGATAATGGGCTACATCATTTCGGTAATATTTTTGATTGTTTCGCCTTTTCTACGCGGATTGGGTGCTATAGAAATATCAATGAGTTTTATATTGATTCAATTCGGATTTAGCAATGTCAACGCCATAGCCATTACGTTTTTGTACCGCTTTTTCGAATTTTGGATTCCGTTACTGGCAGGAGCGTCATTATTTCTATTCAGTGCCAATAAACTTTTAATGCGTATTGTGCCGTCTTTCCTGCTTTTTACTTTGGGATTAATCAATATTATTTCGGTTTTAACACCAGCAATTTCAGAACGTCTGCATGTTTTGGAGAATATAATTCCAATTTCGGCCATTAAAGTTTCTAATTATTTTGTGATAACCGCTGGATTATTCATGCTCGTTAATGCCGCTTTTTTGCTCAAAGGATTACGAACTGCGTGGTGGTTTGCGATTTTACTCACAGGAATTTCGGTTATAGGAAATATTACCAAAGCAATTGATTATGAAGAAGCAGTAATTGCATTGGTGGTTTTAATTAGTTTAATCGTGACACGAAAAGAATACTACATTAAAAGTAGTTCGCATTTGCAGAGTGTTGGTTTAAAAACCGTTTTAATAAGCATAGCAGTTGTTTTAATCTACAGTATTTTAGGATTTTACTTTTTAGATAAAAAACACTTCAATATCGATTTTAACTGGCTTCAGTCTGTAAAATACGGACTCCAGAATTACTTTTTGGTAGGAAGTTCAGATTTAGTTCCCTTAGATCGCTTCGCCAGACGTTTTTTACTTTCGATTAATATATGCGGATTTTTATCTTTAGGATTTTTGGTTTATGCCTTAATTCGTCCGTACACGATTAAAAAAGAAGCCGTTGAGGATGATTTTACGGCAGCAAAAGCAATACTCGAACAATACGGAGCTTCTGCTTTGGATTACTTTAAAACTTACGACGACAAAACGATTTTTATTGCCGAAAATCAAAAAGCTTTTTTGTCATATCGAATTGCCGATAATTTTGCCGTAGTACTTGAAAATCCAGTTGCAGAATCAACAGCTGAAATGAAACAATGCATAATCGAATTTGATGAATACTGTTATAACAACGGATTAAAAAGCATTTACTATCGTGTTCCCGAAGAAAACCTCGATTTGTTTACTTCCATGCATAAAAAAAGTTTGTTTATTGGGCAGGAAGGTGTTGTTGACTTATCGGTATTTACTTTGGAAGGAAGTGCCAAAAAAACACTCCGTAATGCTATAAACAAAGTAAAAGAAAAAGGTTTTAAAACCACCATTCACCACGCGCCTATAAAAGACGGATTATTGCAGAAAATAAAAGCTGTGAGCGATGAATGGCTGAACAGTACTGGAAGAACCGAACTTGTTTTTTCGCAAGGAAAATTTGAATGGGAAGAACTAAAACAACAGACCATTATTACCGTCGAAAATGCCGAAGAAAAAATTGTCGCTTTCTTAAACGTAATTCCTGATTATGCCCAAAACGAAGGTACGTACGATTTAATCCGCAAAACCGATGATGCGCCAAATGGGATTATCGATTTTATTCTGCTGGAATTATTTACCTATTTAAAATCGCAGCAATGCACCGCTGTAAATCTGGGATTGGCTGCCATGAGCGGTCTTGAAGAAGCCAATACTTTTCCAGAAAAATCAATGAAATTTGCGTACGAACGAATTAAATATTTCTCGCACTACAAAGGATTGCGAGATTACAAAGAAAAATTCTCTCCCGTATGGTACAATAAATACTTAGTGTATTCTCATGATTACGATTTATTGCAGGCTCCTTTGGTTTTAAATAAAGTGGTAAAACCATAATTTGATATGACGTCTGTACAATTATATGAAATAAAAATCATGGCAATAATCTGCATTGCGATTTGTATAGCTGATTTTGCGGTCTTGTTTGTTTTGGGAACGTATTATCCGGCTTACAGCCAGTTAAAAAATACGATTAGTTCGTTAGGTGCAACAATTAGTCCCGTTTCTAATGTTATTTCGATTTGGTGGATAGGTATTGGAATTGTGTTTATTTTCTTCGGTATCAGTTTAAAAAAAGCATTTTATGAAAATCCGAAAAGTTCACGACTTGCCTCCATTTTAATTATACTTTACGGAATGGGAGAAGGAATTGGTTCGGGTTTGTTCAAAGCAGATAGAATCGCCGGCAAAATGACACAATCTTTTGTTTTTCATGATATTGCTGGTGCAATTGGACTTATCGCTGCTGTAGTATTGCCGTTGGTTATGCCGAAAGTAATTACCAAAGAAAATAATCCTCGTTTTGGACAGTTCTCACGCATAATATTTTTTATCGGCTTGCTTACAATAGCCTTTTTTACCATTCGGTTTCCTGCCGAAAGCGGCTGGATTTCGTACAGAGGATTGTGGCAACGGCTTTTCATGCTCAATCTTTACATTTATTTCATTACAATTTCAATTATTATGTACCAAAAATGTTCAACATTTAAAATGAAGTAAGATGCACAAAAAGATATTCCTTATGCTGTTGGTTTTTATTTTTCATAATCCAATTTTTGCTTCCGCAGAAGATAGTATTCGTGTCGGAGCATTCGGAAAAGTCACGCTTTATAAACCCAAAACAACTCCTAATGCGGTCGTTTTGTTTGTTTCTGGCGATGGCGGATGGAACAGCGGTGTGATCGAAATGGCGAAAAATATTGCCGATCAAGGTGCTTTGGTTGCCGGAATTGATATTCAGCATTATTTTAAAGCCATCAAAAAACAAACATCCAAATGTTATTATCCAGCAGGCGATTTTGAAGAATTAAGCCTGATCCTGCAAAAGAAATTGAAACTGAAACAATATCTCAAACCCATTTTAATTGGGTATTCTTCTGGAGCAACTTTGGTTTACGGAATGCTTGCGCAAGCTCCGGCGAATACCTTTAGCGGTGCTCTTGCTTTAGGATTTTGTCCGGATATTGAAACCGACCGTACGTTGTGTGATGGTTCTGGATTGACTTCTCATGTTTTAAAAGTAGGAAAAGCGTATTATCTTGACAAAACCGAAAAACTCACAGCGCCTTTTATTGTCCTTCAGGGAATTACAGATCAAGTTTGCAATTATGCCGAAACCAAAAAATATATGGAAGGATTGAAACAAGGAAAACTCATTACACTTTCAAAAGTGGGTCACGGTTTTTCGGTTGCCAAAAATTGGCTTCCTCAGTTTGTGGACGCTTATAAAGAAATTCTAAATACGCCGAATTATGCTAAACAGAAATCAGAACAAAATCCTTTATTGAAAGAACAGCATTTGGCGCCGCTTCCGTTTGAAATGCCTTTAACAATAATCCCTTCCAAAAATAAAGACGAAAACCAGCCGATAGCATTTGTAATTTCAGGCGATGGCGGATGGACAAGTTTCGACCAATCTGTTGGCGAAGCTTTGGCTGAAAAAGGAATTTCTGTAATTGGTCTAGATGCTCAGAAATATTTTTGGAATGCCAAAACGCCAACCGAAACTGCCTCAGAAATTGCTAAAGCTGTAACGCATTATTTGCAGCAATGGAACAAAAAATCTTTTATATTGGTTGGTTATTCTTTTGGAGCTTCTGTAGTTCCCTTTACAGCGGCTAATTTTCCAGAGTCTTTAAAAGAAAAATTAAAAGGCGTTTATTCGTTATCGCCAGATGTAAAAGCCGATTTTGAAATTCATATTGCTGATATGCTGAGCCTTGAAAGTTCAAATGATAATTACGATGTGATTTCAGAAATTAAAAAAATCAAAGCCTGTAATCCTGTTTGCTTTTTCGGAAGCGAAGAAGATCCTGAAATCCGTAAACGCTTTGCAGCATCGGATATAAAAACCATCGAAATTCCGGGTTCACATCATTATAATAATGATTATATTAAAATTGCAGAAGACATTTTAAAAGAAATTAAGTAAATTTAGAATTATAAAAAGATGTTATATGCCAAAATCAATTCTAACGTTCATTGCTTTTTTTCTGTCTTTGGTGATACATGCACAATACGAAAAACAGCTTTCCAAAAATATTTCTTTAAGTATCAATGAGAATTTCGAAACCTATTTTTTTGCCGAAGAATTGGCAGTAGAGCATATTGGGTATTATGTTTTTAGTAATAAAGATTCCCATTACGATCATCAGCCATTGGTCAGTCATGCTGCGGCACATTTTATGAAATGGAAAGACAGCGACGTGATTTTGAAAATTGCAGCAGTACTGGGAAAACTTCGTCCTATTTTAAATGATAATTCCCAGATTTTGGAATATCTCTGGTATTGTAAATCATTTCCTGAAACCGGATTTAAATATTCAGTTCCCAAAGATATTGCGATAAAAGACCCCGTTAAATATCCAAATGCCGAAGTTTTGGTACAAGAATTAACGGAACTTTTAAATGACTTTTATAAACAAGCCCAAGTAGGAGAGTACATTCGCCAGAATAAAAATTATTATCAGGGTGCTATAGAAGAAGCTGCGAAAGATATTGCTGTAAAATCGATTCCCTTTGAAGAAAAATGGTATGGAAAGAAATTTCCAGGTTATATATTTATTCTAATGCCCGGAATGCCTATTACGGAAGGAGAAGATAATTACCGCGCTTTTGGAATTCAGTTCGAAACTCCAAAAGGTAAAATGCCTTCAATGGTTTTTAGTTCAAGTGTCATGATTCCAAAAAAAGAAAATCTGTCTGATTATAAACAATTTGGGTTTGATAATAAGGAAGTAACAAAATTTTTGACCGTTCATGAACTCGGACATTCATTTGTAAATCCGCTTTTATATGATTTTAAAAAAGAAATCGACAGAGATACGATTTTGTTTACACCAAAATTTAAAAAGCATTTAGAGAACTCCTATATCAATAACTGGGACAACTGTATTACAGAGCATTTCGTACGTTTAGGGGAAATCAGAACCGCAAAACTTATGAATGATAAAACGGAAGAGGAGCGTTTGCGAAAAGAACATACCGTTACTATGGGATTTGTACTGCTTCCTTTTCTGGAAAATCATATTCTTCAATATGAAAGCGATCGTAAAAAGTATCCAGATTTTCGCAGTTTTCTGCCAGTATTATTTAAATCACTTGACACTTTAAAGCCGGAAGACATTGACCGGATGATTGTAAATTAAGATTTTAATCTTCTTGAAAACGTATAATTTTAAGAAATCCCTTAATTAAAATACTGGGTTACAATAAAAATTTAAAATTTTAATATTATTTTTTCGTTATTCAAACGAGGATTTCTCTTAAAATACCTTTCAATCAGATTTTAATAGTAGTTTTTTTCTTCTCGCAGGAAGAAGGTTTGAATGTATAATATTACAATTGCAAAAACAGCTGTTTTTCCTATGAATAAAGGGCTTTTAGAGGCTTTAGAATTCCTTAAGAAATGCTTTATTTTGCATTAATTTGTTAGAAAAAATAAGTCCAAAGAGGAACTACAAAACTGATCCTAAGGATGAAACTTATTATTTATGTATTTAGGAAAAAATGGAGACATATCGAGAATAGAGCTTAAAAAACTAATTGATTTTTTACCTTATCCTATAATCGTTTCTGAAAATACAGATGGAGAATCTAAATATCTGTTTTTTAATAAAAACTTCACGAATAAAATTGGTTACGATTTAAGCGAAATTGAGAACAGAGACGAATTATCGAGATTGTTTTATCCTGATGAAGCTTACCGTGAAAAAATCATCAAAGAATGGAATGCTAAAGCAGAACTGGTAAAGAATAATGAAAAAGGCTTTATTAAAATGAAAGCCAAAATTACTTGTAAATCGGGCGAGAAAAAGTGGTATGAGATTAAAGCTTCACTTGTAAATGATTTAAACATCGTGACGTTTGTTAATATCAACAGCGACATGATTCTGCAGGAAAGACTGAAGAAAAAGAATCTTAATAACGACCGTATGCTTTCTATTTTAGGACATGATCTTCGCAGTCCTATTGCAAATCTTATTTCGATTTCGTCAATGGGCGAGCAGTCAGAGATTTCGCAGGAAGAATTTATTGCTTTAATGCAGATTATAAAAGAAGAATCTGTTGAAGTACTGCAATTATTAGATACGACTTTTAATTGGGCAAAACTGAATTTTAATACCATTCAGCTTAAAGAGACTTTAATCGATTTTAAAGCGCTTATTAATGATGTTTTAAAAGTCTATAAATCGACTTATGAAAATAAAGGTATTGCGGTTACGGTTGATATTGAGAAGATTGGAAGTATCGAAAATGATCTCGAAATCCTAACCATTATAGTGCGAAACCTGATTTCGAATGCCATTAAATTTACATCGAAAAATGGTTTAATTGCGATTTCGGCAGAAGAAAATGAATTGATTATAACCGACAGTGGGGTAGGAATGACCGAAGAAATGGTCGATTCTATTCTCGATCTTAATTATTCAACCCGAAGAGGAACTGATAATGAAAAAGGAGTGGGAATAGGGCTGCAATTGGCGTTAAGCCTTGCCGAAAAAATAAACTGCAGACTTGTAATTAATAGCGAAGTATCAAAAGGGACATCGGTTTCTATCCTTTTTGATTCAGAAGAGAATTAAGTAACGTTACTTTTTTTTCAAATCTTCCGTGATGACTTATAGAAATATCCTGAAGTGTTTCAGCGGTTTTTAAATACGGAATGCCATTTTTATCTTTTACAATTTCTGGATTTTCAACTTCAATCACATTGTCTATATCTTTAAAATCATTTACGGCAATGGTATGAATGCATTCATTGGTAATTACAGTTTTGGTATAATAAGCTTTCTCACCGCAGCTAACTTTTCCCTCAATTTGATCAAAACTCAAAGCATATAAAGAACAGCAAAGTTTTTTCGGACTGAATTCGCGTATTTTGGTCTGGCGGTTGTAAATTTTATACGCCGCTTCTTTCATGCTCCATAAAAGCCAAACCATTATTTCTGGTTCGTGATACTCCTCTATAAACTGTTGTTCTTCAGTGGTAAAAAGCTTTTCTATAAAACCTTTGCGCTGCCAGTTACTTTCTGCACGTGACTGCGCAAGGTCTATAATGTCGTTGCCAATCATTTTTCGGCTAATTTGGTCTCGATGATTTCTACAGCCGTTTTTACGTCAAGCATTCGTTCCATATCGGCATTATCAATTACGATATCAAAATTTTCTTCGATGTCCAGCACAATGTCTACCAGATTTGCAGAATTGATATTCAGATCATTAATAAAATCAGTTTCTTCGGTTAGGTTTTCAAATGCTTCTGTATTTGTCGTAAAAGGCTTTATAATTCCTTTTAATTTCTCTATAAGTGCTGTTTTGTCCATTTTAGTTTTCAAATTTTTTAAATAATATACAAGCATTTACATCGCCAAAACCAAAACTGGCTTTAGCAATTATTTTAGGGTTGGTTTTAATCGTTTTCATCAGCACTTTGGAAGGATCAATAAGGGCTTCTATTTCGGGATGAAGATCGGAACAATTCGTATTTCCAAACAAAAAACCTTCGTGAATCTGCAATACCGCAGCAACACTTTCTATGCTACCCGAAGCACTTAAGCAATGCCCGGTAAGACTTTTCAAAGAGTTAATGTACGGAAAATCAGCACCGCTTCGTTTTAGTGCTTTTGTCCAGTTTTCGATTTCAAGACTATCTTTTGTAGTCGCAGTCAAATGCCCGTTTATGGCATCAATTTCGTTTGGATTTATTCCAGCATTTTCAACGGCAGTGGTAATACATCTTTGTACGGCCGTGCTGTTGGGAGCCGTCATTGTACCGCCATCTCGCTGTCCGCCAGAGTTTACGCTTCCGCCTAATACTTCGGCATAAATCACAGCGTTGCGTTCTAAAGCAGTTTCTAGATCTTCAATGACAAAAGCTCCGGCACCGCTTCCGGGAACAAAACCGGCTGCAGAAACACTCATAGGTCTTGAACCTTCTTCTGGTGTATCATTAAATTTGGAAGAACATACCCGAAGCGCATCAAATCCTCCCCAAATATACGGACCGCTGTCTGAAGTACTTCCTGCAAGAATTCGTTTTGCTTGTCCAGATCGGATTCGGTCATACGCCATTAAAATGGCTTCTGCGCCTGTCGCACAGGCAGAAGAATTGGTGGTAACTTGATTACCCAATCCAATTTTACCGCCAAGATACGCGCTGACACCGCTGTTCATGGTTTGTGCCACGACAGTACTTCCTAATCGACGGGTTTGGAGATCGTCAATTTTATAAATGCTTTCGCGGAATTTATCAATTCCAGAAGTTCCAGATCCGAAGATGGCGCCGCTGTCCCAATCCGGATGTTCGTTTAATGGCAATCCTGCATTGTTCCAAGCTTCCATACCGGCAATAACGCCATATAAGATTCCTGTACTGTTAAATCCACGAAGTTCAAGTTCTGTAAAATACTGCGCTTTCAATTCATCCGATATTTGTGGCTGTCCCGCAATCTGGCATGAAAACTGCAATTCTTCCAGCTGAGAATCATGTCGGATACCCGAAATACCGTTTTGGAGCGCATGTGTAAACGCCGAAATTCCCACACCATTTGGTGCAGCTACTCCAAGACCCGTTATTACAATTCGCTTTTTCATAATTTCTTCGTTATCATTCCCGCCAAAATGCCTTTGCAGACTTCTTGTCCGGCTTCATTTTTCATTACGGCACTGCATTTTAATTTCCCAAATCGGAAGAACATCTTTTCAGAAGTTACCGTTACTTTTTCATTGGGATAAACAGGTTTTAAAAACTCCATGTCGGCAGAAGTAAAGGCAATTACGGTATTTTCTGCAAGTTCATTTCCCAATAAAAATATTCCCAAACAGACCATTCCAATCTGTGCCATGGTTTCAGTTAAAATAACACCCGGAGTTACGGGATTGTCTTTGAAATGGCCTTTGTAAAAATCAAGGTTTTCGTTGTAGGTATAGGTTCCGGTTACACCGTTTTCATCGGCATGGAGCAGTTCGTCTACAAATAAAAAAGGTTCGCTGTACGGAAGTTGTTTTACAATATCAGTTAAATTCATACTTTTTTAATTACCATTGCAATAAAACTCTTTGAGCCGAAAATCCGGGACCAAAACTCAGCATTAAACCTTTTTCTCCTTTTTTTGGATTTCGGTTCATAATATTTTCCAAAACATACAAAACAGTAGCGCTTGACATATTGCCGTATTGTTTTAGAATTTCTTTCGTATCGTCTATATTCTTTTCCAATCCGGCAAAAAGAGATTCAACAGTGGTTACAATTTTTTTTCCTCCAGGATGAAAAATCATATGATCGATATCTTTAATATCCAGATTATTCTGTTTTAAAAACGGATGAATGATATCGCCAAAATGAGAAGCAATCGTATCCGGTACTTCGATATCCAAAACCATCTGCAGTCCGCTGTTGGTTAGTTTAAAACCCATCATGTGTTCGGCATCATAAAAATGATACATCTGTTCGTCGAGAATTTCAGGACCGTAATCTTCTTCTTTTGAAGATAATAAACAGCAGGCTGCGCCATCTCCAAAAATCGCGGCGCTGACAATATTCGGCATTGAAAAATCATCCAGCTGAAAAGTAGCAGTTGGCGATTCCACGGCAATTACTGCAGCACGTTTACCGGGATTTGATTTTAGGAAATTCTTCGCGTAAATAATTCCTGATATTCCGGCGGCACAGCCCATTTCGGTTACGGGGAGACGGACAATATCTTGCCTTAATTTCATTTTATTAATTAAATAAGCGTCTAGTGAAGGAATCATAATTCCGGTGCAGCTTACTGTAATGATGTAATCTAAACTCTGCGGATCCCAGCCTGTTTTTTCTAAGGCTTTTTCAAGAACTTGATGTCCTAGAACGATCATTTCACGGCTGTAAATATCATTTTTTTCTTCGAATGAAGTGGCGGTAAAAACTTCCGAAGGCTCCATTATGGAATAGCGTTTATCGACGGAAGCACCTTCGAATATTTTTTTTACTTTTCGTATAAAACGTTCTTCCTGACCTTCGAGCCATATATCGACAAACGGAAGTATTTCTTCGGTAGTACGTGAATATTGCGGAAGCTGTTTGACAGCGGTGATTATCTTGACACTCATATTTTTGTAATTATCCACTGGTAGCGAAAAGCCCATTTCCAGTTTATGGAGTAGTTTTTTAGATTTAGTTTTTTGGAGAATTGCTCCAGTTCATTTTTTTTGAATCCTTTTAAAATAGAAATCAAACCATCGTTGCGCGACATTCTATTTAGATTGAAAACAACACTGATTAATTCAAATAATCGGTAAGCGAGTTTGCTTCGGTGCAGATCATTTATTACGATTCCTATTGAAGCATTTCGGTTTAGAATTTCCATTACTGCCGCAATTTGACTGGTTGTAAAATGATGTAATGTCAGCGTGCACAAAACAATATCATAGTGCAGCTGATGGAAATCTTCGCTAAAAATATCCATACATACGTATTCTATATTCGGATAATTTTTTGAAAGTTTCTTGGCATAATCAATTGTAAAAGCATTGGCATCGATACCTATTAATTTAAATTGAAGATTGCGTTTCTTTCCATATTTAGCCAGCATTCGCAGCATATCACCATTTCCACAGCCTATGTCGGCAATGGTAATAGTTTTCGAAGTGTCAATTTTTTTTAAAAGTTGTTTTATACCGTGCAGTGTGAGTTTATTTCCGCCCAGCAGCTGATTAATGGAGGCAATTTGATCGAGTGCGCCGATAAGTTCTTCGCTTTGAAGCGAAAAATCGTCCATTATTTCAGTTTCTTCTGTTCTATATTTGGTATTTACGCTCATTATTCAATTGTTATGGGACGACCATGCGTTTGTTTTATAATAACCGATAATATCGCCGGAATCGTTGCTGCAAGGGTAGTCAATACATGGGTAATTTTTTTATGTGTCAATGCTTTGGCTAGTATTCTTCCAAAGAAAAGTCTTCTGCTGAAATGCTTTTTCCATTCTTCAATGTACTTTTGTTCGAATGCATTTCGGGATTTTATTCTGCCGTTATGAAAATCAAGTACAAGTTCAGAGGCTATTTTGGCACTATGAATGGCCATTGCCATACCGTTGCCGCACATTGGATGAATTAAACCTGCTGTATCGCCAATCATTACAATATGGTTTTCCACAGGTTCTTTTTTATCAAATGAAATCTGGCTGATGGTTAATGGTTTTTCAAATAGGGAAGTGCTGTTTTCAAAAACAAATTGTAGTTTTTTATTTTTATAAAGCACTGATTTCTGATACTCTTCGATGTTTTTGTATTTTTTAAAAGTTTCAAAATCGGCTAGGTAACAAATGTTTATAATGTCATTTTCTACTTTTGAAACACCGCAGTAACCGCCTTGAAAATTATACAAACCCACGAGACTTTCATCAAAATCTCCAGAGTAATGTGCTTTTACAGCGAGCCAAGGTGATTTTTTTGAAATGAAATCTCTGGAAAGGACTTGATCGATATTGGATCTTTTACCATAAGCCCCGAGAACTATTTTAGTGGAAAAGATTTGTTCAGATGTGTTAACGGTAAAAACATCACTGTTAAAAGAAATATTTGTAACGGTTTCAGTAACAATCGCACAGCCGTTTTCGACTGCTTTTTGAAATAAGAAATTATCTAGCGCGTAGCGGCTGATTCCGAAACCGCCTAACGGAAGTTTAGTTTTTGCTGTTTTGCCGTTTTGCGCCGTAAATTCAAAGTTGGAGATTGAAGTAGGATGAAGTTCTGAAATATTTAAACCAAGCCAAGATAAATACGGAAGAATTTCGTTTGAAATATATTCTCCACAAACTTTATGCCTGGGATATGTATTTTTTTCGATAAGAGTGACTTTCAATCCCTTTTGGGATAAATGTACGGCACCTGCCAGACCGGCAAGTCCTCCTCCTATAATTAATACATCCGAATTTGTTCTCATACTACCAATTTAGTCATAAAATCTTAAATGATCTTAATGAAAGCAGTTAAATGTTTAACAAATTATTTAACTAAATGAGATTGTGGTATGAATTATTTGATTGGGATAATTAAATGAATAAACTTTTTTATTTGGAGAATAAGAATATTTAATTGAGCATTTCTGTAGTTTCCATTCGCAAACCGTATTCACTTCCTAAATAAAGCGGATTTCCGTGTTTTTCAGACCAAAAACCATCCAGAATATCTTTGTTGATACAGCGATAAACCGCAACACCTTTATACGTTCTATGATCGTCGCCTTTATAGCTGAAATTGATTACCAAAATATTATCCTTAAAGAAACCCGAACCTTTTTGTTTTTGTGAACCATTAATGAGCCAGTCGGCTTTAATACGATTGTTTTCATCCAGAGTTATTTTTAAAACTCTTTTGTAGCTTATTTGATTGCTTTCTTCCTGATTGCTTCCAGAAATGGAATAAGTGCCAATTAAATCTTGTACAGTCATGTATTTTTAATGCAGATTTTAAAATGACACAAATATAAATTGAATGTTTTAATGATTGAAGTAATTCTTCTGTAGAATTATTTATTAAATCAGTTATTCTGCTTCTTTATTACTTACCATTGCATTGGTTATGAGTTCATCATCTATATAAAGTCTGAATTTGTTTTCAGGCTGCAGTACTATTTTTATAGGAGCAGAAACTTTCATTCGAAGCCAGAAACACAATCTCATTCTTTTTCCGTTCTTTTCTTTTAGTAGTTTGGGATCAAAAGGAAAACTTTGAGAAAAGATGCCGTTTCTGGCAGTGGAGTAACAGCGAAAAACAATTTTATCTGTATTTTTTGGAATGTATATTTCGGATTTTCCTTTTCGATCTAATTCCAGATTGACTGAAATTCCTGAAATACTGCTGTGTAAAGCAACTTCTTGAATGGTAGTTTTTCCATCGGATATATTTACAACTTCCAAATTGTTGATACTAAATAGTTCCTGATATAATGCAGCATTCTGTATGTATTGCAATGTGGTTCGACCCATAACAAATAGTACAGTCAATGCTAATGTAGTTAATAATGCTTTTTTGGGAAAATAGGTTTTCGAAAGTATTGATACAAAGAATAATCCGATAAGGAGGAAAATAAAAATTGTTAGTGCAGGATTGATAAATTCTGATGCATCAGGACCATTACTGCCTCCATTTGGCGTGGCATGTTTTACAGATACATACAAAAAAGACACCATGAAAGCAATTAAAGCGGTGGCAGTGAATGCAACAGACCAATTTGTAAAACGAAGTAAAAACCATTGTATGCCTCCTACTATAAATAAACAAAGGAAAAGTAAAATGCTTAATTCTTTTATATCCTGACTCATTTTATAAATTTCTAACGGATTCAAATCTACAGTGATTATTTTTTCTGTGCATCACTATTTATAATGAGATTGCGCTTTATTTTTTTTGATATGCTATTTTTTTTCGAGAGCAATATTCTGTAAAACAATTAATTGTGTAATATTTAATAAAAATCATAGAACCCTTAAAGATTAGATTAGTTTAATTTTGAAATAACTTACAAATCTTAAAAACAATAATTATGAAAACGATATTAAAAATAAAACTATTGGTGCTTACGCTTGTGATAGGATTGTTTCTATCTTGTAAAACCAATTCAGCTTCAGGAGAAGGAGTCTCTTCTGACTCAGATGCTATTAAAGCTGGTGACAGTACATCATTAAATTCGGGTTCAAAAGGAACTACAAGAAATAATGAAGGAAATCAAGAAAGCGATCCGGCTACCGGAGATTTAAAACCGGGAGAATCAAAAATTGATTCGACGGCTGCGCCTAAAAATTAGATTAAATAGTTGCAAAACTTAAAACGGGTTAAAATATACTTCTATATTTTAACCCGTTTTAGTTTTTTATATAAAATGATTAATTTAAATATTTAATTAAATTAGCGAACAGTTTTACGAAATGAAGTCTTGTCATTTTTTATGAAAAAAGATAATTACTTTTAAGAAATAGTAAAACGTAATATTTTTATTGACTACTATCAACAGCCTAAAACCACAAAAAAAACATGAACTCGGAAAAACCAAAAAATGAAATAAACCGTCGCAAATTTTTACAACATACTGTGAAATTCGCTGCGGCTGGAATGTATTTGGGTGCATTTGGAATGCCTGAATTATTCGCAAATGAAATAATAAATACAGGTAAAGGCGCTGCCGGAATTCCAGATGTGAAATTGAATAATGGTGTAAAAATGCCAATGCTTGGATTTGGAACTTACGGACTTAGCGGAGAAGTTTGCCAGCAATCTGTAAAAGAAGCTATATCTGCGGGATACCGTCTTTTGGATACTGCAAAAGTGTATGGAAATGAAGAAGCAGTAGGGAGGGGAATAAAAGAAAGTGTTATCCCTAGAAAAGAACTTTTTGTTACTTCGAAACTCTGGGTTGATGATGCAGGTTATGAAAATGCGAAAAAAGGTTTTGAAGAAACTTTGAGAAAATTACAACTGGATTATCTTGATTTGTATTTAATACACCGTCCAAGAGGTGATGTAAAAGGTTCTTGGAAAGCAATGGAAGAACTTTACCAAGCAGGAAAAATCAAGGCTATTGGTATAAGCAATTTTGATCCTGCTCAGCTGGCAGATCTTTTGTCTTATGCAAAAGTAAAACCAGTTATAAATCAAATTGAAACACATGCGTATTTTCAGCAAAACAACGATTTTAAAGTATTAAAACAGCATAATATTCATATGGAAGCATGGGCGCCTTTTGCTGAAGGCCGTAATGGTCTTTTTACAGATGAAGTATTAACCCAGATTGCTAAAAAGTACAATAAAACCACAGCGCAGGTAAGTTTAAGATGGCATTTTCAGCGTGGTATTGTTGCGATTCCAAGATCTTCACAAAAAGCACATATTGTAGAAAACCTAGATATATTTGATTTCAAACTTGCTGATGCCGATATGAAAGCAATTGAACAGCTTGATTTGAATAAAACCCAGTTTCCAGAATGGAGCTAAGTATAGATGATAGAAGGGTTTGGTAAAAATTGGATTTTAATAAAAATAAAAAAAGGAAACAGTTATTCTGTTTCCTTTTTTTAAATATTTTTATGTAGAGAAATCTATTTTCCGCTTGAAGCAGTAATTTTTCCTAACTGAAGTCTGTAGTCAGGTCTTTTTTGATTGTATACGTCTACAAAAGTTTCTTTGTTGTCGCTTTGAGCATACACATTAAAAAATACGCTGTTACCATACCAGTTTTCTAAATCTGCATTGTCACTTCTGTTTTCTGTAAAGATGTTACCGCTGCATTGGTTAAAAAACATTTCTTCAAATTTGATTTTCTTTAAGTTATCAGCATTGATTTCAGTTTTGCTGTCTAAAAGAACTGCAGGATTAAAACCTGAAACTACACTTCTTTTTAATTCTAAAGAAGCATTTTCAGCAACATATACAGCTTCTTTTACTAAACCAGCTTGGATATCAGCTTTAATATTTTCGCTGTCATTCAACATTGTTATGTTTGAAGCAGAAACGAATGTACCTTTTTTAGTAAAGTCAGTTTCGCTTTTCTTTTCATATGATTTTACTTCTAAACATCTAGAACCATCTTTATTACTTGATAAATAAGAAGATCTTACGGCTAAAGAGTTAAAAAGACGGCATTGGATTCCTTGAGTAAATTTAAAATCATCGTTTATTGATTTGTATGAAACTAGTTGAGAAGCATTTACATCTCCGCCATAAAAAGCAAATGAATCACCTCCTGAGTAGCTTACCATAATGTTTTCTAAAACAGTTTTGTTTCCAACACCTGCAATAGTCAGTCCATTAAAAGTATCTGCACCTTTTACTTTTTTTCCAGCAAATTCAATTCTAACAAATTTTAAAATTCCTGAGTTTCCTGCTTGATTGTTTCCTCCGTATACAGTTAGGGCAGGATCAAGATCCATAGTATAGGCACCAGCACTGCCAAATTTATTGATTGGTGCATCTCCAAGAATTACTACACCTCCCCAGTCACCAGCTTTTTTCATGCTGCGGTTTGAGGTAAATACAATAGGATCTGTTTCTTGGCCTTCAGCCATAATTTTAGCACCTTTTGTAATTACTAAAGTTCCTTTTGTTTCAGCATCTCCAATAATTACGGTACCAGGTTCAATAGTAAGAACAGCATTATTAGTCACATACACATTACCTTGAAGAATGTATACGTTTCTTTTTAATAGTTTAGTGTTCTCGGCAATATTCCCAGCTAAAATTTGATTTGCATCTCTGATTTCAGACTTGTGAGGCTTGAATTCAGTCCAGTTGTCCAGCCAGTTGCTGTACCCAATTATTCCTTTTTCCTGTTGTGCATTTACACCCGCTGCTGCCAGCAACAGGCAAATCATTAGAGTAATTTTTTTCATAGTCTTGGGGGCTTTAGGTATTATACATTCTTATTTTCAGCAAATAAAATGCCAGAGTCTAGTACTACTAGGACTATTCACAAAATTATGCAAATTGAGCAGAGTCTTGAACACTTTACTCAAATTTAACAATTTTATCTGAGAACTTTAACAAAAATCTATTTAAATTATATAATTAAGTTAAATTAAAAAGAAAAAGACTGATTTTTACTACAGAAATTTTTTAGTTTGACGTAAACTTTCCTTATTTTTCAATATAGAAGTTAGTTTATCCAATGAATATGCAGTTTAATTTATTTTAGAATTGAGCGCTAATTTGTTTTTATAAACAATCTTCCTCTAAAAGTTATGGTGCTTTGTATTTGTAGTAAAAATACAACATCCATTATAGTAACCGCTTCAAATGTATTATCCTATTAAATCTCATAAGGTTAATTTTAGTATTTAATTATAACTAAATATCTAAACCACAAATTATGAGAAAATTAAACAAGATTACCGTATTGCTAACATGCGTTTTAGGATTTTCTTCTTGCGCTGAAAGTTCTGTAACCGAAAAATCATCAGTTGATGCGAGTACAAATGGAAGTACTAAAAAAGTCGCCGGATCTCCCTGGGTAAAACAATTTGAAGACACCTTTGATGTAGGATCTAATTTGTCACAATGGACAAAAGAACAACGAGCTGATTATAACTCGTGGTATTGTGACTATTCTAGTTCAGTGCCCACTACACAATGGAGAGATGGAAAACAATGCTTGGAAATCAAGACTACAAAGTTAAATGCCTATAAATACCAATCTGGTTTTATAACTTCTAATTACCAATACAAGCCCGAAAATAACACAGAGTACATGCTGTCGGCGAATATTAAGTTAATTGCTATGGACGGCGGTACTTATAAATCTTTTAAAGATACGTATGGGGCGTGGCCGGCGTTTTGGTCTGTACAGGGAAATGGCTGGCCGACAAAAGGGGAAATCGATATTATGGAGGGGTATTCATTTGCGCCAAATGCAAGTCGTTTTACTTCGAATATTTTTTATGGAACTACTGTAGGTACCAACTCATTAGGAAATTCAGCCGAAAGAAATTATCCGTCTAGTTTTAATGTAGATGCAAATAACGGATGGCATTTATATGAATCTTTCTGGAAAATGAAAGACAACGTAGTGACCGTAACTATTAAGGTTGATAACAATACTGTTGCCACGTATACGAATAGCAGTGTATCCAATCTAAATTTCAATAATTTTGGGACACATTCTATTATTTTTAATTTGAATGTAGGTTCAAAAGATTCTAATTTTATCGATCCTAATAAAATAAATTTATTTACAACGGTAATGATGTGGGTAGATGATGTTACGGTTTATAAAAGACCAATTTAAATTAGTTGTTTATCCAATAAAAAAGCCTGCGAAATATTTCGCAGGCCTTTCTTTTTATTAGAGTTTTAGAAGATTACATTTAATCTAAACCTTCTAAAAATCCTGTGTGTGAACTTTTAACTGCAAAATTAGCATCGTACAATAAAGGCCAGTCATTGCCTGGATGATTCAGTTCTGTGTTGTATGGAATCCAAGATTCATTATCTCTCATTCCCCAAATGGTTAAAGCATATTTATTGGCGGCAGGAAGCGCATTGTAAATTTTTACCATCTCTTTATATTTTGCTTTTTGGGCTAGTCTTCTTTCATTTGTAAAAGTCGAGATATCATTAAATTGGTTTACTTGTATATCCAATTCTGAAACGTGGATTTTTAAACCTTTTGCCACAGCTTTGTTTAAATCAGCTTCAATTTGAGCTTTTGTTGGGCTTAAATAGGTATTATGCATTTGAAAACCAACACCATCTATTACTTTAGCAGCTTTTAAATCATCTAATAAACTAAAAACTTTATCTTGTTTAGCAGTATTAGTTGAAGTAGCATAATCATTGTAAAATAATAACAATGAAGTATCACCAGCAGCTGTTGCGGCAGCTCGTGCCCATTGAAAACAGTCTTTTACGTAATTAGGTCCCATTCGCTGCAAGAAAATAGTATTTCTCATTGTACCGCCATTATCATCTACAGCTTCATTTACAACATCCCAAGATTTTACTTTTCCAGCATAATGTGTCACTACATCGGTAATGTATTTTTTGACTTCTGCAGCAAATTCAGCATCTGTACCAGAGAAATCTTTTAACCATTGTGGTACTGAATTGTGCCAAACCAAAGCATGACCATGAACATTAATGTTATTAGCATTTCCGTAGGCCACAATTTTATCGGCTACAGTCCAGTTGTAAACACCGCTTGCCGTAGAAATCTGATCCATTTTCATTTCGTATTCGGCAGAAATACTGCTGAATTCATTTTTCAAAATTATATCATATGGACTTCCATTGGTCAATTGTGAAGCTTTTATAGCCATTCCCACAAAGAATGGATTAGCCAATTTATTTACTTTTACCTTTAAAAAAGTCGGATCTTCAGGTATACCGCTCGAACCTGTGGTAACAACACTAATTATATTTGAGTAATTTGAAATCTCTGTTCCTGATTTGGCTCTAACGCGATAAAAATATTGCGTTCCGCCAGTTAATCCTACTACAACATCATTTAAATCTGTAACTTCTTTGGCATTGTAGTTTGGCACAAAAGTGGTAAAATCTTCTGTAGTCGAAACATCCAAAAGATAACTTTTAGAATAGGAAACATAATTCCATTTTGCTCTAAAACCATTATCATTTACATCTTTTGGGGCATTTGCAACTGGTGTTTCCAGAGCTTCAACGGTTTCATTATCGTCTTTCGAGCATGCATTTAAAAAAAAGACGATGCTGGCCAGCATTAATAAAAATTTACTTTTCATACTGTTTTTATTATGAAACATTCTTTTGGAGAGAATGTCCTTATTTATAGTTATTTATTCGGGTTAATAAAAGAGGCCGTTTTGACTACAGCCTCTTTTTAAGTTAAAATGCGAGATTAATTATTGATAACGAATCTTGATATTATCAAATTTAATGGCACTAGGATTAGGCGAATCTCCCTGAGCGACTCCAACTTTAATTTCATTAATTTTAGAAGGATTTAAATTGGCAGCTGTATTAGAACCAAAACCGTAATTATCTTTAAAATCAGCTATTGATATGGTTTTAGTGGTCCAGTTTACATCGGTAATTTTGAAATTATAACCATAGTTTACGCCGTCGATAGTATTTAACTGAATGGCAAAATTAGCCCCAACAACATTTGCACTCACATCAATATCAATATAAGCTTTTGCTGCATCTGTATTAGAAGTACTTAAGAAACTAGCGCCGCCGCCGCCACTGCTTCCGTTGTAACCATTTGCAGTTGAACCGCCCCATACTAATGTGGTGTAATTTCCTGTTGGACCACCCGGAGTACTGGTATTGAAGCTTTCAACATCTCCATACGAGGTCCATTCTGTTCTAGCACCATTTCCGTCAAAATCAGATACAAGAATTATGGTAGCAAAATCTATTGTCTTTTTTGCTGAACCGCCAGGAGTGGTAACAACCAATTCTGATCCTGAAACAGCATTAGCAGGTAAACCGATGATAATTGAAGTTGCGGATTTTACCGTGTAACTAACCGCTTTTCCTGCTAGGGTTATCGATGAAATATTATAAAACCAAGTTCCTTCAACTTCTAATGGAAATCCTGGAGTTGCTACCGCAGGGGTTGTTTTGGTGATAGTGGGAACAGGCTGTAAAATCTCAATATTCTTGGTTACCGAGCCGGTTCCAGTTGTGAAAGTAATAGGCTGAACACCAAATCTGCTTCCCAGTTTTTCATCAAATGGGATAGTGAAAATAAACGATTTATCTGAATTATAGTTAGGATTAAAACTGATATTAATGGTATTATCGAGAGTAATCTTTTTTAATCCTTCCAAACCTTTGCCTTCAACTCTGACTTTATTCATTGGAAAGGCTTGGTTTAGTAAGTCTCCGGGTTCGGCCACCATAGCATCTATGCTGGCAGTAACTGCGTCGTCGTTCTGGCAGGCTGTAAAAGAAGTGAGCGCCAGAAGAATTAAAATTCCGTATTTTATTTTATTAATCATGATAAGGTTAGTTAAAGTTAAAAGGAACTGGAGGTTCTAATAAAGATGGATTGGTATCGATAGCAGATTGCGGCAAAGGCAGTTCGAAATAATTACTTCCTGGAGTTATTTTTCTTGAAATTAGTTCTGTTCTGGCATCATCAGAATAAAATCCAACTTCCTGCTGTGAAATAATAGCAGTTGCTTCTGTCAAGCCTCGGCGTTTTAAATCGAAGAAATATTGTCCTTCAAGGGCAAATTCAATTCTTCTTTCATTAAATAAATCATCTCTTGTCAGTACCGTTTTGGCTGGCAAACCCGCTCTTGCTCTCACTTCGTTAAATGAACTTAAAGCTGAGGCCGAAGTAGTGGAAGTTCCTCCTGCCAATATTGCTTCTGAATTCATTAATAAAATATCTGAATATCTTAGAATGATCGTGTTTTGTGATGTTCTCATAAAAAAGACATCATTTCGTTCGGCAGCAGAACCTACAATATATTTTCTAAAGTTAGCCGCTGTCGAAGAGTATATTTTTTTATAGGTAAAACCGCCCTGATTTTTTAATAATTCAGGATAAAAGTCACCATCGGTCATGATTGTGCTCTTTTTTCTGGTGTCATTTGGTTCAAATCCGTTTTGAAGGGAAATAGATGGAAGATAAACTCCCCATCCGTCGCCGCCGCCAGTTATTCCTGTGCCTCCCGGAACTATATAAGCTTGATTTGTATTTTGTGTTCCCCATTCTGTCGCAATGGCTTTCCACTGCAGGGCAAACATACTTTCTGCGCTATTGTTGTTTTCCGGGCTGCTGAATAAGTTGCCGTATTCTTGAATTAAAGTATACTGATTGCCCATGATTTTTTGGGTTAGCGCAACGCATTGAGCATATTCATTTAAAGTTAAATGAACTTTGGCAAGAATTCCCATTGCGGCATATTTGGTAACGTATCCTTTTTTGGCTGGTCTTTCAGGTAAATTTTCTACAGCATATTCCAAATCTTGTTTGATGAATTTGTACACATCCGACACTAGGTTTCTTTTTGGCTGTGCGGCTGATCCTGCTTTATTAATGATGGGTACAGCTCCAAAAGTTCTCACGAGATAGAAATAAGCGTTGGCTCTCATAAATCTTGAAATGGCAATAGCATTTTTATAAGAGGCTTCAGGCAGTTCACTTTTTCTGTCTTCGACTAAACTCATTAAATTATTCGATTGGTCGATAACCGAAAATAAGGCTACGTATCCTTCTGTAAGGATTGGATTTTGAGATGTTACTTGAGCATCTTTAAATTGCGAATAGGCACCGTCAAAAGTAAAGGCATTTCCAGCATACATGTCGCCTACAGCAATCAGGAATTTGTCGTTAAAGGCAAACCAAGGTTTAAAGTACAAACTTTCGGCAATTCCATCAAAAGCGGTAACGCCTTCAGGCAGATCTCCTGGTGTTAATTGGTTTTCCGAAGGTGCATCTAAAAAGTCATCTGAACAGGAAAATAAAGATAGCAATGGTATCAGCATTCCCATCAAAAAAAGTTTAAAAAGTTTTTTCATAACTAAATTTTTATGTAACGATTATGAATCATTATTAATGTGTTTTTATAAAGCTTAGAATTCTAAATTTACTCCTATAGAAGTGGTTCTTGGTACAGGATAACGACCTAAATCGATACCGCTTAATGTTATATTCTGGTCTAGGTTTCCAAGGGCTGGGTCAAATCCGGTATATTTTGTGAACGTGTATAAATTTTGAACGTTTACATACAACCTTACTTTAGATATAATAGAATTATCGAAAATCTTATTTGGTAAATCGTAGCTTAAAGAAACATTCTGAATTCTTAAATAAGAACCATCTTCAACAAATCTGTTCGAGATTCTTCCGTTACCATTCGGATCATTAAGGGTAATTCTCGGCACATCGGTATTTTCATTAACACCAGGTTCAAAAGCATGCATGGCCTGTGTGCTCACATTACCAAATCGGTCACCAAATCCCGGATAAATACCATCAATATAGTGGCGTGTAAAGTTGTAAATCTGATTGCCCTGACTTCCGGTTAAAACCACTGATAAATTGAAGTTTTTATATCTAAAATTATTAGTAACAGCATAAGTAAAATCAGGAATGGCATCTCCAATGGCTGTCTGGTCTTTACTGTCTATTTTTCCATCGCCATTAAGATCTTTAAAACGAATATCTCCAACTCCTGTTCCTGTTTCCTGAACTGGTCCTGCTGCTAATTCCGCTGCATTTTTAAACAAACCGTCTGTTACATATCCATAAAATTGCCCTACAGGTTGTCCTTCGGTAGTTCTGGTAACGTTGTATAAATCGAACTGCACTTTTCCTAACAGCGATTTACCCTGACCTTGAAAACGGGTCAGTTCATTATTGTATTTTGAAAAAATGATCGTTGTATCCCAGTTAAAATTTTCAGTAGCAATATTTCTGGTGTTTAATGTAAGTTCAATTCCTTTGGTTACAATTTCACCTGTATTTAGATAATAATTAAGGGCACTTTGATTTGATTCGTCATTGATTTGTTTGGTTAGGAAATCAGAAGAATTTTTAATGTAATAATCAAAGTCAATTTTTACTCTGTTATTAAGCATTGCCAGTTCGAAACCAGTATTGAAAGATTTAAGAGATTCCCATTTTATATTCGGATTTCCTAAATTGTCTATAGTTGGTGAAACGCCGCCAAACGGAGATGCCAGCAGCGATAAAATAGTTTGATATCTATTTGCCGGAATATTTTGATTTCCTACAAGACCATAACCAGCTCTGAATTTTAAGTAATTGATACTGTTTGATAATGGCTCAAAAAACTTTTCATTACTTACTGTCCATCCTCCAGAAAATGAAGGGAAATAACCCCATTTGTTATTCGGTCCAAAGTTTGATGAAGCATCGGCTCTTAAAGAAGCAGAAAAAGAATAACGGTCTGAGAAACTGTAATTCAGCCTCGAAATATAAGATGTCATAGACCAGCGTCCAGAACCATTTCCATTTAAAGCAGTAGCAATATCACCAATATTCAAATTTGTGAAATCTTTGTTTAGGAATTCACCTGTTCTGTAACCGCTTAAATATTCATAATAACTTTCTTGTGCTTCCTGACCCAATAAAAACGTGAAATTATGTTTTTCGTTGATTGTTTTGTTGTAGGTCA
This sequence comes from Flavobacterium sp. H4147, assembly GCF_029360735.1. NCBI lineage: Bacteria > Pseudomonadati > Bacteroidota > Flavobacteriia > Flavobacteriales > Flavobacteriaceae > Flavobacterium > Flavobacterium sp. H4147. The sequence goes on along the minus strand of NZ_JARKNB010000003.1, from coordinate 125,967 downwards.
AGTAGTTTTTAATGTTCCAGTAATAACTCTGATCTTGTTGTTTGAATGATTTATTTAAAAGCTCTGATACATTTCCCAGCGTATATTTAGGTGCAAAAGCTTTGTTTTTTGAAAAATTCAAATCATAGCCCAGTTCAGATCTAAAAACTAATCCTTTCATCAGGGTAAAATCAGCAAATAGATTTCCGTTGATTTTGAATCTTTCTGTGGTTGAATTATTGTATTCTGATAAAGCGATTGGGTTTGTTGCCTCATTTGCAGATGAACCTAAACCAGATGTTGGACCTGCATAAGATCCGTCAGGGCTTCTAACAGGTAATTCTGGAGATTGTCTTAAGGCGTTCATTACTAATCCGCCTCTATCATCGTTTCTTACGACTTGCTGCGATGATTTGCTTATAGATAAGCTGTTGCCGATTTTAAGCCATGATTTTACATTAGAATCGACATTTAAACGCATCGATAATCTGTTGAAATCAGAGTTTAAAACGATTCCTTCCTGATCAAAATAATTTAAAGAGGTATAAAAACGTGTTCCTTCTTTTTCTCCAGAAAATGAAAGCTGATGATTATACATTGTAGCTGATCTAAAAAGTTCGTCCTGCCAATTGGTACCATTTCCTAATAAATTAGGTTTTTGGTATTGATAAGGCACAGGTTCGCCGTTTAATTTGTAAATTTTAGCTTGATAAGCTGCATACTGCGGCAGGTTTAAAACATCAACAGTGTTGGTTATTTCCTGAGTTCCTAAATAGGTTTCGTACGCAAATTTTGATTTTCCTTTTTTCCCTTTTTTGGTCGTAATCAAAACCACACCATTTGCACCATTAGAACCGTAAATAGCAGTTGCCGATGCATCTTTTAAAATGTCGATAGTTTCAATATCTGAAATATTTAAGCTGGATAAAGCTGAATTTTTAGTTTGTCCGTTTCCTCCGCCTAAAGCGCTGAATGAAAATGAATCGTTGTTTCGATCTGCAAAAACCGGAGTACCATCAATTACATATAAAGGTTCATTTCCGTTTATAGAAGTAATTCCTCTAATCTGCACTGAAATTCCTCCTCCTGGTGTTCCTGAATTTTGAGTGACATTTACACCGGCAGCTTTACCCACAAGCGCCTGATCGATAGAAGTAAAGGGTTTGTCCTGAATTTCAGAAGCTTTTATAGACGAAACGGCACCGTTGATGTCTTTTCGTTTTGAAGTTCCGTACCCAATAACTACCACTTCATTTAATTTTTCCAGATCGCTTACTAAGTTTACCTGCATAACTGATTTTGTATCTGCCGGCAGTGTTACATTTTTATATCCTACATAACTAAAAAGCAATAACGCTTTTGGTTCTACATTGTTTAATACAAAACTCCCGTCAAAATCGGTTACGGTTCCGTTTTTTGTTCCTTGTACTATTACACTAACACCGGGAAGACTGTTTCCTCCAGATGTTACTTTACCTTTAACAGTTTGAGCGTAGAAAAAATTTCCCCACATACATACTATTAAACACAATAGTTTTTTTAATGTTCTTCTCTGCATAAAATTGGTTGTTTAGTTTACTTGAAATAATTAGTTAATCGTTAAGTTTTAGAGAAATATTCAAAAATCGAAGTGTTTTTTGAGGTGCTAATTTTGAGTTTTTGCATCAGTACTTTTTTCTTAAATATTTCTTAACGAAAGTATGTTGTAGAGGTGTTGTATTGTAGAACAAATGATGCATATTGTGCAACAGATGATGCAAAAAGAACACTCAAACCCCTATAAATGGTAAAATAAATCCCCTAACGCATCAAAAGTACTGCTGAAGTATTGCTAATTTTTTTGCTTAAAAAATATTGTTTGTTTAAAATATTACACTATAATTTTTTATATGTATATTTTTATTGGAAAAATTAAAACCTTCATTTTGAAAAAAATCACTGACAAAAAAAAGAGCTTCGATTTAAATTGAAGCTCTTTTTAATGAATATTTTGAAGGTAATACTGACGTTATTCTTTTGTTCTTTTTTCTTGAGTGGGTAAATGTCCGTATTTAATTTTGTAACATTTGGCAAAATAGGAGGGAGAGGTGAAACCAACTTTGTAACTGATTTCATTAATATTATTATTGCCTTGCTCAATAAGTTGTTTTGCTTTTTCCAATCGCACATTTCTGATAAATTCGTTAACAGAAACTCCGGTCAGGGTTTTTATTTTTCGATACAGCTGGCTTCTGCTTAGATAGATTTTAGAAGAAAGGAGTTCTACAGTCAGTTCAGGTTCGCTGATATTTTCATTAATGAAATGCAGAATTTTTTGAATAAAATCATTATCCAATGTTGTTGTTTTTTCTTTACCCTGTTTGGTAATACCGCTGTAGAATTTCTTAAACATAAGCTGTCTGCTTGTAATAAGCTGTGCAAGACTTGATTTTAGAATATCCAATTCAAATGGTTTACTCAAATACATATCTGCACCAGAATCGATGCCTTCTAAGCGGTCTTTTACCATTGCTTTGGCAGACAGCATTAACAGCGGAATATGACTTGTTTTTAAATCTCCTTTTATGCTTTTGCACATCTGCAGCCCATCCATAACCGGCATAATAACATCAGTAATTATCAAATCGGGTAGTTTTTGTACTGCAAGCTCATAACCCTTTTTACCATTTTCGGCTGTAATAACTTTGTAGGATTTGCTGAGTTCCTGCTTTAAATAATTTCTTAATTCAGGATTGTCCTCTACAATCAGCACGGTGTATGATTTTGCAGTATCTTCTGCAGGGCTGTCGGTTGTTTCTTCTGCAAAGTCTTCTTCCTGAGTTTGATTATCAGGAATGTCAGATAAAAATTGATTTTTGTTTTTTTCTATATTGAAGACTTCATCAATAATTTCGTTCTTCTTATAAAAGGAATTGCCTAACGGAAAGAGTACTTTAAATTTTGTGCCTTCTCCTAGTTCACTTTCCACTTCAATTTTTCCTTTATGAAGTTCAATAAATTCTTTTACAACTTCCAAACCAATTCCCGTGCTTCCGTAATAGGCTTTATTTACATTGTTGACCTGATAGAATCTGTCAAAAATTTTATTGAGATCCTTTTTGCGGATTCCAGATCCGGTATCTGCGATTGTTATTGAAAATGAAGGTACTTTTTCTCCGTAAATGACCAGATCATGATCACTGTCTGTGGTTTCAATAGAGATAGTTATCGTGCCATTATCCGGTGTAAATTTGAAGGCATTTGAAATAATATTGAAAAGTATTTTCTCGAGCATTTTAGGATCGAGCCAGTCTTCTAGATACTCTAATGAAGACTCAAAGTTTACGGCAATTTTTCGGGCCGCCGCTTCTTCATAAAAATAACCTATAACGGCTTCTGTAAAGGCAATGACTTCAATTTTCTTGGCTTGAAGCGAAATTTTATTGAATTCTAATTTATTAAAATCCATAAGCTCATTGATAAGTCTTGAAAGTCTGTCAGAGCTTTTGTGTACAATTTTTAGTTTGTTGTATATTTCAGGAGATATTTTTTTACTTTTTAAAATATCTTCTAAAGGGTTTATAATCAGTGTTAAAGGTGTTCTGAATTCATGTGAGATGTTGGTGAAAAACTGTAGTTTTTTATTGTTTAATTTCTCAAGCTGGATTGTTTTTTCTTTTTCGAAAAGCACCGCCTGTTTGGCTTTAAAACGATTTTGATAGATTTTATTTAGGTATACAATCAAGAAAATTAAAATAGAAGAATAGATTAAATAAGCCCAAATGGTTTTCCACCACGGAGGGAGTATTTTTATTTTTAATTCTAACTGTTCGCTGCCCCAAGTGCCATCTGCATTGGCTGCTTTTACTTTGAAACTATAATCACCAGGCGCTAGATTGGTGTAGGTTGCGGTTCTATTATTGCCAGCATAGTTCCAGTCTTTTTCAAAACCTTCGAGATAATAGGCGTATTGATTTTTTTTGGAATAATTATAGTTAATTCCCACATATTCAATCGTAAAAACAGATTGTGTGTAGTTAAGTGTAATTTCTTTCGTCTGCGAAATTACTTTGGTTAGAGGCGAAGCATCTTCATTTGGTTTTACAGAACGATTGAATAATTTAAAGTCACTAAAATACAAACGAGGAGCTTTTTCTGTTTTTTTGATCTCGCTGGGATTAAAATAATTTACTCCTTCGTAACCGCCAAAATAAAGTTCTCCATTTCCATCTTTAAAAACCGCATTATTATTAAAATCATTATCAATAAGACCGTCATCTTTATTAAAATTGGTGCTTTTTTTACTTTTAAAATCTAGTTTTGTTAAACCTAATCCGCCGCTGATCCATAAAGAACCGCTATTGTCTGAAATAATGGCGCGAACCGACTTTTCTTTAAAACCTGGAAAATCGTCATAATTAGAAAATTTCTGGTTCTTTTTATTGTAACTAAACAATCCCTGACCGTCAGTTCCTATCCATACAGTTTTATCGTTAGATTCGTAAATAGATAAAATGCTCTGGATGCTATTGTGCTTAGAAATGCTGCTGAACATCGCATCGCGCATTTTTGTAACTTTAAAACTCGTTTCTTCTTTTAAACTTACCTGATACAATCCTAAAATTGTTCCCATCCATAATACATTATCGGAGTCTACAAAAACTTTGCGAATAAAAGAATTATTCAAATTATGATCTGTAAATGGTTTAGTGTCACAATGAATAAATGTGCCTGTTTTATTGTCAAAATAATGAAGTCCCTTGATGAAAGTTCCAATCCAGATTCGGCCTTTTGAATCTTCTGAGAAACTGAAAATTCGGTTTGATTTTAAACCTGTTGTGTTGGCTGTATTGTAATTGATGAATCGAGAAGTTCCGTTTTTCAAAAAGTAAATGCCGCGGTCCCAGCTTCCAATCCAAATATTTTGCTTGCTGTCTATAAATATGGTCTGAATATCAACAGCATCCAAACCAGAATAATAATTTTGATTTGTTTTGTTTACATGGATGTAGCTTTTATTGGCAAGGCTGTAAATATCAAGTCCGCCGCCTTCATTGCTGATTAATAAATTTCCTTTTTTATCTTTTACAATTGAGGTTACGTAGCTGGTTTGCAGCGAGTTTTCATTGTTGACAAGAGATTCGAGCGAATTGAATTTGTTATTAGGTTTATCAAAAACACCTAAACCTTTATTGAAATATCCCAGCCAAAGCCGTTTTTCTTTGTCTTCATATAACGACCATACAGAATTGGATTTTAAACTGAAACTATTGTATTTGCTGTGCAGGTATTTTTTAAGAATCTGTCCTTTGTAATTTACAACCAGTAATCCATCGTTTTCAGTACCGCACACTATATAACCAAGACTGCTTTGCAGTATAGATAAGATTTTATTTTTAGTAACGGTATATCTTTCGAACTGATAATTATCGGTTTCAGGTTTAATTTTTATCAGACCGTTTTCTGTAGTTCCAAGCCATATATATCCAAATTTATCGATCACCAGATTTTCTATATCATCGAGCAGAGGTTCTCTTTTAAATTTGTCTTTATAAACTTGTTTGACTTTTCCGTTTAAATCAATTTCCAAAAGACCATAACTGGTTCCTAAATAAATAATTCCCTGTTTATTTTTTACCGAAGATTTGATTAGAAAATTAGGTTTGTTAAGAACTTTTGATTGTACCAAAGAAACTTTTAAGGTCTTGGTATTCAATTTAAATATTCCGAAACCATAAGCGCCTAAATACAAATCGCCGTTATGGTCTTCGATAATTGTTTTTACCGTAATTGGCTCGCTGTATCCTTTTGTAATGACGTCTTCAATATTTATTTTTGTAAAATTATCCAAATCTCTATTGTACAAACACAAACCCTCGTCAGTACCAATCCAGAGATTGTTTCTGGAATCGATAAAAGTGGTATAAATAAAATTACTGTTTACTGATCCTGGTTTTTTATCGTATTTATATCCGAAATAATTTACGCCATCATAACGATACAAACCAGCACCGTTTGTACCTATCCAGATAAAGCCTTTATGATCCTGAATGATCGTGGAAATAGCTCTTTTCGAAGTTGTTTCTTGTATGCTTCTAAATTGATAGCTGTCAAATTTGCCTTGTGAAAACAGACAGTTTGTAAAGCTAAAGAGGCATAAAAAAATAGAGTAGATATTTTTCATTTGGATGGAACAGTGTTATTTAACCGTTTATTTTGAAAATAAAATTTAGGAAGAGTTTCTTTTTTTGGCTTATGTAAAACAATATTAATAAAACTAAATAGAACACTTAATTTTTTTTATTCAAATTTGACATATTGCCAAAATCCTGAGTCCGATTAATATCCTTTTAAGGAATTATCGTACTCAGGATGATAACATAGAGTATTTTGCTGGAATAGCTTTTTTTTAACACATAGAAATATAGCTTTTGATGCTTAAAAAGAAGATGTTTTACCTATTTTTAATACAGAGGCTAGGTTGAGAATCCTATGTTTCTATGTGTTCAATTTTTTCTCTTGGAATGTTTTATTTTAGTTCAAATTTGCCTGTTAGTCCGTCATTAGAATTCCAGCCTGCCATAACATTAAATACACCCGGTTCTACTAAAAATTTACCGTTATTATCGTAAAACCCAAGTTCGTTATCAGTTAAAATAAATTGCACTGTTTTGGTTTCTCCCTTTTTTAATTCGATAAGTTCAAAACCTTTTAGTTCTTTTACAGGTCTTGCAATACTGGCAGCGGGATCATTTATGTATAGCTGAACAATCTCTTTCCCGTCAAAATTTCCTGTATTGGTCACATCAACAGAAACTTCAATTTTTTCTCCTTTTTGAAACGAAGGTTTTGCTATTTTTAAATTTTTATAAGCGAAAGAAGTATAGCTTAATCCATAACCAAAAGGGTATAATGGTGTTTTCTCAACATCAGAATAATGAGACCAGAACACATTTTGATCTTTATCTGTAGGTCTTCCTGTATTGTATAAATTGTAATAAATAGGGCATTGGCCTACATTTCGTGGAAAAGACATTGGAAGTTTTCCACTTGGGTTATAATCTCCATATAAAACCTGTGCTACAGCATTTCCAGATTGTGTTCCTAATTGCCATGCCTCAACAATGGCCGGAATGTGTTCTGCTGCCCAAGGTAACGCAAGCGGGCGTCCGTTGTTTAAAACCAAAACAATATTCGGATTGACTTTATACACTTCTTCTAATAACTGCTGCTGATTGCCCGGTAAATCCAATTGGGTTCTGCTGCGTGCTTCTCCACTTTGAAATCCAATTTCACCTAGAACCATTATTACTACTTCAGCTTCTTTTGCCGCTTTCTTTGCCGCTTCAAATCCAGAAAAATCTGTTGTATTAATTTTTACTTCATCTACAAATGCCTGTTTGTTTAAAGCAACGTCAGTTCCTTTTTCGTAAACCAATGAATTGTCTTTGTATTGCTGCATTCCTTCGAGAACAGATACTGCGGTATTATCATCAGCAGCAATTCTCCAGCTTCCCAACGGGCTGTTTTTATCATTTGCCAAAGCACCTATTAAAGCAATTTTAACCCCTGATTTTTTTAAAGGCAGGATGTTTTTATCATTTTTCAATAAAACAATTGATTTTTTGGCCATGTCTAAAACATCGTCATTATTGGCTTTGCTGCCTATATCTGTTTTTTCACGGGCTTCATCGCAGTATTTATAAGGATTTTCAAATAAACCTAGTTCAAATTTAACTCTAAGAATTCTGCGTACCGCATCATCAATTATACTTTCTTTTACCTGTCCTTTTTTTACCAGCTGAACTAATTCGGTGATATATACATTCGATTCCATATCCATGTCAGAACCAGCAATTGCTGCTTTTTTAGCCGCATCGGCATTATCGGAAGCGTAGCCGTGTGTCACCATTTCGCCTATGGAAGCCCAATCAGAAACTACGAATCCTTTAAATCCCCATGCGCCTTTTAAAATATCTCTTTGTAAAAAACTGTTTCCTGTAGCAGGAATACCATTTAAGGTATTAAATGAATTCATAAAAGTGCGGACACCTGCGTCAGACACTGCTTTAAAAGGTGGTAAAACCGTATTGTACAATTTAGAAGTACTCATGTCTACACTGTTGTATTCGCGGCCTGCTTCTACAAATCCATAGGCTGCAAAATGTTTGGCACAAGCAATAATTGAAGTGTTGTCAAAATTTTTTCCTTGAAAACCATTCACTCGCGCCACAGCAATTTTACTTCCTAAATATGGATCTTCACCGGCACCTTCCATAACTCTTCCCCATCGGGCATCATTTGATATATCAACATTAGGCGCAAACGTCCAGTTAAGTCCAGAAGCAGATGCCTCAAGAGCAGCCACACGTGCTGAATTTTTAATGGCTTCTAAATCCCAGCTGGCGGCTTCGGCCAACGGAATAGGGCTTATGGTTTTATACCCGTGTATAACATCAAAACCAAAAAGAAGCGGAATCCCAAGACGGCTTTCTTCAACGGCAATTTTTTGTGCAGCTCTGACCTGCTTAACACCGCGGATTGTAAGCATAGAACCTACCCATCCTTTTTTTATATTATTGTACTTTTCTTCATTCGAACCAGATTCTGGTTTTGGTCCTGTTACATCCCAAGAACCATTGTATTGATTCATTTGTCCTACCTTTTCTTCTAATGTCATTTCTTTCATTAAAAGTGAAATTCGATCTTCAATTGATTTACTCGTATCCTTATATTTTTTAGATTGTGCGTAGCTGTTTATGCAAATTAGCAGGATAAATAAGATGTGGTGGTTTTTCATTTGTTTTTTCATTTTTGATAGTTTCCAGCGTAAAGTTTTTGGAGGTTTGTTACATAGTTTTTGAACACCTCATTTTGATTTGCTTTTGCAAAATTGAGAAGTATTCACGGTTTGTAAATGTAGTTGTGCCCACACAATATCAATAGCACATTTGATGCATTATCTAACAGAAATGTTGCATAGACTGGATTTTTGCATTGATAGCTGAAGAAATGTGTTAATTATAAATTTAGATTCTAAACTTTAACACAGATGCACTGGTAATGGAATTAATAATTTTTTAAATTTGATTTACTTAAAAAATCCAAACACAAATCTTTTATAATGGAAAAAGCTATACAACTAAAAGTGAGAAAAGATTTGAACCCTCGCCAGCAGCTCACGGTAATCAAGCTGAAAGGCAGTCTTATCTCAAAGGGCTATACCGAAATTATTCACATTCTAGATCAGGATGAGGAGTTTCATATTAATACTTTTGAAACAGCTCCAGAACATAGAAATGAAGTGCAGCAGTATATTGCGGCTTTTATCAATGCTGAAAATTTATCGGACACAATTTCCATTCAGTAGTTTTATTTTTTTCTTTCTGGCAGGCTGCTGAATTTAATTCTCTTATCTTTTTTTATAAAAGAAGTAAGCCTTAATAATTGCTTATGAATTATAACTTTAAGTTATATTCTATAATTTTAGAAAGCAAGGACAAAGATATTTGTACGTAAATTGCTCATATAATTAATGTTTAAGGAGAAAGATCTGTACTGTAATACAGCATCAGATCGTACATAATATTTATATGAGATGAGAGAAACACAGCCGGAAGCGGAAATTTTGATTTACGATGCAGCCCAAGTTTTACTTAGATATTTAAGAAAATGGTTTCCTAATTGCAGTTTTATTAATTTTTCTGCCGAGGAGGATTATCAAATCGATCTCGAACAATTTGATTTTATTGTATATGTTGTAGAGGGAGAAATACATATTAATGAGTTTTTCAAACTTTTAAACTCTAAAATAAAAATAGTATTTATGTCATCGCTTACCGTAAATCCAGAAGAAATTATGGATTTTAAAAGTTGGTTTGATATCAAATTCATAAATATTAATAGTACAAAAAGAGAGATCAAGGAGCAGTTTAAATTTCATTTAGATCAGCATCAAAAAAGAAAAACTGCATCTCTGCATTTGTACCATGAAATATAAATGGTTTTAAGCTGTCTTAGTTCTTCTGCTAAAAACAATTTACGAGTTTCTAAATGGACTTACTATTTTTCTTGACCCGCTCAATTCCAAACACTGTGTAGAATATTCTACAATCTATATCCGTCAATATATCGTATTATTAATTAAAAGACTTTTTATAATTACTCTAAAGAGTGATTGAAAAAATTGTCTATAGTTTTGATTGATATGTCCATTGACCAAGGTTTCTTACTTTCTAATTTTATCCAAATCAAATCCTTTTATTCTAAAACCTATAACACTATTATATCATCGATGTAACTGTTATACCGCTTTGATTTGTAAAGAAGCAAAGAATTCATTTTCGGAGGATTTATAAATGGCAATTATAATTAATATACTGAATATGAAATACACCTTTTCGAAAACTAGAAATTCTTTGCAAATAAAAATTTATCTTTCCTTTCTGTTCTTATGCGTCACTTCTATTCTCTATCCACAAAGTGCAGGAGACTTAGACGCTCCGCAAGCTCTGCTGAAAAGACTTATTGGCAATAGGTCTGCTGAGTTCCAATTAAGTGTTGTAGAAAAAAAAGACAAAATTCTGCCAGATTGGTTTGAAGTTGAGACTGATAACAATCACGTAAAAATAAAAGCCTCAAACAATACAGCACTCTGTTATGCGGCTTATACTTTTCTTAAAGATATTGGTGCGGTATTAATAAGCTGGGAAGGAAACCGAATAGAACTCCCTAAAACTTGGCCAAAATATTCTAAAAAAGCAAATACACCGTTTGAGTATAGAGAATATCTCAATGCTTGTACTTTTGGCTACACAACTCCATGGTGGGATTGGAAACGCTGGGAACAAGAAATCGACTGGATGGCATTGCACGGAATTAATCTGCCAACAGCCATGGAAGGTCAGGAAGCAGTATGGCAGGCGTTATGGAAAGAATATGGATTGAGTAATGTAGAATTAGAATCTCATTTTGCAGGACCTGCTTATCTGCCTTGGCAGCGTATGGGAAATATCAATAGTCTTGAAGGACCGCTTCCGCAGGAATGGTTTATTAAAAAAGAAGAACTTCAAAAGAAAATCTTAGAAAGAATGAAAGCATTGGATATGCACCCTGTTGTGCCTGCTTTCAGCGGTTACGTGCCAAAAGCTTTCGCAGAAAAACATCCAGAAGCAAAAATTACCGAATTAAAATCATGGTCGGGTGGTGGTTTTGCCAGTACTTTTTTGTTAGATTCCAAAGATCCTTTGTTTAAAAAAATTGGAAAGCGATTTATTGAAATTTACACTCAAAAGTATGGGAAATCGAATTTCTATCTGGCCGATTCTTTTAACGAGATCGAACCTCCAGTTTCTGAACATAATAAATATGAAGAATTATCAAATTACGGAAGTGCCATTTATGAAACCATAAATGAAGCAGCTCCCGGAGCAGTATGGGTTATGCAGGGATGGCTTTTTGGGGATAATAAGGAATTCTGGACGAAAGAAGCAACAAGCGCTTTTTTAAGTAAAGTTCCGAATGACAGACTCATGATTCAGGATTATGCCAATGACAGATATAAAGTATGGGAAAATCAGGAAGCTTTTTATGGCAAACAGTGGACATATGGATATGTACATAATTACGGAGGATCGAATCCTGTGTATGGAGATTTGAAATTTTATAAAGACGAATTGACCAGTTTGCTTAAAAATCCGCACAAAGGAAACGTAGTAGGTTATGGAGCAATGCCGGAAGGTTTAAATAATAATTCTATCGTTTACGAATACATATATGATCTTCCATGGACAAAAGGGGAACAGCCTCTAAATGACTGGATGGTTACCTATTTAAATGCGAGATACGGACAGACTTCAAAATCTGCTCTTCAAGCTTGGCAATTATTACTGGAATCGGTTTATAACGTTAAATATTGGGATACGCGCTGGTGGAATGATTGGGCTGGAGCCTATTTATTTTTCAAACGTCCAACGCTTAAAATTACAGAGTTTAAAGGTAATCCCGGCGACAAAGAAAAACTCAAAGAAGCTTTGGCTGTTTTGACTAAAGAAGCAAAGAAGTACAATAAAAAGAATCTTATTCAATACGATCTAATAGATGTTTCAAGACATTATTATTCACTTTCCATTGATGAAGATTTGATTGCCTGTGTAAAAGCCTATGAGCATAAAGATATTGCCAAAGGTGACGAATTATTTAAAAAGATAGAAAAGCAAGCTCTACATATAGATGCCATCATGTCTGGACAACCTTTAAATAGTTTAGACCAATGGGTAAAATCTGCATCTGATTATGGAAGTTCACCAGAGGTTTCTTCATTATATGTTAAAAACGCCAAAACATTAATTACACTTTGGGGCGGAGAAGGACACTTAAATGATTATGCTTCACGATCATGGAAAGGAATGTATAAAGGATTTTACTGGCCAAGATGGAAAATGTTTTTAGAGGCTTTAAAAAAGGCATCTATTAATAATACTTCTTTTGATGAAAATAGAGAAAGAGAATCAATTAAAAATTGGGAAATAAATTGGACAGAAAGCAATAAATAGATTCTAAGATTGCAATTACTACGTATATACGCATAATTTAACTTCATATTTATAACATAACCTAAAAACCACACGATCTCAATGAAAGAAAAAATTACGAAATCGATTTATTAGTCAGTTTTTCATTATATAATTGTATAAAAAAAACGTCGCTAAGTATTGATTTTACTGGCCTTATAGAAATTATCCATGTTTATGAATAACTTGTCCATTTGTTAACATTTCATTAGAACTAATTTCGGCATACTATTTTAACTAATTAACCAATATCACAATGGAAAAACTTAAACTTTTATTATTAGCCTTTTGCTTTGGCTTCTCAATGAATACATGGGCACAAAAAACAGAAGTGTCTGGTGTAGTTTTAGATGACAAAGGTATTCCGCTGCCTGCCGCCAATGTACTGGAGAAAGGAACAACGAATACAGTAACTACAGATTTTGATGGAAAATTTAAAATTTTGGCATCAAACAAAAATGCCACACTTATATTTTCCTTTATGGGATTTGAAGATCAGCCTCTTAAATTAGACGGAACCAAAACAAATTATTCAATTAAATTGCAGTCAACTACAACCAGCTTAGAACAGGTAGTCGTAGTAGGTTACGGAAAAGGATCTCGTAAAAATTTAACGACTTCGGTAACTTCTGTAAAAGCAGAAGATCTAAATCGAGGAGCCATCAGTGATGTTGGACAGCTTTTACAAGGTAAAGTTTCTGGTTTGAATATTTCATCAAGCGGCGATCCTACAAAAACGGCTTCTGTGGTTTTGCGTGGAGCATCGACATTAAATAGTTCTCAGGGACCTTTTTATGTAATTGATGGTATTCCTGGAGTGGATATCTCAGTAATTTCTCCAGATGACATTGCTACGATCGACGTTTTAAAAGATGCTGCCGCAACCGCAATTTACGGTAACCGAGCTGCCAATGGAGTGATCATGGTAACTACTAAAAAAGGAAGCAAGGGCAGAACCCAGATTGCGTATAATGGATATGTTGGCTGGGAAGAAGTTTCCAATAATCTCGATATGATGAATGCAGATCAGCTTAGAGATTTTACCACTAAAAACAATTTGAATTTTACTCCGGAAAATGATAAAGGTGCTAAAACTAATTGGCAAAAAGAAATTTTAAGACCAGGACGTGCGGCATCCAGCAGCCATAACTTGTCTATGAGCGGTGGAGGCGATCACGGAAATTATACTGCCAGTATTACTTCTCTTAATAAAGAAGGAGTAATGCAGAAAAGTGATTTTTCTCGTATTATTGCTCGTTTATCTGTTGAACAATATGCTTTTGATGACAAGGTTAAATTTGGTTTAAATGTTACTAACTCTACTACCAAATATCAAAACGTGCCACAGCGTAATACCGTTCTTTTACAAGCCTCAAGTTATCTTCCTGTTTCTCCGGTAAGAAATGCTGATGGAAGTTTTTTTGAAAATTTTACAAGTCCGGGATATTTCAACCCAGTAGCTTTAATTGCACATGGTACAGACGAAACAAAAACGGATAACCTAGTAGGTAACATTACTGCAGAAGTAAAACTTCCGTTTGGGATTACGTATAATTTGAATGTGGCGCACCAACGATTAACTGCATCTCATGGTGAATTTTATGACAGTTATTATTCACAATACAACAGTGCCAACTTTTACAACAATCCAGATCCGCCTTTGACAAAAACATTGGTTAATTTTGGTGTAAATGGTTCTGCATTAAGAAACTCTTACGAAACTAGAAACAATATTATTGAAAGCTTCTTTACTTGGGATAAATCATTTGGCGAGCATAAAATAAAAGCCGTTTTAGGGTATTCATGGCAGGAAAATACGTTAGGAGATGGTTTTCAGGCTACAACCACAAACTTTCCTGTAGACAATGTTGGGTATAATAACTTAGCTTTAAGTAACTATACTTCGGTAAATGGTTATGTAGTAAATTTTGGTGATAGTAAAGCATACCAGCAGACACGTTTGATTTCTTACTTTGGACGTTTAAATTACAACTATAAAGACAAATACCTTTTACAAGGATCACTTAGAAGAGACGGTGGTTCTATGTTTGGAGCTAATAACCGCTGGGGATATTTCCCTTCTGTAGGTGGTGCTTGGAGATTGGATAAAGAAAACTTCATGAAAGACCAAAACTTTTTCAGTGATTTGAAACTGCGTGGAAGCTGGGGTGTAACTGGTAACTCGTCTGGATTTAATGCTTATACTGCACAATTTATTTCAGGAAGTTTAGGTACTTTTTATTACAACGGACAGCAGATTGGAGCTTACGGACCAAATCAGGCAGCAAACCCTGATTTGAAATGGGAAAAAACTGCTACAGCCAATATTGGTCTTGACTTCTCAATCTTAAAAGGAAAAGTAACAGGTTCTATTGACGTTTACGACAAGAAAACAACAGATATGATCTTCAACTACAATGTTAATCCAGTATTGGTGCCAGTAGGAACAATTGTAGCCAACGGAGGAACAATGTCGAATAAAGGTATTGAGGTAAGCTTAAGCACAACTCCAGTAAAAACAGCAGATTTCAGCTGGACGACTAACATAAATCTGGCACACAATAAAAATGAGATTGTAAAATTAACCAGTCCGTTTTTTGTGGGAGGAGATTCTATCCGCCGTGTACAGCCAGATGGAGGCGGACAAACAGGAAGTACCTTACAGATTTTTAAAGAAGGAAAACCTCTTGGGCAGTTCTTTACTCTAAAATACGCAGGAAAAAATGCTAATGGCGTTTCTCAATATTATGATAAAAATGGTGATTTAACCACTACACCACAAATTGGAGTAGATTATCATTATGCAGGAAGTGCACAGCCAAAATTATTAGTAGGATGGGCCAATAATTTTCAATACAAAAAATTCGATTTAAGTATTTTCTTCAGAGGAGTTTTTGGTAATAAAATTTTCAATGCCACCCGTGCCGATTTATTCAGACCAAGTACTGCCATGACCAATAATATTTTAGTTGATGCAGGCAATGAGTCGCCAAATGATCTAAACGCATACAAATATTCAGATCGTTTTATAGAAGACGGCAGTTACGTACGACTAGACAATATGACCTTAGGATATAATTTTGGAAAAGTGGGAAGATACATCAGCAGCGTGCGTATCTATCAAACCATTAATAACGTATTTGTTATTACGAAATACAGAGGAATTGATCCAGAGGTAGAACAAGGAGGAACAGCTCCAGGTGTAGATTCAAATAACTTCTATCCAAAAACCAGAACTTATATGTTTGGTTTAAATGTGATCTTCTAAAAATTAAATGCTAAAAATTATGAAAAAGATATTAAAATATTTAGGTCTTCCAGTATTGATGGCTGGTTTAGTATGGTCTTGTGATGATCTTGATGTGCCTATTACAACACAATTAACTCCTGAAGTATTTCCACAGAATTCAACACAATATATTCAAACTACAGGACCCGTTTATGCAGCTTTCAGAGGTGAATTTTCATTTGCTTGGTGGTGGTCGCAGTCTTTAACAACAGATGAAGCTATTCTTCCGGCAAGAGGAGGAAACTGGTTTGACAACAGAAACTATATTGCCATGCATTACCATGACTGGAATGCAGACAACGGTATCATAGGAAGCCTTTGGGACTGGTCATCTAAAGTGATTGGTACAAGTAATCAGGCAATCTCAATTTTAAGACAAACAATGCCTGAGGGTGCAGAGAAAAAAACTTTGATTTCGGAGTTAAAAACAATGCGTGCTATTTCCTATTTTATGCTGATGGACAGCTATGGAGATGTACCATTGGATACTTTATACGGAGATTTTAGCTCTCACACCAAAACGCCTAGAAAAGACGTGTTCAACTTTATTGAAAAAGAATTAAAAAGTGCAGTTCCAAATTTAAACCCTGCATCTGGGGTGGCAACTTACGGAAGACCAAATAAACAAACTGCTAATGCAATGTTAGCAAAACTGTATTTGAATGCAAATGTGTACACAGGAACACAGCGTTATAGTGATTGTATTGCTGCTTGTGATGAAGTCATTAATTCTGGTTTGTATGCAGTAGAACCGAGAGCCACTTATCTTCAAATGTTTTATCCAACAAATGGACCAGCAATGAAAGAATTCATTTTTGCAGTTCCTTACGATCCAGCAGCTGTTACTGTGGGGTATAACGGTCAAATGTACCACGCACGTTATGATGTGCCGCGTTCTGAAAGAGCAAAGTTTGGACTTTCTTTTACCCCAAGCGCACCTAGAAGTACACTGCCAGAATTTTATGCCAATTTCGATGATCCAAATGATATCCGTAATAAACAATGGCTTACAGGACTTCAGTATCTAAACGATGGTGTTACACCAGTAATGGTAACAACCACTAAAAAAGGATACGACCAGTTTTATACAGGATCTGATGGAGGAGCATCCTATACGTATCAGGTAAATCTAACGCCAAATATTGTACCTCGTCAAAGTGAAGCTCTATTTGATCTTGGAAATGATGAAATCGCTTGGAATATGGGATATAGAAATATTAAATTTTATCCAGATGCCACTTCAACAAATCGTAACCAAAAGAATGATGTTCCTTTCTTACGTTATTCAGATGTACTTTTAATGAAAGCAGAATCAATTCTTCGCGGCGGAACAGTAACTTTAGGACAAAGTGCAGACGCATTGGTAAATATGGTTCGTTCTAACCGTACCACATCTGCAGCCTTAACAGGTGTAACATTGGAAGATCTTTACAAAGAAAGAAGCCGAGAATTTGCATGGGAAGCGTGGCATAGAAACGACATGATCCGTTTTGGAAAATATGAAGGATCATGGGGCTACAAAACCAATACAGATCTTTACCGTCGTGTATTCCCAATTCCAACAAACGCTATGGTTTTAAATCCGGCTCTTACTCAAAATGACGGATATTAAAATAAGAATTTAGTTAAGTACGCATTGTAACCCAATTTAATTTCGAAAGGAGAAGAGCGTAAAAAATCTTCTCCTTTTTTACTAAAAAGAAAACTGGTGTTTGGTTACTCATGATAACCAGTTTAGTTTCATTTTCATTTTTGAGTGTATACTTAGCTTAATCGAATGCAATTTGTGAGATTCAAGGAAAGATTAAGCTTTGTAACATTCTTTTTAAGTTTTAATATTCAAGTTGTTCAGTATCAATTGAATGTTGAGGTTTCCGATTTAACCGTTATAAAAATCAGTATCAGCCCAATTTTGTCCCATCAATATCAACAGCATAATGGAACTAAATAAAATCTATAAAATAGGATATATTGCCATAAGTTTGACCCTAGTTTTTTTATTGTCATGCAACGCTCAGAAAACCATTTCTTTACAAAAGAAACAAGTATCAGATAAGGTTTATCCGTTGTTGGACACCGAAAATTCAAGATGGTTTTACTTTTCATCAGCAAGCCGTCCGTTTGGTATGGTTAATTTAAGTCCCGATACAGAAATAAAAGGCGATTGGGGAGGCGGATATAAATATACTACAGATACCGTTAAAGGTTTCAGCCACGTTCACGAATGGCAGCTGTCTGGAGTATCGGTAATGCCTGTTACAATTTCTGACACGAATAAATCCTCCGTTTTTAAAGATTTTTATTCCAAATTCAGCCATAAGACCGAAATTATAACGCCGGGTTATCATTCTTTAAAATTAGATAGATATCAGATCACAGCAGAATTGACCAGCACACCAAGAGTTGGATTTCATCAATATACTTTTCCTAAAAATGCACAAAAAGCCATTCTTTTTAATCTCAATACCATTTTAGGCCCTTGCGAAAATACCAATGGAACATTAGAAAAAAATAATGATTACGAACTTTCCGGTTCATTAGTTTTGAGCACTAATTTCAGACGTCCAAAACCTTTAACCGTATTTTTTAAAGCTAAAACAAATCAGCCAATTGCTTCTGTTGAGAGAGATTCTGCAACGGGGAATTATTTAATCCGTTTTAGCGGAGCGAAAGAACAAATACTGATGAAAGTCGGTATTTCTTATACCTCAATAGAAAACGCCGCGATTAATATCGAAACAGAATTGCCTCATTGGAATTTTAGCCAAACAGTTAGCGATTCTAGAAAAGAATGGAGCGCTTTATTAGGAAGAATAAAAATAGAAGGAGGCACAGAAACCGATCAGAGAAGATTTTACACTGATCTATGGCATGCACTTCAAGGAAGAAAAATGATCAGCGACGCAAATGGAGCCTATCCCGATAATACAGGAAACCAATTCAGAGTGGGGTATTTGCCTTTAAATGCTGGTGGAAAACCCAAATTCAACCATTACAATTCTGATGCCTTTTGGGGAGCACAATGGACAATCAACACGCTTTGGGGATTGGTTTATCCTGAAATTATGGAAGAATTCGTGTATTCGCTAATGCAGTATTACAAAGATGGCGGTATCATTCCGCGTGGTCCTGCTGGCGGAAACGATACGTATGTAATGACAGGAGCTTCGACAACTCCGTTTATTGTCAGTGCCATTCAAAAAGGAATTATAAAAGAAAACCTGGAAGAGATTTACACAGCGCTTAAAAAAAATCATATGCCAGAAGGTATTATGGAAAAAGCGGGATATGAACACAAAACCAACATTGGAGGCGGACTAAAATATTATTTACAGAATGGATATGTGCCGTACCCGCTTCCCGATGGCAACTTTGGAAGCCATGAAGACGGAGCAAGCCAGACTTTAGAATATGCCTATCAAGATTGGACTTTGGCGCAGTTGGCTAAAAAACTGAACCATGAAGACGATTATCAATATTTCATGAAAAGGTCTCAGAACTATCAGAATCTATTTGATTCAGCTATTGGCTGGATGCGCCCTAAAAATGCAGAAGGGAAATGGCGCGAAAATTACGATCCGTATCAGTATGAAAATGGATTTATTGAATCCAATGGAGCACAGTCAACTTGGTTTGTTCCGCATGATATAGAAGGTTTAGCCAATTTAATGGGAGGAAAAGCAAAAGCAGCAGAAAAATTGAATCTCCAGTTTGAAACCGCTCAAAAGCTAAAGTATACCTCAGGCACCTCGCATGATGCAGAATTGCATCCAGAATTCAGCAGGATACCTGTAAATTTTGGAAATCAGCCTTCTATGCAGACTTCAAATATTTTTACCCTTTTAGGAAGACCCGATTTAACGCAGTTTTGGACCAGAAATGTAGTCAAAACCACTTTCAGCGGATTATCTCCCGCAACTGGTTATAACGGCGACGAAGATCAGGGGTTGATGGGAAGCCTGAATGTTTTGCTTAAATTAGGTTTATTTCAAATGAATGGAGGAACTGATAAAGAAGCGGTTTACCAAATAGGAAGTCCAATTTTCAATAAAGTTACAATAGATTTAAATCCGAGATATTATTCAGGAAAAACCTTTGTGATTAAAGCTGAAAATAACAGCACAGAAAAAGTATATATAAAAGACATCAAATACAATAACAAAGCTGTAAAAGATTTTACGCTTACGCATGAAGAAATTACAAAGGGCGGCGAGCTAATCTTAGGAATGTCAGATCAGCCAAAGTCTTAATAAAGAAATAACAAAGAATGAAAAATACAAAGTTTCTCTTTTTTTTCGCGGCAAGTTTTTTTCTTGCCTTCAATTGCAATGCACAGCAGAGTGTACACCAATATGTAGATCCAATGATTGGGTCAGAAGGCGTGGGCAGGGTTTTTATTGGGCCATCTTGTCCGTACGGAATGGTAAAACCAAGTCCCGACTGCACTTCGAGTCCAAACAGCGGTTGGCTTCCAATGCCTAAAGAAGTAACCGGATTCAGTCAGGTGCATGTGAGCGGAACAGGCGGCGGACCAAAATACGGAAACATCTTGATTATGCCTTTTTCGGGTACTTTAGATAAAATGGATCAGATTTTTTTTAGAGCTGAAGAAAATGTAAAACTGGGGTATTACGAAACTGTTTTCAAAGAAAATAACATTAAAACTGAAATTACAACTGGAGAGAAAGTTTCATTTTATAGAATTACCTATCCGAAAAATAGTTCTAAAGAATTAAAAATAGACCCAGGATTTTTTCTGGGAGAAGAAAAAATTCCAGATGCTAGAGAAGCGCAGCAGTTTGTAGGTTCTCAGATTGAGATCGTTTCAGACACAGAAATCAGAGGTTATAGCAGAATTAGAGGCGGATGGAACAACGGAAGAGCGTATACGGTTTATTTCTGTGCCGTTTTCGATCATCCGATATCAAAATATGTAACTTTCAAAGACGGAAAATTTTACAATAACCAGAAAGCTCAGTTTGATTCAGGAAAGAAAACAGCAGCGCTTCTTTCTTTTGGAAATGAAGGAAAAGAAGAACTGAATGTAAAAATCGGAATTTCTTTTTTGAGCGAATTAAAAGCCAAAAACAATATAGAAGCTGAAATCCCACATTGGAATTTTAATGAGGTTTTAAAGACTTTAGAAAATAAATGGGAGAATTTATTAAGCCGCATCCAGCTTTCAAAAGACACTTCAGACGAATATAAAAAAATGTTTTACACTGGTTTGTATCACACCATGATTATGCCTGTAGACAGAACGGGAGAGAATCCATTATGGACCAATAGCGAACCGTATTATGATGATTTTTATACCATTTGGGATACCTTTAGAACATCAAGTCCGCTAATCACTTTAATTGACAGTAAACGAAAAGTGGATATCATAAATGCCATGCTGAATATTTATAAACGCGAAGGGTATTTGCCCGAAGGCAGAAGCGGAAACGATAACGGAAGAACTCAAGGAGGATCAAATGCTGAGGTGGTTATTGCCGATGCTTTTGTAAAGAATTTAAAAGGAATTAATTACGAGCTCGCGCTGCAGGCAATGCTTAAAGACGCCACAGTTCCGCCTGGAGGAAATGAAGAAAAAGAAGGAAGAGGCGGACTTATCGATTACCTAAAATTAGGATATGTTCCTTATGGCACAGACCGTGCAGGAAACCGAACGATTGACTATTCGTACAACGATTATAATATTGCCACAGTAGCCAAAGGTTTAGGTAAAACCGAACTCTATAATCAATACATGAAACAGGCAGAAAGCTGGCAGAATTTATGGCGTCCTGATTATGAAAATAATGGTGCTAAAGGATTTATCATGCCAAAAGACAAAGACGGAAACTGGCTGGATGATGTAGTTTTTGGAGAATCTAAAATCCAGAAACCGACTTTTAAATATACGCCTGTTATTATCGAATCGCCTTGGTATGTTTGCCACTGGTGCGTGTTTTTCTACGAAGGAACTTCTTGGGAATATTCATTCAGCATTCCACATGACGTTCCTGAATTGATCAAGAAATCAGGAGGAGAAAAAGCATTTGAAAGCCGTTTGGATATTTTCTTCGATCAGAATTTGTATAATGTGGCCAATGAACCTTCATTTTTAACGCCTTGCCTGTACCACTGGATCGGGAAACCTTATTTGAGCAGCGATAGGATTAGAACCATTATAAAGAGTAATTTTAATACTTCGAGAGAAGGTTTGCCTGGAAATGACGATTCTGGCGCGATGTCTTCATGGTTGGCTTTTCATATGATGGGATTGTATCCAAATGCAGGACAACCGTATTACTTGATCAATACGCCTTTGATTAAAGAAACAGTCATCCAGCTGGAAAATGGAAAAAAGTTTACCATTTCTGCTAAAAAAATGACGGATAAAAACAGATATATAAAAAGCGCATTGTTAAATGGAAAACCATACAGCAAAGCTTGGATTACGCATGATGATATTAATAACGGTGGCGAATTGGTATTAGAAATGGATTCAAAACCTTCAGCTTGGGGAACGACAATTTTACCTCCAACGAAATAAAAAAGGATAAACAGGATGAAAAATATATTTTTAATGCTTCTTTTCTGCATCGTTTATCAGAAAGGAATTGCACAGCAGTACATTCCGACAATAAAAAATAACAGCCAATTGCATTATGTCTGTAAGCTTCACGGACAAACCAGAAGTCTTCAGCTCACTGCCGAAACAGCGGCTGATAAACTGGCTTTTAAATTGGAAACCAGAGGTGTGAAAAGTAAAATCGTGATGCTTCCAGAAGCCGTACAGAATGGAACCGAATTAAGTTTTAATCAAGGAGAATATGCGCCTGTTTTAAACTTAAAACCTACAGAAACTTTTTTTATGATTTCAAGATCAGCTTATCAGAACTTGATAAAAAACAGTTCTTTTGTTTATAATAATACGACGTATGCTTTGGATGAAAAAAATGCAGAAAGTGTTCAAATTGACGGAAAAACAACAGACGCTCTGCATGTAAAAGCGCAGATCGACGAAACCGAAATGTGGATTGTAAAAAATCCAGATTTTCCGCTAATCTGTAAAATCACCAATAATCCGTTAGGAATCAACCCAACGTTGGTAAAGGTGGTGGATTAATAAAGATGAAATAGAACAAAGTTTAATTTTAACACATAGAAACATAGATTCTTTTATTGCTTTTGTTTAAGAATACCAAAAAAAGCTAGCTTAACACATAGCTATGTGTTTTCAAATAAGTGAAACGCCTTTTTAAAGTTTACAAAAACTATGTTTCTATGTGTTAAAATTAATTTCACCGAAAGGGTTAAAGTTTCTGAGTTATAATAATAAACATGGCATATAAAAATTTCTTTTGGGTATTGATTTTTGCAGTTCTTATTTCCTGTAAAACAGAACAGCATTCGCATGACCAAAAAATAAAAATTGCTTTTATAGCCGATGCGCATTTGCAGGATATTTTTGCTAAATTTGATGATAACAGTTATCAAGGCATTCAAAACCCTGAAACGGGCGAATATGGCAATATCAGAACCATGAATGCCCAGCTGCATTCTACCCGAATTTTTAATGAAAATTACTTCGCTTTTTTAGAAGCTTTAAATGATATTGCAAAAAGAGGCATAAAACAGGTGGTGCTTCCTGGTGATTTTAGTGATGACGGACAACCTGTACATGTTCGCGGATTGCGAAAAATTCTCGATCAATATTCCCAGAAATATGGTATTTCATTCTATGTAACCACAGGAAATCATGATGTTGTGCGGCCTTTTGCACAAGATGCTGTTAAGACTGATTTTTTAGGAAAAGACGGAAAAGAACAGATTATCAGCAGTTCTGAAAATATTTTCAATAAAAGTAAAAGCGAACTCGTTCCCATCATAACTGCCGATATTAAAAATTGGGGTTACAAAGAAACGATTCATGAAATGCGAGATTTTGGTTTTTTTCCAAAAAAGACCGATTTGTACTGGGAAACGCCATTTTCAAAATACACTTACTCACAATATAATTTTGAAGAAGCTCAAAAAGAATCTCCTTTAGAAAATAGAACTTATGCAGTTAAAAACACTAATTTGTTTCTGCCCGATGCCAGTTATTTGGTTGAACCAGTGAAAGGAATCTGGCTTTTAGCAATCGATGCCAATGCCTATGTTCCAAATGAGAAATTATCAGGAAAAACAGATGATCCGCATGATTTTTCGGGAGCCAATACAGGCTACAATAACGTTCTGATTTATAAAAGCCATTTGTTAAACTGGGTAAAAAAAGTTGCTGCAGAAGCCAAAGCCAAAGGAAAAATACTAATCGCTTTCAGCCATTACCCAATGGTAGAATTTAACGATAATGCTTCTCCCGAATTAAAGCAGCTTTTTGGTGCCGATAAAATGCAATTGCAGCGCGTTCCAGATGAAGAAGTGGCGCAACAGTTTGCAGATGCCGGGATTCAGGTTCATTTTGGCGGACACATGCACATCAACAATACTGGCGTTCGAACAACGGAAAAAGGAAATACGCTTTTCAATATTCAAACTCCATCGCTTGCCGCTTATATGCCTGCTTATAAAATATTGACGATTCATTCTGCTTCAGAACTGGAAGTGGAAACCGTTGTGGTAGGGAAAGTCAATAAATACAATAGTTTGTTTCCTTTTTATGAAGAAGAATATGCTCATTTAAAAGAAATTAATAGCAATGCAATTTGGAACAAGGAAATTTTAAAGGCAAATGATTATAAAGATTTTACCACTTGGCATTTGAAAGAATTGGTAAGATTACGTTTTCTGCCAGAAGATTTTCCAGTTGAATTTTTAAAGTCAATTGTAAATCTTTCGGGAAGAGATTTGTTAGAAAAGAATAAAAACAGCTTTGACCTCGATAAAGAGCTGAAAGAAAATTCATTAACTCGTTCTGATTTTGAATCATGGAACGGATTCGACATGATTTTCGATTTTTATCGTCTTAAAAATGCTGGAGAACTGGCTATTCCAGAGATTGGAACCAAGAGATTAAAGCAATATGAGCTGATCTGCAAAGAATTAAAAAAATCAGATAATCCAAAACTCGTTTTATGGTCAGAGATATTCTATAAAACCATGAATGGCGAGCCTTCCAATCATTTTAAAATTGATTTAAAAAATAACAGAATTGATAATTTATCTGTTAAATAATTTTGATATTTATTAGATCAAAAAAGACTAAATTGCATTTATAATTTATTTTCATGAGACTCAAATTCCTAATATTATTCTTGTTTTCTGTTACCTTTTATCATTCTTATTCACAGAATATAAAATTTGCGCATTATAACGACAATAATGGGCTGTCGCATAATTCGGTGCGTCATATTGTACAGGATAAAAAAGGTTTTATGTGGTTTGGAACCTTCTCTGGACTAAACCGATTTGACGGTTATCAGTTTAAAAACTACATGAGTTCTGCTGCTGGAAAAAATAAATTGTACAATGATGATATTACCGCTTTAGAACTCGATGAAGCTTCCAATAATTTATGGATAGGCACGAGAAAAGGGTTGACACTCTTTAAAATGGATACTCATGTGTTTACCACTTTTTTTCATAAAAAGAACGATCCAAACAGCCTTCCTGATGACGAAGTGAGATCGGTTTATGCAGATAAATTCAATCGAGTTTGGGTTGGTACCAAGAACAAAGGAGTCTATCTGTTTTCTTTGCAAGAAAAGCGATTTGAAAAAATCCAGCTTAAAGGTTTCGATTACGTTAAAGATATTTTTGAAGACAAAAAAGGCAATGTTTGGATTGGAAGTTATGAAAAATCGGGCGTTGCCAAAATTACAATGGATGCAAAAGGAGCGATAGTTAGAATTAACACGTATACGCTTTCGGTACCCAATTCAAATATCAAAAACCCGTATCTTAATTTTATTTATGAAGATGCCAAATCGGATATTTTCATCGGAACTAGGGAAGGATTGTATAAATTGGATCAAGTCAAAAATCAGTTTGTTAATCTGTACATTGATAACAAGCAGGTGAGAGGTGCTTTAGGGCCTTATTTTTTATCTGTTGCAAGAGCTCCTGACGGTAAATATTGGGTAGGAACTTTGGGCGGATTATTGGTTTGCAATGAGTTGGAAGATATTCAGAAAGGAAATTACAAATGGTATTATTCCATTTTGTCTGATGATAGTTCGCTGGTTGATAATTTAATAGCCTCACTTTATTTTGATAAATCTGGCGTCTTATGGATTGGAACCGAAGACGGTTTAGACAAGTACGATCCTTATGAAAACCAGTTTACTTTAAACAAAGACATTTCGCGTTCTATTGGCAATCAAGCGCCTAGAATTAGAGGTTTTGCTAAAACATACGATGAAAAAGTAATTGTAGCGACTTACCATAACGGACTTTTTATTTCGAATACAAAAGGTTCAGTTCCTTTGCACAATACAGGAAAAGATATTGCCAGCATTTATTCGGATGACGGAAAGATTTTTTACTGCGGTCTTTGGGATGGAAATATTTTGGTCTACAATTATCTCTCAAATTCTTCTCGAGAAATAGAGACAGGTTTTGAAAAATCGCCTGTTTTTGCTTTTTCCAAAATTGATAATGAGTCCATGATTGTAGGTTCGTTTGGAGAAGGAGCTGTAATTTTGAATACTAAAACACTGCAATTTCAGACTTCAAGCAAGCTTTTGCCAGACTTTCAGATCAATGCAATTGACAGGGATGCCAAAAATAATATCTGGTTTGCAACAGAAACCGGAGTCGTAAAATACAACATCAATTCTGGCAAGATAGAAACCTATTCTTCTCTTTTTATCAAAGAAAAAGGCGTTCCTCATGATGAAAATGTGAGTGATGTTTTAGTAGATGTAAAAGGTAAAATTTGGGCTTCAACACGCTCGGGACTTTGCTTATACAATCCGAAAAAAAATGAATTTGAACCTGTAAAAAAACTGAAAGAACTTTCAGGAAAATGGATTACCGATATTCTTTCGGATGCAAAAGCAAATCTGTGGCTCAATATCAATAACAACAACATTGCTTTTGTTAAAGCCGATTTAAATGATGTCAGCATTTATCACGTAAACAGCGGTAACAGATTGGAT
Organism: Flavobacterium sp. H4147; assembly: GCF_029360735.1. NCBI lineage: Bacteria > Pseudomonadati > Bacteroidota > Flavobacteriia > Flavobacteriales > Flavobacteriaceae > Flavobacterium > Flavobacterium sp. H4147. Next base: position 99,055 of record NZ_JARKNB010000003.1, on the reverse strand, counting down.
GTTTTTAGCTCAAGCGGTTTCTTTTATTTTAATAATTCGAATATTTTTCTGGGAGGCAAAAACGGAGTTATTTCTTTTTCGCCACCGGTAATGAAACGAAACAAATGGTCGCCAACGCCTGTAATTTCTGAATTTAAGATTCAGAATGAAGAAGTCTTTCCAGAAATGGAAATTAATGGTGAAATTCCGCTTTCAAAAGACCTGAATTATGGCAAAGAAATAGAGCTTACGCATAAAAACCGTAATTTTTCGATTCAGTTTTCGACTCCTTCATTCGCAAATGAAAAATTGAACAGATTTCAATATATGCTAGAAGGTTTTGATAAACATTGGATTACAGCCAACAGCACTTCGAGAATTGTGCAGTACACGAACTTGTATCCAGGAAATTATACTTTTAAAATACGATCAAGCAACAGTGACGGATATTGGAGTAAAACCGTTTCTTATAAAATAAAAATCCTGCCTCCATTTTGGCTTACGCCGACTTCATTTTTGATGTTTTTCGCGATTCTATTTGGGGTTTTCTATTTTATCAGAAGAGAAATTAAAAACCGAATCCGCTTGAAACAAGAACTGCTTACCGAAAAAGTAAACAGAGAACACGACATCAAACTCAACAACGAAAAGCTGCGTTTCTTTACCAATATTTCGCATGAATTAAGAACGCCTTTGACTTTAATTTTAGGACCTGCAAAACAGCTTTTGGAGGAAAATAGCAACGCAACCGATTATGAGAAAAGCCGATACAATCTCATTTATCAGAATGCGAGCCGACTATTGAATCTCGTAAATCAGGTTTTAGATTTTAGAAAAGCGCAATCGGGCGAATTAAAGCTTAAAGTAACACAGACTGATATCCTTTCTTATTCTCGAAATATTTTCGATTCTTTTAAGGAAATGGCTTTTAATAAAAAAATTAAGCTCAATTTCATCACCGAAGATCAAGAAATCAACGGATGGCTGGACAATGATAAGTATGATAAAATTCTCTATAATCTTTTATCAAATGCTTTAAAATTCACTAACAAAAACGGAAACGTAGATATGTCTGTGAGACTTAAAGAAACTGCTGCTGATATTTTGGTGATAGAAGTAACCGATAATGGAATTGGTATTCCGTTAAAAAGTCAGGAGAAGATTTTTAAACGTTTCTATCAGGCTTCGAACAGTAAAGCAAACAATACAGGATCGGGAATTGGATTGTCACTCGTAAAATCTCTGGTATCAATTCACAAAGGAGTCATTTCTGTCGAAAGTACGCCAGGAAAAGGAAGCACTTTTAGAGTTGAAATTCCGATAGACCGCGATTCGTATGAAAGTAAAGAAGTGTTTGAATATGCCATTAAAAATGACAATTTAAGCATGCTTATTCCGGAAAAAGCAGCTAAGAAAATCATTCAAAATACAGATTTAAAAGAGAAAATCTTAGTGATTGAAGACAATAGCGAACTCAGAAAATATCTTGTGGACTATTTGTCGGATTATTACAAAGTGTACGAAGCAGAAAACGGACAGGAAGGTTTGAAAATCTGCCGTCAGATTAAGCCAATCTTATGTGTGACAGACGTGATGATGCCTGTTATGGACGGATTGGAATTCTGCCGTGAACTTAAAAATGATGAATTCATTAGCCATATTCCAGTTATAATGCTGACGGCTCTTTCTGAAAATATGGATAAAGTGAAAGGTTACGATACTGGGGCAGATGGTTATCTGGTGAAACCTTTTGAACCATTATTGCTCAAAACCGTTATTGAGAATATGATTAAATCGAGATTAGAGCTCAAACAGAAATTCTCTGGAGAGGTAGAAAGCAAAGTAAGCATGCTGACGCACTCGCCAATTGATGAGGAATTTATGGAAAAAGTGACCAATCTAATCAATGATAATTTGAGTGAAGTTGATCTGTCTACCGATTTCTTATGCGATAAATTGGGAGTAAGTTCCTCAAAACTCTACCGAAAAATTAAAGAGCTTACGGATTTGGCACCAAATGAATTCATTAGAACAATCCGTTTGAAAAAATCTGCAGAATTGCTTAAAACCAAAAAATACAATGTTTCTGAAGTGACCAATCTTGTTGGATTTAATGATCCGTTATATTTCAGCCGATGCTTTAAAAAACAGTTTGGTTTCCCGCCGAGTAAACTGATATAATTAGTTTTTTTCTGCCACGACTCGCGACAGCGAACTGGCAAGATTCGACTAAGATGAGAAAAACATAGCCCAAGGTTTCAACCTTGGGTACACAAAGTATTTCCATTATTTTTTAGCCACGAATTCACGAATTTTTTTTGCTCATTAGATCGATTTTTTTCTCCTAAATTGCACGAATTTCTACAAATGAATTAGTTTTGATTATTTTATCATTCCTGCGAAAGAGAATCAAAGCACGAAGTAAATCTCTGCAAGTTGCTCCACAAAAATTTTAATTCTAATATTTAACATAGCCCAAGGTTTCAACCTTGGGTACACAAAGTATTTCCATTATTTTTTAGCCACGAATTCACGAATTTTTTTTGCTCATTAGATTGGATCTTTTTCTCCTAAATTGCACGAATTTCTACAAATGAATTAGTTTTGATTATTTTATCATTCCTGCGAAAGAGAATCAAAGCACGAAGTAAATCTCTGCAAGTTACTCCACAAAAATTTTAATTCTAATATTTAAAAACATAGTCCAAGGTTTCAACCTTGGGTACACAATGTATTTTCATTATTTTTTTAGCCACGAATGCACGAATTCGTATTAATTTATAGTTTGTAAAAATTGGTGTAATTTGAAGTAAATATTCTCTACGAGTAAATAAAAATTCGTGAATTCGTGGCTAAAAAAAACAAAGCCTTTTTACATGTTTTTAAGGCAGAAACCCTATAAAAACCGAAATTATCCATGTTTTTGATGTATTAATCCATTTTGAACGGAGTATGTAATTCTATTTTTGTCTTATAACATTATAACTATTTACCATTATGAAAAAGCATATAGACACAGATAATCCGTTGAAAAATTTAGATGAGTGGGAAGATGATTTGTTAATGCGATATCCTGATCCTTCTGAAGAAAATGTAAAAGAAAAGCAGAAAGAAGAATTCAGGAATTATGTCGATTCAGAAAGAGTAGAAACAGTTAAGGAATTTTATAGAATAAACCATACGTATCAGACCTATGATTTTGTATGCAGTAAAGAACAGGAATTTCTACAGTTCAACAGAAAAGAAATGTCAATTTGGGAAGCGGTTGATTTTTTGAACACACTTGTAGACGATAGCGATCCAGATATTGACTTAGATCAGACACAGCATCTTTTGCAGACTTCAGAAGCCATTCGTGCAGACGGCCATCCAGATTGGTTTGTTCTGACAGGTTTTATCCATGATTTAGGTAAAGTTTTATGCCTTTTTGGAGAACCGCAATGGGCAGTTGTTGGAGATACATTTCCAGTTGGATGCGCGTATTCGGATAAAATTGTGTACCCCGAATTTTTTAAGGAAAACCCAGATTATACAGATCCAAGATTCAACACCAAATTCGGAATCTACACCGAAAATTGTGGATTGGATAACGTAAAAATGAGCTGGGGACACGATGAATATCTCTATCAGATTATGAAAGATTACTTGCCAGAACCAGCCTTATACATGATTCGTTACCATTCTTTTTATTCGCAGCATAAAGAAAATGCGTATGCACATTTAATGAATGAAAAAGATATTGAAATGTTTGATTGGGTTAGAAAGTTCAATCCGTATGATTTGTACACAAAAGCTCCCGTTAAGCCAAATGTAAAAGCATTGCTTCCTTACTACAAAGAATTAGTTGCTAAATATTTGCCAGAAAAGTTGAAGTTTTAAAAGTTTGTTTAAACACATAGGAGCATAGATTTTCTTTTGAGTATAAAAAAATTTCATGAGAGAAACTAGTTTCCCACACATAGCTATGTTTTTTGTAATAAATGAAATGTCTTTTAATACAAAGAAAAACTATGTTTCTATGTGTTAAAAAAATATTGCCAGCTATCTAAAACCAAAATAATGCAGAAAACCAAAACCAAAATATTTTTTGTAAGTCTGTTACTGCTTTTCACAGCAGGGATTTCAGCTCAGGAAAAAGACCGTAATGATTGGGAAAATCCCGAAGTGTTTCAAATAAATAGAGAACCTGCAAGAGCAGCTTTTCTTCCTTATGCAGACGAAACTTCGGCAATCATCGATAAGTATGAGAACTCCCCTTGGTATTTTTCTTTAAATGGCAAATGGAAATTTTCATGGTCGCCAACACCAGACGAGCGCCCAAAGGATTTTTATAAAACAGATTTTAGCACCTTGCACTGGAAAGAACTTCAGGTACCTTCTAATTGGGAACTTAACGGATATGGTGTGCCAATTTACACCAACATTACCTATCCTTTCGAAAAAAATCCACCTTTTATCAATCATTGGGATAATCCTGTTGGTTCTTATAAAAAAGATTTTGTACTGCCTGAAAATTGGAAAGGCCGACATGTTTTTCTTCATTTTGAAGCGGGAACAGCGGCCATGTACATTTGGGTGAATGGGGAAAAAGTCGGTTATACTGAAAATACTAAAAGTCCAGCGGAATTTGATATTTCGAAATATTTAAAACCAGGAAAAAATGATTTGGCCGTAGAAGTGTATCGATGGAGCGATGGTTCTTACTTAGAAGATCAGGACATGTGGAGGCTTTCTGGAATTGACAGAAATGTGTATTTATACAGTACAGATAAGGTTAGAATCTCAGACTTTTTTGCAAGACCCGATTTAGATGCGAAATACAAAAACGGAAGCCTGAATGTAGAGGTAAGTTTAAAAAACCTGACTTCAACTTCGGTTAACAATCAAAAATTGGTTGCCAAATTAGTTGATGCTTCTGGAAAAAATGTATTCGTGAAAGAGCTAAATGTCAATTTAGAAGCTTCGAAAATTCAGACTTTAAATTTCTCTCAAAATATATCAAACCCAAAATTATGGAGCAGTGAGGCGCCTAATTTATACACCTTGGTTCTGACTTTAAAAAATGCAAAAGGAGATAGTATAGAAACCGTTGGCACACAAATCGGATTCAGAAAAGTCGAATTAAAAGGTGGGCAGTTATTGGTAAATGGTGTTCGATTAATGGTTCATGGAGTTAATATTCACGAACATAATCCGGTAACAGGACATTATCAGGATGAAGCTACGATGCTGAAAGACATCAAAATGATGAAACAGCTTAATATTAATTCTGTTCGCTGCAGTCATTATCCGAACAATATTTTATGGGTGAAACTTTGTAATAAATACGGTTTGTTTTTGGTAGATGAAGCCAATATCGAAAGCCATGGAATGGGAGTGGAAGGACAGCCTCTAAAATGGATGAATCCAAAAACAAATCCTGGTTATCTTCCAGAATGGAGAGAAGCACATCTAGACAGAATTTACAGTCTTGTTGAAAGAGATAAAAATATGCCATCGGTAATTATTTGGTCTTTAGGCAATGAAAGTGCAAACGGACCTGTTTTTCATGACGCTTACAAATGGATCAAAAAAAGAGATGTTAGTAGACTTGTTCAGTTTGAGCAGGCAAAAGAAAATGAAAATACAGATATTGTATGTCCGATGTATCCAACAATTGAATACATGAAAGAGTATGCGGCAAGAAAAGAAGTAACCCGTCCGTTCATTATGTGTGAGTATTCGCATGCGATGGGAAACAGCAGTGGAAACTTTCAGGAATATTGGGACATCATTCGCGGAAGCAAAAATATGCAAGGCGGATTTATCTGGGATTGGGTAGACCAAGGATTTGAAAGAACAGATGAAGCAGGCAGAAAATATTGGTCTTATGGCGGCGATATGGGAAGCCAGAATTATCTAAACGATGAAAATTTCTGCCATAACGGATTGGTTTATCCAGATAGAACTCCGCACCAAGGAGCTTTTGAAGTGAAAAAAGTCTATCAGAATATTTTGTTCAAAGCAGTTGATATTAAAAATGGTGTAATTGAAATTAATAACGATTTTGGTTTTACAAATCTGAATAAGTACAGTTTTAGGTATGAAGTTTTAGAAAACGGAAAAGTAATTAAGGAAGGGACTTTGAATGTCACTTTAGATCCGAAATCTAAAAAACAGTTTAAAATTGATTTGCCAAAATTAGAATCAAAAGAAGGAACAGAATATTTGCTGAATGTTTTTGCTAATACCAAAACAGGTTCAGAATTATTGACTCAGAACTTCGAAATTGCAAAAGAGCAATTTGTGATTGAAGACGGAAAGTATTTTGCCAAATCTGAAAAAAGAAATTCGGCAAAAGTTCAAGATGAAAAAGACCAATTTGTTTTGACTTCAGAGAATGTTACGGTTAACATCAGTAAGAAAACGGGACTGATTTCGTATTACAGTTTAAAAGGCGAGCAATACTTTACAGAATATCCTGAACCTAATTTCTGGAGAGCGCCAACCGATAATGATATTGGAAACAAAATGCAGATTAGAACAAATGTCTGGAGAACGGCTGGAAAAAATACATCATTAGTAAGTATCGAGCAGACAGAAGAAAACGGACAGCAATATATTGTGGCGAAATTAAAACTGAACGATGTTGCCTCAGACTATACGATCAAATATGCATTAGCAAATGATGGAGCTTTAGAGATTCAGGCTTTTTATAAAAAAGGAAATAATCCAGTGCCAGAACTGCCACGCTTCGGAATGATTTTCACTTTAAAAAATACATTAGAGAATTTAGATTATTACGGAAGAGGGCCTTTAGAAAATTATCCCGACAGGAAAACTTCATCTTTCAAAGGAATTTATAACAGCAAAGTTGCAGACCAATATGTGCCTTATACACGCCCCCAGGAAAATGGATATAAGACTGATATACGCTGGTTTAAATTGTCAAGCAATAAAGGAAATGGCTTGGAAGTAAAAGGTCTGCAGCCTTTATGTATGAGTACTTTGAATAATTATCCGAGTGATTTTGATGGTGGAATTTCTAAAAAGAATCTTCATTCCAGCGACATCACTCCAAGAGAAGAAGTAGTGGTTTGTGTAGACTTAACGCAGCGAGGCTTAGGAGGCGACAACAGCTGGGGATTACCGCCGCACGAACAATATCAATTGACCCAAAGCGAATACAGCTACGGATTTATCATTAAGCCACTTTAATTAAAATAACCTGTTGCTTAGTTTAGTCACAGTCACAGTTTTCAGTCACAGATAGCACTGAATACTGTGACTACGGCTGAAAACTAACTGAAAATGAACACTATAAAAATGAATAACCCTAAGAACGGAAGATTAATTTCTTTAGATGCGCTGCGCGGATTTGTGATGTTTTGGATTATGAGCGGTGAACACATTATTCATGCTCTGGCCAAAGCAGCTCCAATTCCTGTTTTTATCTGGATGTCATCGCAATTGCATCATGCGGAATGGAATGGCATTACATTCTATGATATGATTTTTCCTGTGTTTTTGTTTGTAGCTGGCGTTTCTATGCCATTTTCTTTCGAGAAGAAAATGAGTCTGGCAGGAGTGCTAACGCCGCAAGAATTGCCTGTAAGCGAAAAACGAAAAATATACCTTTCTATGCTAAGGAGAACTGGTATTTTACTGGTTCTAGGTTTTGTCGTAAATGGATTATTACGTTTTGACGGTTTTGATAATACCCGTTTTGCGAGTGTTTTAGGCAGAATCGGACTTGCTTGGTTTTTTGCTGGAATCATTTATTTGAATTTTGATCTCAAAAAACAGTTCATTTGGTTTTTAGCCATTTTGATGGGGTATCATGCAGCCATGAAATGGATTCCCGTTCCAGGATTTGGAGCAGGAGTTTTAACAAAGGAAGGATCATTAGAAAGCTATATTGACCGATTATTTTTACCGGGAAGGCTGCACAGCACTGTTTATGATCCTGAAGGAATATTTTCGACTCTTCCGGCAATTTCAACCGCTTTGCTTGGAGTTTTTACAGGAACCTTTTTAAAAGCAAAAAATCAGTTTTCTATAAAAGCAAAACTGATTTTGATGACATTGACGGCTATTTTGTTAATAATTGCAGGTCTCATTTGGGATATTGATTTTCCTATTAATAAACATTTGTGGACAAGTTCTTTTGTCTGTTTTGTGGGCGGATTCAGTATTTTATTTTTTGTTTTTTTCTATGTGATAATCGATTTGTCTGGTTTACACAAATGGGCATTTCCATTGATTTTAATTGGTTCAAATTCAATTCTAATTTATATCGCAGCTGAAGGTTCTGTAGATTTTAAACACACCGCAGATTACTTTTTTGGCGGACTTATTCACTATCTGCCGATTGTCTGGCAGCCAGTTTTTGTTGCGTTGTCAGTAACGTTTGTACAGCTTCTTTTGCTTTATTTTCTCTATAAAAGAAAATGGTTTCTCAAGATCTGATACCAATCAAAATTTAAAATACATTTTACTAACTAACCACCAATAACCACCTATTATGAATGTATTACAAACCGCAGATTACATTGTATTCTTTATTTACTTTATCATAGTCACAGCTTATGGAATGTACATTTACAGAAGCAAAAAAACAGCTGCTACGAGTTCTAAAGAATATTTTTTAGCCGAAGGGTCGCTTACTTGGTGGGCAATCGGTGCATCATTGATTGCTTCCAATATTTCAGCGGAACATTTTATCGGAATGAGCGGTTCTGGTTTTGCCATCGGATTGGCAATTGCTTCTTACGAATGGATGTCTGCAGCCACGCTGATTCTTGTGGCGATGTTTATTCTGCCAATTTATCTAAAGAATAAAATATTCACCATGCCGCAGTTTCTTGCCAAACGATACAGCGGTACCGTGAGTGCCATTATGGCGATCATTTGGCTTTTAATTTATGTATTTGTTAATCTTACTTCGATCATCTATTTAGGCGCTTTAGCCATTTCTTCTATCGCACCCATAAGCTTTCAGTTTTGTGTAATCGGATTGAGTTTGTTTGCTGTAATCGTGACTTTGGGCGGTATGAAAGTGATAGGATATACAGACATGTTTCAGGTAATTGTTTTAATTCTGGGAGGTCTCGTAACAACTTATCTCGCCTTGACATTATTATCAGATCAGTTTGGTTTTGGAAAAGACATCTTAAAAGGACTAGCCGTAATTGCTGATGAAGCGCCTGGACATCTGCATATGATTTTAGAAAAATCCAATCCGCATTATAATGAACTGCCAGGAATGTCGGTTCTAGTAGGCGGAATGTTAATCAATAATTTGGCGTATTGGGGATGTAATCAATACATTGTTCAGAGAGCGTTAGGAGCTGATTTGAAAACAGCGAGAAAAGGAATTTTATTTGCTGCTTTTCTAAAATTATTGGTTCCAATTATTGCCGTTTTACCGGGTATTGCCATGTTCGTAATGCACGAGAACGGAATGTTTCAGCAGGAAATGGTGGATGTAGCAGGAGTTTTAAAACCGGATCAAGCCTATCCAACTTTAATGAATTTACTTCCTGCGGGATTAAAAGGAGTCGCTTTAGCCGCCTTGACTGCAGCAATTGTTGCTTCTCTGGCAGGGAAAGCCAATAGTATTTCGACTATTTTTTCTTTAGACATTTATAAAAAATATTTCAATTCTCAGGCATCCGAAAAAAAACTGGTTCGTACCGGAAGATGGTGTGTTGTGGTTTGTATGATTATCGCGGCTTTTGTAGCGCCAGCATTAAAATCATTAGATCAGGCTTATCAGTTTATACAAGAATATGTGGGATTCTTTTCACCAGGAGTTTTAGCAATTTTCTTGTTAGGAATGTTCTGGAAAAAAACGACTCCAGCAGCTGGATTGGCAGGAGCATTGCTCACTGTGCCTATCGCAGCGATTTTGAAATTTCTGCCAATGTGGACGGAAGGTGCGTTTCCGGATTATCCCTTCCTAGACAGAATGACTATTGTTTTCTTTATCATTGTATTGATAATGGTAGCAATAAGTCTAGCCAAATCAGTATCTGAACAGGAAGCTGAAATTCATAAAATAGAAGTCGACACATCAATGTATAAAGTTTCGTCAGGGTTTATAGTTGGCTCTTTTATCATTAGTGGAATTTTAGTGGCTTTGTATACTGTTTTCTGGTAAGGTTTTGGTGTTGCCACAAAGTCGCGAAGTCGCCAAGTTTATTGGAAAGAAACTTAAAAGAAAAACTTTGCGTCTCTGCGACTTTGCGAGAATAAATAAAAAAAGCTTAGAAAAATTGCTCGCAAAGTCGCGAAGTCGCCAAGTTTATTGAAAGAAACTTAAAAGAAAAACTTTGCGTCTCTGCGACTTTGCGAGAATAAATAAAAAAGCTTGGAAAAATTGCTCGCAAAGATGCAAAGCTGCCAAGTTTATTGAAAGAAACTTAAAAGAAAAACTTTGCGTCTCTGCGACTTTGCGAGAATAAATAAAAAAGCTTGGAAAAATTGCTCGCAAAGATGCAAAGCTGCCAAGTTTATTGAAAGAAACTTAAAGAAAAACTTTGCGTCTTTGCGACTTTGTGGCAAAAAAATAAAAAAAATATGAAAAGGAATTCTATAATCACGATACTTATTTTCTGTATTTCATTGACTATTTCAGCGCAAAAAGCTTTTGACATTAAAAAGTATGGCGCTGTTGGAGATGGCAAAACCTTAAATACAAAAGCGATCCAGAAAGCAATTGATGCCGCAAATAAAAACAAAGGCGGAAGAGTTGTTTTTTCTAAAGGAACATATCTATCTGGAAGTATTGTTTTGAAAAATAATGTGGAGTTGTTTTTTGAAGAAGGCGCCACTTTATTAGGGAGCACCAATCCAGAAGATTATCCAAAATATGAAGGAATAAGAGCCTTAATTATTGCGTTTGAAGCTAAAAATATGGCGGTATCGGGAAAAGGGATTATAGACGGACAAGGAAGAGAACTGGCATTAGCAATTGATTCGCTGCACCACACGGGAATACGCATTGATCCGAAATACAATTACAAAAGAATGCGCCCAGAAGACGGAAGAGGAAAACTGATTTCGTTTGTAAAGTGCGATTCAATTACCATGAAGCAGATTACCTTGAAGAATAGCCCAGGTTGGACGCAATGCTTCAGAGAATGCAAGAATATTACAATTGATTTTATGAAAGTGGAAAGTAGAGCGTACTGGAACAATGACGGAATTGATCTTGACGGTTGCGAAAATGCCCGAATTACCAATTGCAATATAAACACTGCAGATGATGGAATCTGTCTAAAATCGGAAGTGCCGGGATTACACAATAATAATATTTATATAGGTAATTGCACGATAAGATCTAGTGCCAATGCAGTGAAATTTGGAACAGGTTCTTACGGCAGTTTCAAAAATGTAACTATTGAAAATATCAAGGTTTTTGACACATTCAGATCGGCAGTTGCGATTGAATCTGTTGATGGAGCGGAAATTGAAAACATCAAAGTTTCAGATATTACCGCTGTCAATACCGGAAATGCGATATTGATTCGTCTCGGGCATAGAAATGGAGATAGAGCAGGATCTATCAAAAATGTATCGATAAAAAACGTAAAAGTGCAAGTTCCGTTTGGACGCCCAGATATCGATTACGACATGAGAGGTCCGGAAGTCGATTATTTCCATAATCCGTTTCCGTCTTCTATTGCTGGAATTCCGGGACATTTAATTGAAAATGTGACATTAGAAGATATTGAAATCATATATCCGGGAAGAGCTTCAAAAGGAATGGCGTACCATCCTTTAAGCCGACTGAAAGACGTCAAAGAAAATATAAACGGCTATCCTGAATTTAATATGTTTGGTGAACTGCCGTCATGGGGATTTTATGTGCGCCACGTCGACGGAATCGAAATGAAGAACATAAAACTGATTTTGGATAAAGAGGATTTTCGTCCTGCTTTTGTTTTCGATGATGTCAAAAATCTGACCATGAATGCGATTGATATTCCTTCGGATAAAGTCAGTCAGATTGTTTTTAAAGATGTTATAGGAAGTAATTTGGACAGCGAAGCTGCAAAAAGAAAAATAGAACCAGAACAAAATAAATTTGAATTGCCAGCGCATTAAAAGTTAGCCACAAAGTCGCAAAGAAGTGAAGTTTTTTTCACGCAGATTTAAAAAGATTTAAGCAGATCCTGCAGATATTTAAAAAAAAAATCTAATTAAATCTGCCTAAATCTGAAAAATCTGCGTGAAAAAAACTTAGAGCCTTTGAGCCTTTGTGGCAAAAAAAATAAAAAATATGAAAAAGAAATCGATCATCACACTGCTAATTTTCTGTATTTCCATCACTATTTCAGCACAAAAGATTTACGACGTTAAAAAATACGGAGCAAAAGGAGATGGAAAAACTAACGATGCAGCAGCTATTCAAAAAGCAATTGACGCGTGCAGCAAAACAGGCGGAAGAGTTTTAATTCCTGCTCCCTTTACCTTTTTAGCAGGACCAATTGACGTCAAATCAAAAGTCGATTTGCATATTGAAGCTGGAGCTAAATTATTGGCAAGTCCAGATGAAAAATTGTACACCAAAAGCGCTTTCAGAACCAATCCGGGCGAAGGGACAATTTGGATTGGAGGAGAAAACGTCGAGGATTTTACCATTAGCGGAAGCGGAAAAATAGACGGAAACGGAATTTCTTTTATGGGAGAAGAACAAGAAGATGCGTATGTTCTAAAACCATTCAATGTTCTAGATCCAAGACCTCATGTTTTGACGATTATTGGAGGAAAAAATATTAGAATTCATGATGTTCATATCGGAAACTCAGCTTATTGGACAGTTCATTTAGTAGGATGTAACGATGTTGTGATCAGCGGGATTACTTTATTAAACAGCTTGAAAGTCCGCAATAGCGATGGAATCGATTTGGATCATTCTAAAAACGTGCGAATCAGCGATTGTTATATTGAAAGCGGTGACGATTGCATCTGCTTGAAAAACAGAAGAGAATTTGAAGAATTTGGAGCTTGTGAAAATATTACCGTAACCAACTGTACGATGACGAGCAGCAGCTGCGCCATTAAAATTGGTTCAGAAAACATGGATGCCATTAGACAAGTCGTTTTCAACAATTGCATCATTAAAAACAGCAACCGTGCTTTAGGAATTCAAAATAGAGATGAAGGAACGGTAAGTGAGGTAATCTTTTCTAATATCATTATCGAAAGCAAATTAAATACCGACACGTGGTGGGGAAAAGCAGAGCCGATTTATGTAACCGCTTTTAGAAGAGCAAAAGTAAATCATAAAGATGCCAACTGGCGTTTTCCAAAAGGCGCGACAGAAGGAAAAGTTGGTGAAATTAAAAATATTTATTTCTCTAATATTCAATGTACAGGAGAAAATGGAGTTTTTGTAAGCGGAGAATCGAAAGATAAAATCAAGAATATTGTTTTTGATAATGTAAGTGTTTTTATAGATAAAACAACTTCTTTTCCCGGCGGATTGTACGACAGACGTCCTGCCAATGTAGAAGGTTTTGTGCAGGGAAGCACCTCTGGTTTCTATTTTGATTCAGCTGAAAGCATTAAGGTTCAGAATTGTACGGTAGAATGGGGAAAAAATAAACCCGATTATTTTAAACATGCAGTTGAAAGTAAAAATGTCGATATATTAAAAGTGATTAATTTAGACGGAGAAGCCGCTTTTCCTGCTAAATTAGAGGCTGTAAAGAAATAATTAGCTTAATTCCGAATGAAAAATACGATCCTTACGAAATTTACCATTTGTGGTTTGATGTTGAGCAGTTTTTATATAAATGCTCAGAAAACGACTTTAGAAGTTGATGCTTCCAAAACGATTACTAAAATTCAGCCAACCATGTTCGGTTTGTTTTTTGAAGATATCAATTTTGCCGCAGACGGTGGATTGTACGCCGAAATGGTAAAAAACAGATCTTTTGAGTTCGAGAAACCTTTAATGGGTTGGGAGCAGCCAAATACCAAAAGGTCTTCAATGAATAAAGAATCGGGTAGTGCTGTGCCTATAAATTTAGCAGCAGACAATACCAATTTTTGTCGGGTAGAAATAAATAATGATAAAGGTTACGCTTTAATAAACGAAGGCTTCAGAGGAATGGGAGTGAAAAAAGATGCCAAATACAATCTTTCATTAAAAGCAGCCAATCCTAATGCAGCGATCAAGAAAATAATTGTTCAATTAATTGACAAAGATCAAAAAGTAATTGGAGAAACGAATATTATTCCAAATTCGGTACAGTGGGCAAATTATACGGCACAAATTATTGGTACGCAGACAGAAGCAAAAGCAAAACTTAAAATAACATTTGAAGGAACAGGAACTATCGATTTGGATATGATTTCGCTGTTTCCTGAAGATACATGGAAAGGCAGAAAAAACGGACTTCGTAAAGATCTTGTACAACTTTTATATGATGTAAAACCGGGATTTTTACGTTTCCCAGGCGGTTGTATTGTCGAAGGAAGAACATTGTCAGACCGTTATCAATGGAAAAAATCGGTTGGAAATGTAGAAGAAAGAAAAACGATGATGAACCGTTGGAATGTCGAATTCAGCCACAAACAAACGCCTGATTATTTTCAAAGTTTCGGATTAGGGTTTTACGAATATTTTCAGCTTTCTGAAGATATTGGAGCGGAACCTTTGCCAATTTTAAGCTGTGGAATGGCTTGCCAGTATAACACAGGAGAATTAGCTCCGATGGATGAATTAGATCCCTACATTCAAGATGCTTTAGATTTGATTGAATTTGCAAACGGAGAGGTTAATACAAAATGGGGAAAACTTCGGTTAGATATGGGACATCCGCAGTCGTTTAATTTAAAATATATCGGAGTTGGAAATGAGCAATGGGGAACAGATTATATTGACCGTTACAAAGTTTTTGAAAAAGCAATCAAAGCAAAATATCCAAAAATCATAATAGTATCTGGAAGCGGACCTTCACCAAAGGGTGAACATTTTGATTTTGCAATGGCGGAACTTAAAAAGCTGAATGCAGAATTGATCGACGAACATTATTACGAAAGCCCGAAATGGTTTAGAGAAAACGCAGGTCGTTATGATAATTATGATCGAAAAGGGCCAAAAATATTTGCAGGAGAATATGCGGCACAAAGTGTTTCTGGAGCAAATCCAAACAATAGAAACAATTGGGAATGTGCCTTTTCTGAAGCCGCTTTTATGACGGGTTTGGAAAGAAATGCAGAAGTAGTTCAGTTATCGTCTTACGCACCATTAATGGCTCATGAAGATGCTTGGCAATGGACACCCGATATGATTTGGTTTAATAATCTTCAATCTTATGGTTCGGCAAACTATTATGTGCAGCAATTGTTTTCTACTAATAAAGGAACAGATTTGTTAAGCATCACTCAAGACGGAAAAGCTTTAATTGGGCAGCATGATTTATACGCATCGGCAGTAAAAGACACGAATAGTAAAGAAATTATTGTGAAATTGGTAAACACTGCCGCTTCAAACCAAGACGTTAATATCAATTTGAAAGGAGCAAAATTAGGCTCAAAAGGTAGTATGATTAGATTGGTAAGTGCAAATTTGCAAGATGAAAATACTTTTGCAGATCCAAAAAAAATCATGCCAAAACAGAGTGAATATAAAATTGCTAAAGGAAGCCAGCAGTTCGATCTTCCACCGTATTCGGTCACAGTTTTAAAATTTAAAATTAAGTAACGATCTATTTTTCAGTACTAGAAACTAAACTAGTTTCATTATGGTTTTTTAAAACGTGAAATTCCCTTTTTTAATAGTATTTTAGCAGAGTATAATGGTAATATTCTGCTTGCTGAAATCTAAAACAGCTTAATGTTTTCTAGGATATATTTGCCTGACATTTGTAAAGAGCTTCGTAAATGCAAATTTTTAATTTGTAACGTAGGTACTTCAAAACCAATATGCTTACCTATTTTATCGAAATAAAAATTATAAAACCAACATGCAAGAAGACAGTGCTTTAGAAAATAATGGTGTACTGGCACTCTACGAGCTTATTACGAGTTATATTGAAATTTCAGATTCCGAATTGGAATACTGTCTCAGCATGCTCGATTATGAATCGTATAAAAAGAAAGAAATACTTTTAAAAGAGGATGAAATCTGCTCTAAAATTTATTTTGTAACCAAAGGACTGCTGCGGATCTATTTTGTAGATGACAAAGACGAGGAAAAAACATTTCATTTCTGTTTAGAAAATACTTTTGGAACAGATTATGAAAGCTTTCTTAAAGGAATCCCTGCTAGTTTTTCAATACAGGCTATGGAAGATACAGAAGTGCTTGTTATCTCATTTGAGATGCTTCAAAATATTTATAAGGTATTACAGCAGGGTGAAAAACTAGGAAGACTCATAACCGAAGATTATTTTTTTATTGTTAATGATAAAATAAAAGCTCTTTATGTCAATAGTCCAATGGTTAGGTATAAAGAAATGAACAATAGATTTCCTCGTATTCTCCAGCGCGTTCCCCAGCACTGTATTGCATCTTATCTTAACATAACACCTGTTCATTTGAGCCGTTTAAAATATATGAATGATTCGGTGTAAAAAATCCAAGTGATTCTTCAATGTATTTTGGTATCCTAAATCGAAATGCTTAACATTTGTTATTGCTTATTGTTAGTTTAGACTTTTTATTTGTGTCTTTTTAATAATCGTGTTGTATTTACATTTGTTGTCCCTCTGTAGTATTTTAGACTTACAGCTTGGCTGATCCTTTTACGCTACGGGTTGACATTTTGTTATGCAGCATTCCAATTATGTATCAATAATGGAAGTAAAAATAAATGACAACATTAAGAGTATGAGAGAACTCAAAAATTATACTCAGGAATACATGGCACAAAGGCTTGACATTACACAGGCGGCGTACAGTAAAATTGAAAAAGGAAACACCAGCATCAGCTTTGATAAACTTGAAAAAATCGCCACTGTTTTTGAAGTAGACCTAGAAGCTATTATTCGCTTTAACAGTGGTTTGCGGCCTGCTGGGTCACGTTATAAAACCAGTCATTCCTCTGAAACCTATTCAGGTCTAAGACTTTACAAAGATAAAATTGCACTGCTTGAAAAATTACTGCATCATACTGATTTAGAAATCAAACGGTATGAAGACAAGTTTGGATCGCTCTAACCACTTCAAAAAGTATTTATTAAAATCATTAAATAAATTATGTAATTACTTCTGCATCAAATATTAAATAGGAAGTTATTATGTATTTGGAATATTTTAGTACAAACAGTTATAAAAAATAACTATTTGTATAATTTTATGCTATGTAAAAATTAGTCATTCACGGATGGGAATTGTGCAATAATTAAGTTTTACGATGTAATAGCAGCGAGTATACAAACCAATAGATTCGCATAAAAATTGCCTTCCTTATGGAGAGAACTTTACAGCTTCTAAAAGATATAGTTGACCAGACCCCGCTTCCGATAGGGGTTTATATCGGTACCGAATTAAGAATTGAACTTGCCAACCAATCGATGATTGAAACTTGGGGCAAAGGAGATCAAGTATTGGGTAAAACCTACTTTGAAATTCTGCCTGAAATAGGGAGACAGAATATTTTTGATCAGGCGCTGGAAGTACTTAGAACGGGAATTCCCTTCCATGCAAAAGATCGCAGGGTTGATCTTATCAAAGAAGGAGAATTAAAAAGCTACTATTTTAATTATAGTTTTATTCCGCTATTAGATTCAAAGGGAGAAATTTATGGAGTAATGAATACCGGTATGGATATAACTGATCTTCATTTGGCCAGAGAAAAGGTGCAGAGTTCAGAGGAACAACTTAGAATGGCCATAGATGCTTCGGGAATGGGGACTTATGAAATCGATCTTTTAACAAATCAAATAAAGACTTCGGGAAATTTCAAATCCATCTGGCCTGTAGAGGGTGAAATTTCCAATGAGAAAATTACTTCACGTCTGCATCCTGATGATCTGGCCGTGCGTGAAAGAGCACATCAACAAGCACATCAGTCGGGAATTATTTCGTATCAAGCCAGAATTTTAAATGAAGATAATTCGATGCGATGGGTCAGAATTAATGGCAAGATTATAAAAGATTCACAGGGGAATTCCGTTAAAATTGCGGGCGTAATAGAGGATATTGAAAAGCAGAAAGTATTTGAAGAGAAGATGAAAAAACAAGTTTCACAAAGTATGGAGGAACTTAGACGCTCTAATGAAGATCTGCAGCATTTTGCTAATCTAGTAAGTCATGATCTTAGAGAACCCGTTCGAAAAATAAAAACGTTTATGGGGCTTTTGAAAAGAGAAATCAAATTTGACACCAGCGCCGTTTTTAAAAGATATCTAAGCAGAATTGACCATTCAGCAGAACGTATGGAAAATATAATAGAAGGAATTTTAAATTATTCTGCTGCCGATAAGAAGAAACATATTGTAGAATGGATTGATTTAGGCGAAATTCTGGAAGATATAAAAATAGATTTTGAACTGGTTATAAATGATAAAAATGCACAGATTGTACATTTCGGACTTCCGAAAATTGAAGGAGCACCTATTCTTATACAGCAGCTTTTTTACAATCTGGTACAGAATGCTCTTAAATTTTCTAAACCCGGTGAGTTTCCGTATATAGAAATAAATTCTAAAATTATACAGAATAATGATAGGGCAGAAGCGCAGATTTCAATTCAGGATAACGGCATTGGTATTGAAAACCAATATGCCGAACGTATATTTAACGCTTTTGAAAGACTGCATTCTAAAGATCAATATGAAGGAAGCGGTCTTGGGTTGTCGCTATGCAGAAAAATTGTAAATCGTCATGGCGGACAAATTACTGCTGTGGGAGAAGCAGGCAAAGGAGCAGAATTTATTCTTACGCTGCCGTTAGAACAAAATAAATCTACTATTTAATGGAAATTAACAAGAATATCATACGTTAAAAATTTTAACAATTAAGATTTTTGTATTTAGATATTTTCTAATATCTTTAACATATGGGAATTATATAAAAACTGCGTATAATTTTACAGTTTATATAGTTTGCATCTTAACGTTAATCTTTTTGACTATATGAGAATATTTTTTGCTGCGCTTCTATTTTCTTTAAGTTCCTTTACTACATTATCTATAGATGATAAAAAAATATTTCTCAATGAGATCGAACTCACCCGCCTCAATGATCATGTAAATGAAATAAAAACATTTGCAGCATCTAATCATAAATTCAACAGTAAAATTGCCTTTCTGGTAGATATGAAAATCAAATCAGGAAGAAATCGTTTTTTTGTATATGATCTTGAGCATGACCAGATTCTTGACCAAGGACTTGTTGCTCATGGATCAGGTTCTGAAACCAATATAAAGGGAGATATTCTTCAGTTCAGCAATACTCCAGAATCTAATTGTACTTCTTTAGGAAAATATGCCATTGAAGGATCATATAAAGGCGTTTTTGGAAAAGCTTTTAGACTTGCTGGACTGGATCAAAGTAACTGCAATGCCATGAAAAGAGCCATCGTGCTTCATCATTACAAAGAAGTTCCTTACGAAGAACAGGGCTATTATATAATTAATAGTCATGGGTGTCCAATGGTAAATGAAGTATTTTTTAAAAGACTTGAAAAAATCATAGACAGTTCTAAATCTAAAATTCTTCTTTCCGTATATTATGAATAATATATTTTAAAATATAATTACCCAAAAAGAGTCTTAAAGACTCTTTTTTTTTTGGATTAAACTCTACATATTTCAAAACGTGTTGGATGTAAATTATAACGTTATGTTATGTTTTATAAATAAAAAAGGAATTGAGACTGAGCTAAAGTTCATAATCTTGCAGCATGTTTATTTCTCTTAGCAGAGTGTTTTTCTCTAAGCTTTTTAATAGATTATTGAACATTGCATAACATAAATTGGGGATTATGTCTGTGCTGGATAACCCGTCTTATCTTTTTGTAAGACGGGATTTTCCAATTACTATTTTAATATAAGATTTCATGGTACAAGAGTATTTCCTTACAACTTTAATAAAATGATCTTAATAAGTAATCTTTGCCTTTTTAAATCAATTTAACTTCTTGTGAAAACATACTCATGTCTCTTTATCCATTTATTATCGTCCGAAAAAAGGACTTCCTTACGTATAGAAAA
This sequence comes from Flavobacterium sp. H4147, assembly GCF_029360735.1. Taxonomy (NCBI): domain Bacteria; kingdom Pseudomonadati; phylum Bacteroidota; class Flavobacteriia; order Flavobacteriales; family Flavobacteriaceae; genus Flavobacterium; species Flavobacterium sp. H4147. The sequence goes on along the minus strand of NZ_JARKNB010000003.1, from coordinate 78,920 downwards.
GGATGTTTTGCCTATCGTGTAGATTTGTTTTATCAAGGCATCTTTGTTATCATTACCATCCTTTCCAGATTTCTGGGTTACAATTTGAACGCTTCCATCTGGAAGATCCTTTCTTGATTCAATCTGTTCTTTGCCTATGTATTTTTCATCCTCTGAAATAATAATAGTTTGTTCTGTATTGGCACTTTTTTCTTTTGGATAGGTGTAGATAAAAAGAAATTCATTCGATGTATCTTTTCTTTTAACTTCTAGATCTGCTGACATGCTGTAGGGTTTTCCCGAAGAGTAATCTAAATACGTGAGAGTTCCTTTCCATATTCCGCATGCTTTTTCGAAATCTGCCTTAAGTGTTTGTGTTTTCTTTTGGGCATGGGTAAAATAAGTTGTAAAAATAGCTGTGCAAATCAGCGTAATAGCAATTGATTTCTTCATTGGGATCAGTTATTAAGTCGTTTTATAGAGTTCTATTTTTTGTTTTAGAGCGTTCAACACGCTTTGCATTTGCTTTGTAAATGCTTATTTCAAATGCAATGATTCAAAACTAGTTATATAAAAGGAAATAAGAATTGACTTAGGGTAAGTTTTGTTCCAATAATTTTTCGGCGATTAATTGATATTAAAAATCTGTTTTCGGTATTCTCCTGGAGTTAGACTTACGATTTGTTTGAAAATTTTTGAAAAATGAGCCAGATTGGAAAAGCCGGTATCTATGGTAATCTCCAAAAAAGTTTTGTTTGTAGTGGCAATAAGGTACTGGGCGCGTTCAATTTTTTTTTCATGTATATATCGCAAAGGTCTCATTCCCGTATGAATTAAAAATTGTTTAGAGAAATAGTCCTGATTTTGATTAACTCTTGCAGCCAGTTCTAAAATTGTGATATTTTGATGTATATTGAGCTGTATATAGCTCATGGTATCGGCTATTTTTGAAGGTATAACCCGCTGCGGAGAAACTTTAAAACCCGCAGATAGAAATCTGGAAATTAACTGCAGTATAATGCCTTGATTTTCAAATTGAACATGAGGTTTGATTACATTATTTAAAGATCTGTATTCTTTGTAATAAGCTTCTCTTTCATAAATTTTAGGATTATCAGATCGGTTAATTCCTCTTCCGGGATTACTCTTCAGCATCTTTTTTATAAGCAGTATATCAATTTGAGATGCAGTACATTTTAAAATACGGCGATTATTACCAAATAATGAAATTCCGTCTGCAGAATCTTCAAAAAATTGCATAAAATACTGGCTTAGATAATGATCGCAGTTTAAATTACAAGTTGTAAAACTCGGTATTAAATACAGGCAGCCGGGTTCTAATTTCAATTGCTGGCTGCTGTCTGATACAAATCCGGTTCCTTCATCAATATAATACAGCCGATAATACGGACTGATCACATTGTAATAATTCCATTTATCGTCAAGCTTGACATAATCTATATGCAGAAGTGTGAATGAGTAAGAGAAAATATTGTGGGACATGAGAGAAAATGATCGGTTTTAAATAATAAATAATCGGTTTTGAATACATAAAACAAAATATTCTATTTTAATTTTACTACAATTAAAACGATTAAATATAATCAATAATAAAATTTTAAGATCGATTAAAAAATATTATATAGTAATATAGATTTATTTATTAGAAATTTATCAGTATTAGAATATTTTTTTAATCGGATATGAATAAAAACTAAGTGAATAAAAATATGAACAGAAGAAATGCTTTAAAATTAGGGATGACAGCTTTAGCTGGATTGTATTTATCACCTTTGCTGGGAAGATCTATTCTTTTAAAATCAGAACCCTATGAGTTAGGGCCTTTTGAGCCGTCTTGGGAATCACTTGAAAAATATAAGGTGCCAGATTGGTTTAGAGATGCTAAGTTTGGAATGTGGGCACATTGGGGACCTCAGTGCCAGCCTGAAGCGGGAGACTGGTATGGAAGAGGAATGTATGAAGAAGGATCTAGACAATATAATTTTCATCTTCAAAAATATGGTCATCCTTCTGAATTTGGTTTTAAAGATGTTATTAATACTTGGAAAGCAGATAAATGGGCTCCTGACGAACTTGTTAATCTTTATAAAGATTCTGGAGCAAAATACTTTATGGCAATGGCTAATCATCATGATAATCTCGATTTATATGACAGCCAGTATCAGCCACAGTGGAACTCTACACGCGTTGGACCACAAATAGATATAATCAAAGGATGGGAAAAAGCCGCCAGAAAAGCTGGTCTGCCCTTTGCAGTGAGTGTTCATGCGGCCCATGCATGGAACTGGTTTGACACTTCAAAAGGCGCTGATAAAAACGGACCATTTGCCGGAATATCCTATGACGGAACTTTGACTAAAGCGGATGGAAGCGGTAAATGGTGGGATGGATTGGATCCTCAGGACTTATACGCTCAGAATCATCCCATAAGCGGTAAGCCTTCTGGTGATTCGTCTGTTCACAGCCAGTGGGATTGGGCCGACGGTGCTTCAATACCTTCCTCTGAATATTGTGAAAAATTCTATAATAGAACCATTGATCTCATTGAGAAATATAATCCAGATATGTTGTATTTTGATGATACTGCTCTGCCTTTATGGCCTATCAGCGATGCGGGACTTCGTATAGCAGCACATCTTTACAACAAAAGCCTTAAAAAAAATAAAACCGTTCAAGCCGTCATTACTGGAAAAATTTTAACCGAGCAGCAGCGTAAGGCTTTAGTCTGGGATATTGAAAAAGGACAAAGCAATCAAATTGAACCTTTGCCATGGCAGACTGATACTTGTATTGGAAACTGGCATTATGACCGCGATGTGTATACTAAAAAACAGTATAAATCCGCTAAGACTGTAATTCATACCCTGATAGATGTAGTAAGCAAAAATGGAAATCTTATGCTCAATATTCCCATTCGAGGAGACGGTAGTATAGATGAACAAGAATTGCAAATCGTAAAAGAAATAGGGCAGTGGATGAAAGCCAACGGCAGAAGTATTTACGGTACCAGACCATGGAAGATTTTTGGAGAAGGACCTCAGCAGGCAAGTACAGGGAAATTAAAAGCGCAGGGATTTAACGAAGGCCAGGGTAAACCTTACAGTGCTGAAGATTTTCGTTTTGCGCAGAAAGACAACCAGCTTTTCGCTACAGTAATGGACTGGCCTGAAAAAGGTGTGGTCTATATTAAAACTCTAGGATCTGAGGCTGGATACTATACCAAAGCCATCAAAAAAATCCGATTAGTGAGCACAGGAGAGAAACTGCAGTTTGCGCAGCATAAAGAATACTTAGAAGTAAAGTTTCCTGCTGATAAACCACAAGGAAGTTTTGCCAATGTGCTGGAAATTTTTTCTTAAATAAAATATACAACCAATGAGATTATGTTATGCCTGTGATTTAATTGATGATCCAGAGAAAATCAAAGAATACATACAATATCATACTCAGGACAATACATGGCCTGAGATAACTAAAAGCATCAAGGACAGCGGAATCAAGAACATGGAAATTTACATTCTTGCTAATCGGCTGTTTATGATTATGGAAGTCGATGAAACTTTCACTATTGAGAGAAAACAGGCAATGGATGCCGCAAATCCAAAAGTGCAGCAATGGGAAGAATTGATGTGGAAGTTTCAACAGGCACCTCCGGGAGCTGCTGAAGGAGAAAAATGGCTGCCAATGAAAATGATCTACAAATTGGAGTAAATCATATTTAAAGTGAATATAAATTTATGAAAACTTAATTATCAAGTCGGCGGGCAGAGGAATGAAAAATACTATCAAGGTTTAGCCCTTTATTTTGTAAATGTATTCTCCCAGAAAGATCAACAGGAGAAAAATCCAGCTGCTTTAAGAAGTTTTTCACATAGTTTTTTGAAGCTCTGTGATCGGCTATAAAAAATATTTGTTCCTTATTATCCTTATTTCTCACATCGTTTTTGTCTTGAAGATCAACAGGATGAAATAGTTTCACTACATGAGCTTGAGGAAGAAGTGACGCTGTAATTTTATAAGTCATCGCATTGGTGATTCCTGATAAAAGTGTCTGGGGATCAAATATTAAACCGCTAGTATGTATAATTATTTTTCCCGATACATCTGGGAGCTGATTCAGTACATTTTCCAGATCATCTTTAGGGATAAATAATAAAATGATATCTGCTGAAGAGGCTTGCTCTAAAGTGCCAGTTGTAGCTGTAGGGCCAAATTTTTCAAGAGCATCTCTTATAAGATTATTCCCTTTCGGATTGTATACGGTAACGGTATGACCTTGCCGGGCAGAACGAAAGGCCAATTCCATAGTAAGACTGCTGATTCCTATAATTCCAATTTTCATAACGGATCAAGTTTTAATGCTGTTATTATATTATCATTTATAAAACTTTTGCACCAACAAAGGCACTCAGTTTTAAGGTCTGGTTTAGGCTTAGTTAAATGTAGTGAAATTAACTGGTTATTAATCAGGTGTTTTTACCTGTTCTTTCAATTAAAATATAAATTAATTTCATGCTGTAAATGGTTTAATTTTACTAGGTTTTAGGAATTATACATCCAGTAGTATGACATTTTTTCAAGCTGTTTTATGAAAAAATGTCAGAACATTCCGTTGGCATATAATTTGTTTATTGACGTAAAGCACAACAGTGCAAGTTCAAAAATTTATTGTATAACAATTTTAAAAATTACTGTTATGAATCTTATTAAGAGAAGTGGAAACCGCTTACCGGCTTTCCAAAACCTGTTTTTTGATGATGTTTTCAGCCGAGATTTTTTCAATTGGGAAAACAACAATTTTTCAACCACAAGCACCACACTGCCTTCGGTTAATATTAAAGAGACCGCAGACAATTATGAGGTAGAAGTAGCTGCTCCAGGAATGAACAAAGATGATTTCAAAATTACTCTTGACAACGGACAGCTCGTTATTTCTTCATCTAGAGAAAACCAAATCAATGAGCAGAACGGAACCTTTACCAGAAGAGAATTTAGTTATGAATCTTTCCAGCGAAGTTTCCTGCTGCCTAAAAATGTAGTGGACGAAGATAAAATCAGCGCCCGTTACGAAAATGGACTTCTGTTATTATCGATTCCTAAAATGGAGCAGGCCAAACAAAAGACACCTAGAGTAATCGATATTTATTAAAATTCATCATTGTAATTTAAACCGAAAGCTGCCTTATGGCAGCTTTCTCTATAATTCATCCATATGTTGTCACAATTATTCTCCGGGATATCTGTGATGTCCCTAATCGTGTTGTTGCTGATTTTACTTCTTCGAAAATTAAAACAGCCTTATTTTATAGCCTATATAGCAGCCGGAATACTGCTTGGTCCTTCCGTACTTAATGTAATTCATGAACCTGAAGTAATTCTTGAACTTGGTGAAATTGGTATCATTTTATTAATGTTTAGTATTGGGAGTGAAATTGATTTGGGTTATCTTACTCATAATTTCTACAAACCTTTCTCCATTGTTCTTGTACAGATTGTACTTAGTTTTATCTGTATGTATCTTTTAGGAACATATGCAGGATGGAACATCATAACAATAATACTCACCACTTTTATAATAAGTTTAAGCAGTTCTGCTATAGTATTTCAGTACCTAGCCCGTACAGGAGAAATCAAAAGCCGTCTTGGCACGATAACTTGCGGTGTTCTTCTTATGCAGGATATTGTGGTAGTTCCCATGATGATAGGACTTAATTTATTTGCCGGAGGCGGTATTTCGAGTTTTCAGCTTTTTAAAGTCTGTTGTGGCGGTGTTTTGTTAATTCTATTTTTAAAAGCAGCAGTTCATAAAAAGATATTTAAACTTCCAATGAGTAAGGAAATTACAGCCGATCATGAACTGCAGGTTTTTATTGGCTTAGGGCTTTGTTTTGGAATGGCATGGATTAGTGGATGGTTTGGTCTCTCTACCGCTTTAGGAGCTTTTGTTTCGGGTATATTTATCGGACAGTCTAAAGCTACGCATTGGCTTGGAAAAGCACTAATTCCTTTCAGAGTGTTTTTTATGGCATTCTTTTTTCTCGCAGTAGGTCTGCAGCTGCACGTAACTTTTTTTGTGAATAACCTTCCCATGATTCTCTTGATTTCCTTAGCAGTTTTACTGATTAATAGTCTTTTGAATGCAATTTTATTTAGAGCTGCAGAAAATTCATGGCGGGACAGTATTTATGCTGGCGCTCTTTTATCGCAGATAGGAGAATTCAGTTTTGTACTCATGAGCATGGCTTTCTCCTTAAGACTTGTCGAGGATTTTATTTATCAAATAACACTGGCTGTCATTACTACCACAATGCTTTTGACTTCAATTTGGCTTATGATCATTCAACAGCTCATTTATAGATTTAGATAAATATAGGTATTGTTAAATCAAAAAATGGTTTGCATCATACTTTTTAAAGTGTAGGATTTTCTACTTATTAGGTTTTACTTATTATTTTTTGTAATTCTTTCGAGGTGTAATCTTTAGAAGAAAAATCTCGTTATTCCTTGTTTATGTGATGTTTAGGTTTGAAAATTAGTTAAAATATTGTCATCTAACAGCTGTAAATTATTTAAAACAATTCTAAACTACTGTTAAATAAAACCAAAAAAAATACTTGCTCGTATATAGGGTAAAATCTAATCATTAAAAAAACTACCCTATGAAAATCAAAAAAAATATTAAAAAGGCCCTATGGACTCTGTTCATAATTACTGCGCTCTTTTCCGCCGTTTTACTTTTCCATATCATTACTGCTAAACCTGCTGTTTACGAAAATCCCAATCTGCAGGTGAGCCGTATCGATTTTAAATCCGATATCGATTCTGCTCAAGCAAAAGAAATCTGTTCGAATCTTAGAGCTATAAAAGGACTTACCACAGATTCTATAATTGTGAAAAGAAATGTGGTGGTATACTTTCACAATAATAAAATTACCAACTCGAAAAAAGTATACGATCAGTTGATGGCAAAAGGGAATTATGACGCCCAGCGCTACATTCTGCCAGCAAATTTAGCTAATAAAGAAGTTTGCCCGATCAATCAAAATAGTTTTGGTTACAAATTATCGCAGAAAATAAACCAATTTTTTAATTAACCCTAAATATATATATTATGAAAATGTATTCTAAAATTACACTTAGTGTATTACTTACGGCTGCTGCAGCCCTGACTTCTTGTAGCAATGATGATGACAATACTCCAGATCCAGTGGTAAAAGCATCAATTTATGAGCGTCTTGGCGGTACTAAAATGGTTTCTGATCCTGACAATCCTGGACAGATGATTGAGCAGGGAAGACTTAGTTACCGAAAAGTAGTAAATTCAACTATTGGTCTTATTGTAGCCGATATACAATCTAATGCTTCTGGAAACCTACAGGCTCATTTTGCACCGCTGCTTGCTGAAACTGGACAAACACAAGCAACTAACATTGCTAAATTATCGGATAATTTGACGGATTTCTTTTCGTTTAATACAGGAGGAACTAATGCAGTTAACACATATTCTGGACTAAGTATGTCTGCGGCACATGATCCTGCTAAAAACCCTCGTATGGGAACAAAATCTAGCAATGCAGATTACACAAAATTCGAAGGATATGTAGGAGCGGCTGCCAATGCTAATGGCGTTGCTTCAAATACAGAACTTTATGTTGATATCGTTGCTGTATTGGAACAATTGAGAACTCCTATAGTTCAAAAATAATTCCCTTAGAAACGCTGCCGGTTTCTGGCAGCGTTTTCTATATAGTAAGCCTCTATGATTTGGCCGCCAGGTCGTTAACTGGAATCGGTTTGATAAAAGATATCTTTTATTATTATATCCAGTTAAGCGCATATATCGTTTTTACTAAAGATTAATTCTTCACATACAGGAAGCCATCAATTTAATACCGTTTTTTATTAACGGCTGCTTGTTTATGCATTTACAGATTGATTATTTAAACTTTTTATCAGGTATTATATGGAAAAATTCAATAAATCGGCACGCTCATTTTATGCTCTGGGAATCAGCTATAAAAAGGCAGATGCATCTATCAGGGGGAAATTCAGTTTGGATGCCCGAGCTCATGAGGCTCTTTTGAAACAAGCAGCAGCAGAAGGCATTGAATCCTTATTGGTTATTTCTACCTGCAATAGAACTGAATTATACGGAACAGCCAACCATCCTTATGAATTAATAAGACTGCTGTGTGAAAACAGCTCTGGTTCGGTGGAAGAATTCAGATCGGCTGCTTTTGTATACAAAAATGAGCAGGCTGCAACTCATTTATTCCGTGTGGCTGCAGGTTTAGAAAGCCAGATTTTAGGAGATTTTGAAATACTTGGCCAGATAAAAAACTCGTTTAATTTAAGCAGACAACATGGATTGTCAGATACTTTTATGGATCGTTTGGTAAACGCAGTTATAAAAGCAGGCAAAAAAATAAGAACCGAGACTGGAATTTCTTCCGGTGCCGCATCTGTTTCTTTTGCTGCCGTACAATATATAATACGAAATGCCGCTACAGGCAGTAAAAATATATTGTTATTTGGAACTGGCAAAATAGGACGTAATACCTGCGAAAATCTAGTAAAGCATACTCCAAACTCCTGCATTACCCTTATAAACAGAACAAATAGCAGTGCAGAAATGCTTGGGGAAAAACTAAGTGTTACAGTTAAGGACTATGCAGATTTAACACAAGAAATACAACACGCAGATATTTTGGTTGTGGCGACAGGAGCCCGTATTCCCACTATTAACAAAACACAGCTTGGCTTACACAAACCACTGCTGATTCTTGATCTTTCTATCCCAAGAAATGTCAATACCAATGTATTGGAGATTCCTGGAGTATCTTTACTGCATCTCGATGAACTTTCGGTAATGCGTGATGATACCTTACAGAGAAGACAACAACATATTCCAGCTGCAGAAGCTGTTATTGAGGATTTAAAATCAGAATTTTATAATTGGCTAAATGAGCGTAAATATGCACCAGCAATTCAGGCTTTAAAAGCGAAACTAACTGATATAGCCGCAGCTGAAATGGCCTTGCAAAAAAAGAAAGCTATCGATTTTGATACCACAATGGCTGATGCTGTAAGTGCACGAATTGTTCAGAAAATAACCAGTCATTTTGCGCACCATCTAAAAAACGAAAACTGCTCAATTGAGCAAAGTATTGAATTTATGGAAAAAGTATTTCAAATAGGACAATACAATAAGACGCCTTCTGTTGCCGAGATAAAATACAATATAAAGCTTTCATAGCGATATAATGAGATAGTTTTATATGATATTATACGCTTTTTAAACCCGTTTGAAAATTCAAGAGTAGTATGTGAATGGCTCTGCCAATTAATTTTCAGAAGGCTGAAAAACAAAATTAAGCCCGCAGGACTTGGTGTTAATCAGACACACTACCTGCGGGCTTGTCCATAAACATAATCTTCCATTTTATGTTTACTATAATTTTTCACAATTATTGTATGGATTTATCTCCCTTAATATATCAGGCAGTTTGTTTAGGTTTTAGAGGCCTAATTTAAACATATTTTATAAACTAGATTGGTTTTTATAAAATTTTATAGTTTTTGATAAAGGATCTGTACATCATTTTAATCTAAATAGGCATCCAAAAAATACCATCATCCTATTAAAATTAGTTATTTCGGCCATTTTGAAATTATTAATTACAAGTGAAATTACAACGGCTGTAAACAGAGATCAAAAAAGATGTATACACAACAATGTACAGGAAATTTAGTTTTTGTGAAGAGATTTAAATCATTTTGCGATGGTGTATTTACAAATGATACTTAAACGGAAATACGATTTAGTAAGGGGAAATTCTTGAATGAGGTTCGTGAATTTTATAATAATTTAATAATAAAACCCAAAATTCCAGCTGTAATAATGATGTAAGGCTCTTTAATGTTTTTATAATACACTAAAAGCAAAACGGTTATTGCAGCAATAACTATGGTAGGAATATCGATAATACTTCTTTTGGCAATAATAATTACAGATCCTACTAATGCTCCAATGACTACAGCAGTTATTCCTTCTACAAATGCTTTTACAGATTTGTTATCGGCAATTTTCTTAAAATAGGGAGCAAGAATAATCGTAAACAGATAACAAGGCAAAAAAGTAGCTAGAGAAGCAGTAAGTGCACCTAAAAAACCGTCGACAAGAAATCCAATAAATCCCACTGTTATAACTACAGGTCCCGGGGTTATCATGGCGACAGCAACAGAATCCAGAAACTGCTGTTCTGTTAACCAATTATTTTCCAGTACAACGCCCGAATGAAGAAACGGAACGATAGCGAGTCCGCTGCCAAAAACAAAGGCACCAGCTTTAGCAAAAAAAACAGCTAATTTTAAAAGTTTATTTCCTTCATAATCCCACAAAGCAAATTGTAAAAGAAGCAGTGAATTAGTAGTTTTAAAATTCCACCATTTTGGAGGTGCGATTATCATCATATAAAATAGTCCGGCTATTATAAATAATAAAAGCTGTTCTTTTTCGGTTACATAGGTTACAGCTACTGCAAGAATGAAGAACAGCCATAATAACCATTTTGTTTTAAAGGATTCTAAACGAAAAGATCCTATAGACTTTAGTGTAAGTTTATAAGAACTAAGTGCTATTATGCCAACAACGGCTGCACCAACACCATAAAATACAGCTTGTATCCACGACAAACCTCCATATAATTTGTAAACAATCCCAAGCAATAATACCATGATAAATGATGGTAATATAAAAGCAAAACCAGCCAATGTGGCGCCTAAAAAACTATAATGCACAAAACCAATATAAATTCCTAACTGCGCTGCAAGCGGACCCGGCGCTAATTGTGCCAGCGCCAAACCTTGTTTGTATTCTTCCTCACTTATCCATTTTCGGTTTTCAACCAAATCTTTATGCATATAGCCCACTAAGGCAACGGGACCGCCAAAACCGGTCGTGCCCAACTTTAGAAAATATAAAGTTAATTCTAAGAGACTGTATTTTGAGTTTTTTTCCATTTGCTTCATAGTATCCCTATCATTTGATGCTTTAAAACTATTTGTCCTTTTGATGGATTTAAAAACAAAACTAAAGGTCAAAATTTATATAAAATAGAATCTTATTTACCTTTTGTATCAGGATTACTTTTACAGCTGTTCAGCAGAAAGGATTGCTCGAGTTTAATGGCCTGTGTGCTTAAGCGGAATTTGATGAAATGTTTTTTTTTTATAATTTAGCTTTGTATGCAAAAAGACAAATTTTCAAGCGGGAGAATAGCGGTTTCTGATGAATTTCAGGAAGTTTTTTCGCATTTTTATTTCGCAGAAAATAATTCAGACATAACGTTTACCAAGAAACTTCTTCCTTCTTATCAAACCATCATGATCTTTAGTTTTGGTGAAAGTGCCTATATTCATTCGGAAAACGATGAGAATATAGAAGTAGAAAAGTGTATTGTGCTGGGCCCAATAAAAAAAGCATTTGACTATTCGCAGCCGGCAGGAAATACGATTTTAGTTGCCAATTTTAAGGATGATGCCTTTTACCGTTTTTTTGGATCGGCAGCTTTAGCAGAAAATTTGCCAATTGATCCTAATGATTTATTGAGTGAAAACTGTTTTACAGCTCTCTGGCACAAACTTAATGGAATTGAAAACAAAGAAGAGCAGGTAAAGTGCATCTTAGAATTCTGCAGACCTTATCTAAGAAAACGAAATCCAGTTACCGGCCAACTGATAGAACTTAAAAATACAGCCTACAATCCCATAAAGAAAGTTGCAGGTGAAACAAAACAGAGTGAACGCGCTATACAGCTAACTCATAAAAAGCAGCTGGGGTATTCTGCCAAAGAAATAAACCGTTATCTACGCTTTCTAAAAGCCATTGAAATGATGCAGGATATTGCATGCAGAACATCTAAGAATGACTGGTTTGAAATTGTTGGTGAATGCGGTTATTACGACCAAAGTCAGCTTATTAATGATTTTAAATATTATATAAATCTAACTCCTGCACGATACCTTAAACTGCAATGCAGTATATGCAATCCTGTGGGCTGATTTCGTTTTCTTCCAATTTTAAGAAATAGCTTCGGTCTAAATTTGTCCTATAAATTTAAAATATAGAACAATGAGACATTTAATTATTTACGCGCACCCTAACTCAGAAAGCCTGAATGGAAAATTTAAAAATGATCTAGCTGCGTATTTAGTGCAGCAAGGCAACGAAGTTATTGTAAGAGATTTATATGAACTGAATTTTAATCCGGTGCTTTCACTTCAGGATATGGCAGGCCAGAGAAAGGGCGAGGTATCAGACGATGTAAGACTGGAACAGGATTTTATAAGCTGGGCAGAACATATCACTTTTATTCATCCTATCTGGTGGACAGGTATGCCAGCTATAATGAAAGGTTATATTGACCGCGTATTCAGCTATGGATTTGCTTACCGCTATGATCAGGGAATCCAAAAAGGACTTTTAGCAGGAAAGCAGGCCGTAATAATCAATACTCACGGAAAATCCCATCAGGAGTACCATGAAATTGGTATGGACAAAGCGTTGAGACTTACTTCTGACAAAGGCATCTACAGCTATTGCGGTTTTGAAATCAATCAGCATTTCTTTTTTGACAAAGCAGATCGTATTACTCCAGAAACTGCCGAGATTTGGGTCGACGAGATTTTATCTCTCTATAAATGTACAACTGTTGGATCATGAGTCTTGCTACTACACCACAGGAAATACTGCGCAGGTATCACAATGAAGCCAGCGCAGTAAAAGCTGAACACGGACTTATTCTAATTCCCGATGTTAGCGGTTTTACCAATTTCGTTTCAAGTATTTGCATCGAAGCAGGCAGGTATATTATGAGAGAACTTCTCACCACTATTATCGAGAGTAATATTCTCGGACTTAAAGTTTCGGAGGTGGAAGGTGATGCCGTTCTTTTTTATAAGTTCTGCTGTCCTCCAAATGCTGATTTAATTATTAATCAGTATGAGGTAATGCTTCGCAATTTTAGAGAAAAGGTACATACCATCGAATCCCTTATTGGCAGAAACATGAATTTGTCCCTCAAACTGATTGCTCATTATGGACTTTTTTCAGAATATACTGTGGGAGGTTTCAGTAAACTTTACGGAAATACAGTAGTGCAGTCTCACTGCCTGCTAAAAAATACAATCCAGAGCAATACGTATTTATTGCTTACTGACGATCTGTTGAATTTTGCAAGCACGCAGAAAAACCGCAAATCGGACTCCAATTACATATACATAGATTATAAAAAAGAAATCCTGCCTAAAATTCAGGTAAATTAATTATAGAATGATATGTCTGTTTTTTCTAATCGTCTTTTGGTTTTCCCTCTACTGGGAATTGTATAACATCAGCCTGAAATTTAATACTTTACACTAAATTGTGCTTTGTAACTTTATAATACAGTTAAAATAATCATATAAAAATAAAGTTATGGCAGAAATTAAAATTGAAAAGAAAAAGCCCGTATGGCCTTGGATTATAGCATTGCTGTTAATTGGGGCAGTGGTATACTACGTTTTTTTAAGAGACACTGAACCGCGAAGCGAAACCACTATTGAAGTTGAAAATGCTGTGCCAGTAGATTCTACAACTGCTGAATAAGCAGAATACAAAGGTAATGTTCTGCATTTGCAGAGACTGATACAATATAATTAAATTAAAAAGACATGGAAAAGAAAGACAGAAATTTATACAGGCTCGATGAGCTTTCCGATTATAAAGTAGCTTCTAATTACTCGGATGTTAGAGGATGGAAAATAGTAGATGCAGACAACCGCACTATAGGAAAAGTTGATAATTTATGGGTTAACAAGGATATGCAGCGTGTGGTGTATCTGGATGTGAATGTCGACAAAGAGCTTATTGAAGACAGCAAACACGAAATTCATGATACGATTGCCAACGAAAATACACGAGAATTTATGTACCGTGACGGCGACAGCCATCTAATCATTCCGATTGGTTCAGTGACAATTAATAAAGATACAAAGATTGTACAGGCCAATTCTATCGACTATGATACTTTTAGAAGAACAGGAAGATACAATACCCAGCATCATTTTGACCGCAATTATGAAAGATCGGTTTTAAAAAGCTATTATCCTGATGATGAAACTGGTTCAACTTATGACAGTGAGGACAATGCTTTTTACAGCAGAAAAGAATTTGATAATCGTTAATCTCTCTTTTAAAGTTTTAAAAGCTGGATTTATAAATACGAAGATCAGATGTTTGAAGACGTCTGATCTTTTTTGTTTTGAAACAATAGTCGATGATTTGATACGATGTATTTTTAATAATAAAGGCCGTCTTACAGACAGCCTTTAAAAACTAATTAAAATAAAAAAAATAAAAAAACGATAAGAATATTTAAAACCTTTAAATTGAAATGGGGTTCAAAATAGATTCTTATTTTGCTTTCATCAATACCTGCACGCTGTTTGATTTCTTTAAGGCATTTGTTGTAAATTCCTTTAAATCCTTTGCAGTAATCGTACTTAGTATATTTTTAAGAAGTTCAATATCAAGAGGACTTTCATCATTACGAACATAAGAGGTCAATGTATTAAGCCAATACGTATTCTCTTTAATTTGCTCCTGATAATTCTTGATTATGGATTGTTTGATGTCTTCTAACATATTGGCAGGAATATTTTCAGTCTGCACCCTTGCAACTTCTGCATTTACAATTTTAACCAATGCATCTGCCTTGTCTGGATTGCAGTCAAAATTGATTTCTAATGAAAATAGAGGAGAAGGAAACTGAGACAAATTGGTTCCAGCATGTACCCCATAGCTGCCGCCTTCTTCTTCACGAATCGTTTCTAGGTAACGTTTTGTAAGCCATTCGGATACCATATAACTTAGTATTTTATTCTTTTTGTTATAGACTATATCTCTGTTTTCAAAATGAAGATAAACCGTTGTTTTAGGTGTATCCATCGTTCTAAAAATTGTTTTTTCAACCTTTCCGTCTTTCATAAAGATTTTGTGATCTACATAGTTCTCCGTTTTCTCTTCTGATGGAATATTTCCTAAATAAGTGTTGATTGCAGCAATGTCATTTTCTGAAATGTTTCCGACGAATAGAAACGTGAAATCACCTGCGTTTGAGAAACGTTCAGTGTAGATTTTTTTTGCCGTATTCAAATCTAAAGCACTAATGAAGTCCTGTGATAAAAGCCAGTTACGTTTGCTGTAATTGGTGTTTAAAACCGATATAGTGTCGCTTAAAGCTTTTTCATTGCTGTTTGGCGCGTTGTTCAATTTATTTTGATATTGTTCTTTTATTTTATCAAAAGTATTGCTGTCAAATCTAGGGTGCTGGAAATACAAGTAAACCAGCTGTAATAAAGTAGTGAGAGATTCTTTGTTGCTGCTTCCGTTAAAACCTTCGTATAAACCTCCAATGTATGGGCTCACATTGGCCGTTTTACCTGTCAGTTTCTTTTTTAAATCGGTAAACTTATAATCACCTAATCCCGAATATGAAACGACAGCGGCTGCAATCTGTGCTGATGGAAGATCTTTCCAATCTGAAAGTGAATTTCCTCCCGCGCTGTAAGCCGAAAATAGAATCTGGTCTTTACTCAAAGTTGTAGGATAGATAATCACTTTGGCACCGTTTGCCAACGTATATCGTTTTGCATTTTCGAATCCTTTAATTTCTTCTGTTTTTCGAATTGCTTTTTCTTTCAATTCTTCTTTTACTAAAGAAGCTGTCAATTCTTCTTCTTTGTAAGGTTCTAATTTTGAATTTGTAATAGTTTTGATGGCATTCCAATACTCATTTGCTTCAGGAAATTTCGTCGGGGCATCTTCAGGTGCAGAAACTGATATTACTAAATTATCTTTTGGCTGTAAAGCTTTAAATACAGCATTTACCTGATCTAAAGTAACAGTATTCAAGAAAGCATTAATCCATTCATGTTCTCCCTCAACACTAAAAACCGGATTGGATTCTAAAAAATAAAGCTGTAATTGTTCTGCCCAATAACTGTTTCTAATTTTATCTTTATTTGCTAGACGATTGTCATAGCTGGTACGCATTTTAGTTTTCAAACGGTCCAATTCCTGCTGTGTAAATCCGTTTTGCATCGCTCTTTCAAATTCTCGGTAAGCTTCGGTAAAAGCTTCGATGAACTTTCCTTTTTTTGGCGTAACATTTAATGAAAATTTACTATCTAATCTCGAAAGATTTTCATTTGAAATTCCGAATGCCAAACCTGCAGTTTCGTTATTGATAATGTATTCGTTAAATCGGTTATTCATCATTTGCAAAGCCAGATTTTCCTGCATGCTTTTGTTCATTTCGGCCTGATCTTGAACTAAAGGTTTTGGTTTGTTGTATGAAAGCGAAATTCCAGAACGCTGCAACTCTTTGTCGGTCGCCAGTACATAACGATTTTCTTTTTGGAACGGAATTTTTTCATACGTTCTCTTATTGATTTTTTTGGGTTTTGGTATCGAACCGAAAATCTCTTTAACACGTTTTTCGATTACAGTTACATCGATGTCACCTACAATTACGACAGCTTGATTTTGAGGCTGATACCATTTCTTGTAATACTCTCGTAATACTTGATACTTGAAATTATTGATGACATTTAAATCTCCAATAACATTTCGTTTTGCATATTTTGAACCTTCAAAAACTACTTTGTTGATTTTTTCGCCTGTTCTGTAATCTGCATTTCTTCTGGTACGCCATTCTTCACGGATCACGCCTCTTTCGGCATCAATTTCATTATTGGCAAGCAGGAGAGAGCCAGACCAGTCGTGCAGTACATACATACAAGAATCCAATAAAGTTTTGTTTTGCGAGGGAACATTGCTGATGTTGTAAACAGTTTCGTCGTAAGCCGTATAAGCATTAATATCTTTTCCGAAAGAAACACCTTGTTTTTCCAGCATGTTGATGATTCCTTTTCCTTTAAAATGCTCTGTTCCATTAAAAGCCATATGTTCCAAAAAATGCGCTAAGCCGTCCTGATCATCATTTTCTAAAATGGCTCCAACGTTTTGCACGAAATAGAAATCGGCTCTGTCTTTTGGCCATTCGTTGTGCATGATAAAATACTGCATTCCATTTGGAAGCGTTCCGTGTGCGACTTCTTTGGGCAGCGGAAAAGTAGTTTTAAACTGCGCAGAAACTTGAGATAAACCCAGAAGCAGGAAATGCGCTAGAATTAATTTTGTTTTCATTTTTGATAGTTATTGTTCTTTTTTTGATTGAAATTGATATAAGAAGTCCCTGCTGTTTATTGAAAGCTTCAAATAACAGTTTTATGGAACGCGGATAAAACGGATTCGCTATCGCGAAAACGCGGATTAAAACGGATTTTCTTTTTTTCTTTTTATCTGTGTTTATCCGCGTTTTCGCAAAGCGAATCAGTAAAATCCGCGTCTAAGTTATTAAGCATTTTTAGAAATTATTACATCCAGTCAGGGCGTGAAGCACCTTTTAAATAGAAGTCAAAATACTGCTGCATTTTGAGCGTCCAGTCTTTTCTATTGGCAGCATCATCTAAAGTATGTCCTTCTTTTTTGTAATTCACTAATAAAGCAGGTTTGCCTAAACGTCGAAGTGCAAAAAACAAAGATTGTCCTTCTTGATAAGGCACTGCGCGGTCATTATCATTATGAAAAATAAGGATTGGCGTTTGGATGTTTTTAGCCGAAAATATAGGCGAATTTTTGATGTATCCGTCCAGATTATCGTGCATAGAACTTCCCATACGATATTGATCGGCTTCGTATTTAAACATTGTCGAAATACCATTGGATCGCATTACAGGATAATTGGCAGTAAAATTACTTACCCCAGAACCCACAATTGCACAGCTGAAAAGATCTGTTTTTGTAGTTAAGAAAGAAGTTTCGTAACCGCCAAAACTATGTCCTTGAATTCCAATTTTGCCTTTCTCGGTAATGCCTTTTGAAATTAAATATTCAACGCCGCTGATGACATCATTGTACACGCTGTTTCCAACGTCACCATACGTATAATGTACATCTGGCTGAAAAACAATATAACCCTGGCTTACAAAAGTTGGAATATTAATATTGGAAGTGCTGACTTCAGGCTGATGGTACTGATTAAAATCTTCGGTATGCTTTTCGTAAAAATGAACAATTACCGGATATGTTTTTTTGCTATCATAGTTGTCTGGAAGATATAGATTTCCCTGATTTTCTTTGCCACTAAAACTTTTCCACGTTAGCAATTTTGCTGTTCCCCAAGCATACTCTTTCTGCTGTGGATTGATGTTGGTAATTCTTTGCTGTGATTTAAAATTTTCAGTTCCCCACCATAAATCTGGAAAAATAGTATAGCTTTCTTTAGAAAACAAAACACTCGAATTATCTCCAGAAACTTCTTCAATGCGTATGTTATATTCTGAAGGAGCGAATACTTTTGTAATAGAATTGGCATCGACTAGTTTATAAACACCTTTCGATTTATGTTCTATATCGAAACCATTTAATGGAATGGTTTTTATGTTGTCTAAATTTCCAAAATAACCTTGTTCTCCATATCGAAATTCCGTTTTGTTTTTTCTTCCATACTGCTGTGTGAGCGAATACGCCTTTTTTTGATTGGTAAGGTCAATCGCCCACAAATCAAACTGATCGTATAAAACGACTGTGTTTCCGTTATGTAACCAGCCCGCGATTCCGTAAGCGGTATTTACCGATTTCATATCTACATTATCATCTGAAATTGGAAAAGGAATTTGTAAACTGATATTCTTGAATTGCATAGAACTGCTGTCAAAAACGGTCCACACTTTTGCCTTTTCATCATAAAAAACAGCAAAACTTCCTTGCGGATTCCAAGTTGGGCTGCCAAAAACGCCTGTCAATACTTTTGTAGATTTTCCTGTTTCGGCATCGATCCAGTAAACATCATTACGTTCGTTAAAAGTCCAATCTACTTCTACAGCATACGGTTTTTTATCTAAACCAAAAACGCCTTTAAAGTTGCCAGATTCTGGCATTAAAACCAGATCAAATTCACCAGTTGAAGCAATTTTGATTACTTTTTTATTCTGGATATCATAAAGAAATTTCTGCTCGCTTGGAAGTGTTTTTGAACTTCTCAGCAATTCCTGTCTGCGTTCCATAGTTCCCTGATTTGATCTCCAGATTTCAACACCCGATTTTGGAATCTGAGTATTTTCTGGACGCTTATTCGAATTTACTAATAAAGTGATATAGCGAGTATTTTCATTTAATCCATAAGCTGTTTTTGAAATTGAATAACCCGACGCGCTTAATTTGATATCATCATAATTGAATACGGCTTTTGTTGCATTAGTATTGAGATTAAAATAATAAACCATATTAAAATCGGAGCTGTTATTTCCTTTTAAAGTAAAAGTACCGCCGTTTTCTTTATCGTTTAATTGAAAATCTCCAAAATCAGAAGCTTTCCCACTATAGATAGTTTCTTGTTTACCGCCTGGATTTCCGTGTTTTAGAAACACTTTGTCTTTTTCGATCTGTGCGTATACAATGGATTTGTTTTTTAAAAAACGAGATGATTTGATGTTGTTTACAGCAATACTGTCATTACTTTCTAAATTATAACAAACCAAACGCTGGAGAAAAAAGGAACTTTTTTCAGCCTCTGGACGTGTGTAGTATAGAAAATCAGTTCCTGCAAGAGCATTGGTATAATGTTTTGTTTTCCAAAGTCTTTTTGCTCCCGTTTTTAAATTTTGGAGAATGGTACTGTCTTTCTTAGTGTACTGAATCCAGTCTTTTTTTCCAATGAATTTCAGATCACTGATATTCTCAAAAACCAGACGTTTTCCTTTTGGAGCTTCCTGAACAATAATCTGCTTTTTGTTTTCTTTTTCTTCATCTTGAAATACAGTGCTGTACGACATCCATTTACCAGTGTAGGATAAAGACTTGCTATTAATTCTCTCCCACGACTGATAAGCCGATTCGTCAACTGTTTTTTTCTGGGCTGATAAACTATGTACACCCAAAGCGAGTGTACATAGTAAGACTATTTTTTTCATATAATTAGATTTTCAGAAAGCGAATTATTCGTTCTTTAAAGCGTTGATAACGCCTGTAAGTTCATCAACCAATTGTCCGGGATTTCCAGAATAACCTTCAGAAGTAAAACGAATTTTTCCGTTTTTGATTACTACTTTTCTCGGTATACCGCTAGATTTGAAAATTGCTGCATACTTTGAGAAAGATTCATTGTTTGTAGAACCGCCTTTTTTTACTAAATCAAAATAAGTATCTAGTTTTAGTCCTTTTTCTTTTAGATAAGCGACGGCTGCTTTTTTGTAACCTTCATGATTTTCCTGAGTGCTGATGAAGTACACTTCAACTTGTTGGTCTTCTTTGAAGTTGGTCACTAATTGCTGCATCGCTGGAAAAGCCTTTTTACAAGGTCCGCACCAAGTTGCCCAAAAATCGATTACGATAATTTTACCGTTGTTTAAATCCAATTGCTTTGTTTTTCCATCGGTTCCCTGAACTTTAATGGCAGGAGCGGCGATATCGATTAAAGCGATTTTTTCTTCAGACTTGTTTTCCTTTTTCAGCTGCTCTAAATAGGCAGGAAAATCACTTTCTTTTTTGCCTTCTTTTAAATACGCTTCTTTCAATTTAGCCGTCATTCCTTCTGATAAAGTATTTCTTCTTGCTGCATTTTTCAATACCTCGATAATAGGTTTGTTTAATGCTTCTAAAGCTCTTACGTGTATGTCGTTAATGCTTGCTTTTTCGTAACGTTTTTCTAATGGAAGCGCATCAAAAGTTTCCAGAACTTCTTTGTACTTTTTCAGCATATCGAACATACGAATCTGAATTACTAATTCATTGTTCAATTGATTTTTAGCATTTTCTGTTGCCTGATTGGGCGACCAGTAAATTCCCTGCATATAAGACAGATCATTTACTTTTGCCTTCATTTCTTTTATCATTGGCACAGCCATTGTCTCGATCACGGCCGGATCTACCGATTTTAGGTATAAAGCTTTAGAAATATACTGGTGGTAACCGTCATTGATTGAGGCAAAATTCATTGTTGGAATCAGAGCCAGAATACTTTTGTAATCTTTAGTTTCGAAATAATAGCCAAATTTTATTTTTACAATATTATCATACAAATAATTTTGTGATGCAGGCACTTCTTTACTGTATGGAAAATCAGTTAAAAATTGATTTGCAGCTTTAAACTTCTCAGCTGCATCAGCAATTTTGTTGATTTTTTGATAGGCTTTAAACCTTGAATGAGCACCATTTGGAAATTGCTTTTCAATAACTGTTTCTAATGAATCTGCTTTTTTCTGATCTTTTAAATCAAACAGATAAATATTGCGGAGTTTTACAAAAACTTCTTCGGGCATTCCTTTTGTGTTTTTTGAAAATTGCGTTAAAATTTTAGGCGCAATCTCCTCAAATTTTTCAGGTTTTTGTTTTTTTAGGATTTTGATGTAGGTATCAAAAAATTCAGGAAATCGGTCTGGATGGTCTTGCACTTCTTTTTTTAACCAATATTCGGTTGCATCTCCATCAATAGAAAAATCTTTAAAATACCCGCTAAATTCTCCGTTAAAGTTTTTGTTTCTAAAAGTTGCCCAAGCCAAATCGGCTCCGGGCATTTTTACTTTTGGTTCTTTAAAAGCGACCAGCATATAACCTTTATCCTGATTAGTGTCTGTAACTAATCCATTTTCGGTATTACCATAGAATTTGAAAGCCATAAAAGCACAGTTTTTCGGAACCGTAAAATCAGCATTCCAAGTACTGCCATTTTTTTTCATTTTAATATCTTCAATTTCCCATCTGTAATCATTGAAAACATACGCATAACCGTTGATTTCTTGTATGTTTTCTAATGGACCACCTTTTGGATCATACGTCATATGTATAGTCGTTCCAGGAATAGGAATGTCTGCCATTCCTTGTAATCTGGATGTAACTTCTTGAGCCGAAACTTTTATGGTAAGGGCGCAAAATGCCAATACCAAAAGTTTGATATTTAATTTTTTTAACATTGTAATGAATTTATTTGCCCAGTTCCGGGTTTAAATCGATGTAATTTTGATTGATTGGGAATACATATCCATCGCTGTTAGGAGCAAGGGTAAAGGTATTTCCTTTAAAAATTCGTGTGTATGTTTTCTGAAAAGCCGGATCAAGATTTAATCTTCGCTGATCGAACCAGCGGAAACCTCTTCCTATAAATTCTTTTTGTCTTTCTGTTAAAACAAGATTTAGAGCTTCAGTACTTGTTGTGGCACTTACTTGATACGCGGCATTGGCTCTGAATCTTTTTGCTCTAAGAATATTAAGATAATCCACGGCTTTTTGACTTTGCCCTGTTCTGGCATAACACTCAGCAGCGATTAAATACATTTCGGGAACCGAAACGCCAACGTTAATTCCGTTTGTATTGCTGTAGGTAGCAATTCCAAAACCTCTTCCGGTGTAAGTTGGAGAAATAGCAACGTTACCAGCAATTGTGTAGTAATCATATCGCAAATCATTGGTTCCAAAACTACTTAGCAAATCATTAGAAAGAGGTGCTCTGTTATACGTTAACAGCAAAGTTTTAGAAAATATAACCTCCGGATTCTGAATTAAAACGGGATAACTGTAACCAGTTGCAAATGTTTTTAAATCAATCAATCCATTTTGCATTTGCAGAGCTTTCTCCGCATTTTCAAGACTCAATTGATATTGACCCATATAAAGATACGTTCTTGCTAATAATGCATAAACTGCTTTTTTGGATGGAAGCACATTAAAAGGAGGGGTATCCTGAATATCATTTGCCAAAGCACTTTTTAAATCAGAAATAATCTGATCGTAAATCTGGCCCACTGTACTTCTTTCTAATGACGAAAACAGTTCTGGTTTCAACAATAATGGAACCGCTTTTTCTGAATTAGCAGAAGCTGGATCAAACTGAGGACCGTAAGTATTTACTAACTGAAGGTACGCAAATGCTCTATGAACAAATGCTTCGGCATAGATTTCTTTTTTCTCGGCATCTGTTCCTTTTTCACTGCTCATAACACCATCCAGAAGAACGTTGCTGTAATAAATGGCTTTGTATAACCCGATATAGTCTGAGTCGCCCTGAGACGGATCGTAGATTCTATCCTGCCATGTATAGCTGTTTGCCCAAATGGTACTTACACTATTTTGATAAGTCGTAGGAAATTCTACATCGGCATTGGCCAATAAATAAATACCTCCAGAACCGCTAATGTCATTATAGGCATTAGCAATAGCTCTGTAATCTGAAGTATATTTTAAAATTCTGTTGTTTCCAACTTGCTCTACTTCAACATAATCTCTACAAGAGTTTAGCAAAAGTGCAGGCAGAATATATAGTGTGAATTTAAGAAATTTCATAAATCTGTTTTTTAAAATTAAAAACCGCAGTTAAATTGTAAAGAGTAGGTACGCTGTGGAGGAAGGGTGTTGTAGTTGTTGTTTGACAAATACTGAGGGTCGATTCCTAAATCGTTTTTAACCCATAACAATCCTAAATTCCTTGCTGCAAAATTAAAACTCAATGATTTTATAAAAGTTTTTTCCAACCATTGGCTTGGCACATTATAACCTAATGAAACCTGCTGTAATCTAATGTTATCTGCTGGAAGTACATTAATGTCTGCCATTTGGTAACGGTTTAAACTATTAAAGCTGATGTTTGCCAGACCAGGAACATTAGTATTGGCTTCGTCTCCGGCTTGTCTCCAACGATCTGCAACAAGGGCATCTTTTGCAACAGCACCGTATTGCACTCCTGTGTAAGAAGGGTAATTCTGTAAAACCGTATTTCTGAATACATGTCCTCCATAATAGGTGATCTGCACTCCCAATCTGAAGTTTTTAAACGAGAAATCATTCATAAAACCTCCAGAATAAGGAGCAAATGTGGTTCCCATATATTTTAAATCGTCTTTATCTACTGCTGCAATTCCTTGACTTGAATTTACAATTGTACCGTCTTTTTTGCGTATGGTAGATTGTCCGTTGCTGTCTAATCCCGCCCAGTCGTAGGCATACACATATCCAATCTTTTTACCTTCTGTGGTTACACCAGACAGATATTGGTTGGTAGTGGTCGCTTTAAAACGAGAGTCGGTAACTTCATTGGTATTGTAACCAAGATTTACAGTACTGTTCCATTTAAAATCGCCATTAAAAATAGCTCCTGAAATGCTAAAGTCTACTCCATGTCCTTTTAAAGTTCCGGTGTTATAATTTACAAATGACCAGCCGTAAGTTGGGTTAAATGGCAGATTTACTAAAATATCATTTGTTTTTTTATAATATAAATCAACACTTCCTCGTAAACGATTGTTGAAAAAGCCATAATCTAAACCGTAATTTGTTGTTATGGTTGTTTCCCATCTAATCTCTGGATTTTCGGGAACACTGATAGATCCAATTGGCAATTGCGTATTAAAATCGACAGATCCAATGCTGATTACAGGGCTTTGGCTTCCAAAACCACCAGCAGGAGAGATTGCCGCTTTACCATAAGTAGCTCTAAAAGCTAAAGTACTCAGCCAGCTAACATCTCTTAAGAAAAACTCTTTATTAACATCCCATTTTGCTCCTGCAGACCATAGCGGTACCGCTCTATTTTTTTTGGAAGCTCCTAATAGGTTGGTGTCATCAAAACGAATACTTCCTGAAATATGGTAGCGGTTCATGAAATCATACGAGCCTAATCCATAGTACGATAAATAGCGGTTTCTTGATTTATTAATACTAGTATCTGAGCTTCCAATTATACTCTGCCATCCGTAAACGGTAGTGTAATAAACTGTTGGATTTACAGCTTGTCCCGAGTTAGTGTCCACGTTATAACCATAGTATCTTTGGCTGGAACCTTCTCTGCGTTCTTCTCTTATTTCTGTACCTGCTAAAAAGTGTAAGCTGTTATCTTCATTAAAATTCTTATTGATATTCATCTGAAAACGCATGCTCTGAGTATCGTTGTTGGTGTTAGTGTTATATAGATAAGATCCAAGCGGTATACCATACACTAATTTTCCAGCGGAGTTAACAGATGTCGCCTGATTGATCATATTTCGGGTATAATAACTATCTAATTCACTCAAAGATTTGGTTTTATTTGTGATAGAAGTATACATTCCCGATGCTTCAAAATTTAACCAATTGGTAACTGTTGCGGTTAAACTGGCATTTAATCTTAAATTAGCTCCTTTTGTTATTACATTAGAATAATTCAGTTCATCTAAATAATTGTAAGACCATGGTAAATATCCTTTTGCCTCAAATCCTTGTGAAACTTCTGGCCTAAAAAGAAAATAACGATCAATTCCATTTCCATTTTCATCGGCAATCATATCGTACGGACGCAAAGCTGTAGCCGATACATTTGATAAAGCTTCATTTGCAACAGTATTGGTTTGGTATGTTGTTGGAACATAATTGATTCCTGTATTCAGTTTTAAGAAACTTTTGAGCTGAAAAGAGTTGTTTAACGTGATGTTATACGATTTAGAATCATTTGCCTGCATTGCCGCATTATCTTTGTTATAACCTAAAGACAAATAGTAAGTGCTTTTTTCGGTTCCGCCATTTATAGATAAATCATATTGCGTGGTAAAGGAATTTCTAAGTAAGTATCGGTCTATTTGATTCAAATTATTATTTTGTGATAACTGGTTTAGCAGAAGATCTCTTTGTGCCTCAGAAATTTCACCTCTTTTTTGTCTAAACATAATTTCCTGCGCCGCGCTTGGGTTAAGAGCCTGCCAGTTGGAAATATTATCAGCAGCGAAACCGCCATTTACAAGGTCTTTTTCGTAATCAATATATTGCGCCGAATTCATGACACGCAGTTTTCCCAAATCAATTTTTTCTCCTACAGTTGTTGTGGTGTTAAAATTTATAATTGGTTCGCCTTTTTTACCTTTTTTGGTGGTGATTACAATTACCCCGTTGGCAGCCGCAGATCCCCAGATCGAACTTGCAGCAGCATCTTTTAAAACCGAAATGCTTTCTACATCATCTGGATTAAGATAACTTAAAATAGAAGATCCCGGCACACCTCTTTTAGAAAAAGCAAAATCTTCTCTTGATTGCGGAAAACCATCGATTACGATTAGCGGCTGTCCAGTTCCTCCATAATTATTAGTTCCTCTCACGCTGATAGAACCTGTTCTTGGATCTACATTTACACCGGCAATTTTTCCTTCCAGTCTTGATTGAATATCTACTGTAGGCACTTCTGCCAATTCTTTTGCGCTAATTATGCCAATAGATCCGGTTACTCTTTCTTTTGGAATTTCGGTATATCCGTTAGAAACAGAAATCTCTACGCTGTGAAGTTCCATTACGTCTGGAACAAGCACGGCATCAATTATTCTCTTATTGTTTACAGGAATGGTTACGGTTTTAAAACCCAAAGAACTAAAAACGATAGTATCATTTGGAGCAACTCTCATGCGATAATCACCTTCCTTTCGGGTAATGTCCCAGGTTTGTTTTCCTTTTAAGATAACATTTACGCCAATAAGCGGCGCCCCTTTTTTGTCGGTCACTTTCCCTGTTAATTCATATTCCAGCTGTTCGGGTCTTTTTTTAGCTCTCTTTACAATAACTTGTTTATCGATAATATCATACGTAAGATTATTGTTTTTGAAAGCATTGTTTAAAATTTCCTCTAAAGTTGCCTCTTTGTCCAATGTAATTGTAGTGGCAGAATTAAGTACATCATCATTATAGAAAAAGACATAATTCGCCTGTTTTTCTAAAGTAGAAAATACCTCCGTGAGCGGTGCGTTCTTGAAACGAACATGTATTTTATTTTGCCCTGAAGAAGGGTTCGCATATAAACTACACATACTTATCCAGATAAATGCAGTAAGAGATCTCATAAGCAGCAGATATAGGTAATAGTGGTATCGTTCAGAAAATAATTTTTCTGAATTATGTTTTTTATTCATAATTTTGTTTTGGATTAAGATGCAGTCAATTAGGATTGGCCGCTGTTCTACAACTGCCAAAAGATGCGCCAACATCTTTTGGTTTTTTTTTGGTTAGTTTATAAATAAGGTTGATATGTGTATCTCTGGTCTTATATCATAGGCTTTGGTGGTTTTAGAATTGATTTTTTATTTATTTGATTGTAATAGTTCTTTGGTTGGCGTTAACAGTACAGCTGTTATTGGTAATACTGGATAATGTGCTTGCCAGCGAATTAAGGTTTTCATTTAAAGCTAATGATCCCGAATAATTAGCGTCAAGGTTTAAATGGGCACTTTTTATAAATTCTATTTTATAATATTTTGAAAGTTTGTTTAAAATAGTTCCTAAAGATTGGCTTTTGAAGGTAAAATAACCATCTCTCCACGACAATATTGAGGCAACATCTTTTCGTTCAACTTTGAGCTGTTTTGTATCTTTATCAATTGTAGCAATCATTCCAGGCGTTAAGTCTTGCTGAAGTTCCTGATTGCTCATGAATCCTTTTTTATTGTAGGTAATTCGAACTTTTCCTTGCAATAATGCTGTTTGAATAGTTTGGTCTTCTGCATATGAACTCACATTGAAAACCGTTCCCAAAACGCGTACATTACATTCTTTTGTTTTTACAAAAAATGGTTTTGCTTTGTTATGACTTACATCAAACGCTGCTTCACCGTTTAAATATACTTCACGGATTGATCCATCAAATTGGGTTGGATAAATTAAGGATGAACCTGAATTGAGCCATACTGTTGTTCCATCGCTCAACACGATCTGTGTTCTTTTGCCGTACGGAACTCTAACGGTATTAAAAGAAGAACTAGTAGGGCTTGTATTAATGGTTTGTGTTCCAACAGTTAGTTTTGTGCCATTTTTTCCATAACTGATAACAGAACTGTCCTGTACTGCTATAGTTTTCTGGTCTTGCAAAATAAGCGAGACATTATCTAAATTGCTATTTGAATCTATCGATGGCTGTGTTTCAGCAAAACGTTCCAAATCTGATTGTGGACTACTTTTAGAATCGGATGTATTGTAGAACACAAAAAATGTCACCAACAAAAGACAAGCTGCTGAGGAAAGTACTGTGAAAAGTTTTTTGTTTCTATTGCGGCGGACTTCTTTTCTTTGGAGTTCAATTAATCCATGATGAATCTTTTCCTTTGTGGATTTTTTTTCTTCATCTGATAATTGTCTAAAATTAATTTGCATCCTGATTATTTTTTTTGGGGTGTATATTTATATAGAGAACGTTTCTCTAAAAACATAGACAAAAAAAATAACCTTTTTTTAAAGTTTTTTTCGCAATTCTTTTAAACATCTGTAAATCAATGTTCTGCATGATTCGACAGATATATCTAAGATGTAAGCAATTTCTTCGTATGGTTTGTTTTCATTGAATCGGTAAAACAAAGCTTTGCGCTGTTTTTCGGTAAGGTCCTGCATTGCAAAAGCCAATTTTGAATTTAATTCTAAAATTTTTTCCTCTTCGATTAAGGTTTGTTCAAATGAAGTTTCTTCTAAAGCTTTCTGCTGATGGTCTTCATCATATATAAATAACTTTTCTCTGCTTTTGTTCTTACGCAAAATATTTCTCTGGGTAATTTTTAAAAGATAAGATTTTACATTTACAGGATCAGAAAGATTGTTTTTATAGCGGTAGAGATCTAAAAAAACATCATGTACAGCATCTTGAGCTTCTGATGCTTCATTTGTATATTGAAGTGCAAAAGTTAATAAAACATCAGCATAACTATCGTACAGATTTTCAAAGGCGGTAATGTCACCTTTTTTAATCTGCTGCCATAAAGAAATATCTGTGGTGGTATTTTCCATTAAAGGAATAGAATTGCTTGTGTTTTTATAGCAAATCTATAACTTTTATCAGTTAATTGGATAATTTTTCAAATATTACGCATGATTTTGAAGATTTTGGTCAAAATAATGGCTATTATTTTGTTAAAATAAAAGAAAGCATCATTAGAAATTAGTTAATACTTACACATGAGCCGTAAAAAGGTACTAATGCATGTAAAAATTAATTTCACTTTTGGGTAGTTACTATTCTATTTACAAGGTTTAGTTTCGAAATATACTTTTTCAAATAAACCGTTTACTTTTTCAAGGACAATTTTTCTTTTTGTAATAAAATACAAGCTCCTCCACCTGGCGCAAGTGTAACATCAATAAAGTCATGGCTGGTCACTTCTTTGGAAATGGTTTCATGACTCACTTTGTTGCTTCTGAAATCGGCGTCTTTTCCATCTTGAATAATCATTGCTTTGTAAGTGCCTTTTCCTAATACTGTTAGAGGAATACGGAGCGAACGGCCATCTTCATTTGTGGCTGCGGCTATCAGCCAGTTTCCATCTACAGCCTGACGTGCCATCACAATATACTGTCCAATTTCCCCGCTGATTGTTTTGCTTTCCTGCCAAGGTTGTTTTTGTGAACGTATAAAAGTTAATAATTCAGGGTATTTATTGTAGTTTTCAGGAATATCAGGAATAATGGTTGCGCCAGAAAAGGTTATAAGTGTGCGTGCCG
Organism: Flavobacterium sp. H4147; assembly: GCF_029360735.1. Taxonomy (NCBI): domain Bacteria; kingdom Pseudomonadati; phylum Bacteroidota; class Flavobacteriia; order Flavobacteriales; family Flavobacteriaceae; genus Flavobacterium; species Flavobacterium sp. H4147. Next base: position 49,330 of record NZ_JARKNB010000003.1, on the reverse strand, counting down.
CTTCTGCTGTAATGGTAGAAGGTACCGGCATTGGATTGTCGACTCTTCCTTTCTGCTCCATATCGAAGGTACCATTGTTCATATCAATAGGTCCCGCTACCATGTTGACAAAGACAGAGGTTACAAATGTTTTGGGCTCAAATACCCTGCGTGCATCGGATTGCGCCTGACAAAACTCTCGCGTAACTGCATTAGGCCAGGTTCTCATTTGTCCATAAGGGTGAACCGGATCATCATGAAAATCAACCATTAAATGGTTTTCCGCACAAAGTTTTGTGATAAGTTGTGTATGTATGTTTTTTTGCTCTGGCGTTCCCTGCATAAAACCATATTTTACACCGGCCGCTCCCCAGTCTCCATATTGTTTCAATGTTTTTTCTAAAGGATAATTTTTTCCTCCAACATCATTTAAATACAGCCAGACACCTACATTTTTTTGTTTTCCATACGCAATGATTTGATGTACCTGCTGTACTTTACCACCTTTTAAAGGATCGGACTCTTTGTTAAATTCTTCCCCATACCAGTTGGCGTCTAATACTAACGATTTCATTTCATTTGCAGATGCCAGATCGATCATGCGTTTCCACGATTCTAGTGACATTTCATATTTAAAGCCATCAGCTTGCGCACCATCAGTACGCCAGTCCCATACAGCTATACCGGGTTTTACCCATGAAAAATCTGCTCCTTTAGCGGGTTCAGGATTAAGTAATTCAATTAAATGAGAATCCGTTAATTCTCCTGGACTCCTTCCATACATCACTACTCTCCATGCTTTAGCATTTTTTGAAGGCACGGAAAATAAAGTAGTTCCTTTTTGCGGCTGCAAAAGTAAAGGCTCACCGCTTTCGAGATCAGCTTCATGCACGGCCATATAACTATTTTCTGCTGCTTTGATAACCATAACAGGCTTTCGAATATCAGCTGCCTCATTTAATTTTTCAGGACCTATATTATGCCTTTCTCCATTATAATACCAAGCTGAATAGTTGGCCGCAAAATTGAATTCTGTTAGTTCTTTTTCTGAAGCTAATCCTTCATATCTAAAAGCCATTCCATCATTGTATACTCTTACTTTAATTTGATAGAGTGTAAGATCTATTATAATTTGATTGTAATTATCGGGAACATTTTTTCTTTTACCCCAAATTGGTTTCCAAACACTTTTTACAGACGAACTGCTGACTTTATTCCAATGGATGGTATTTGCAGATTCGAGTCCAAGTTTGCTTTGTTTTATCAATACCTGATTATCTGCCCGAAAATTATATTCTATGGTATTTGCGCTGGTTTGTTGAATTTGAACCTCAAGCTTTTTATCTGGAGAAGTGACTGTAACCAGATGCTGTTTTGATTGTGCAGATAAAATAGCCGGCAATTGAACGGCTACTACAAATATGATTAATTTCGTTTTAAACTTCATTTTTTAGTTTTTTATGTCGGCAAATACTCAATCTAATTTCCAATAGTAGAATAAATAGGTTCTCTCATTTTCTGGAATTAACAAATCTAACAAATCTATGTAATAAATCATTATGGGATTTACAGATCAGATAGGGACAACGAGGAACAACTGTTTTTTATTTATAAAAATAAAGCACAAGGTTTAAGAAGAAGTAAACCTTGTGCTCTATAGAAGTTTCATTTTATGGTTACATTGAGATATTTCCCAAATTACAAACAGTACAAAATGAACTATAATTTGTTGACATACAAAAATAAGTTTCCTGTTAGTTTAGTTTACTGTTTTAACACAGTAGAACAGAAACTTTAATCGGTATGCGTAATTTTTAGGATCATAAAAGCTAGAATAGCACTTTCCTAGTCATTACAAGACCATTTTCTAAAGTGGTCTTAACCAATAGAATCTGGCTGCCTGAGTCAATGGAATTGATTTCGAGCTGCGGCGCTCCGATCTTTTGGCTGCTGAAAAGAATTTTTCCCGAAATATCATAAACAGCAACTTCCTGTAAAGGTGCATTTTCAGATTTTAGACTGATCACTTTATCTTTTGAAGTGACAAAAAGAGGCTGTAAATTATTTTTCACATCATCGTTCATTCCTAATTTGATATCTGGATCATAAAACAGTACAAAACGATCTTGAAAAACCCCTGCGAGAGTAGAGAAGGTATAAGAACCCTTTTTCAGATTGTGCAGTTTTCCTGTTACTTTATCCTTTAGAAATATATCCCGTGTTTCTAAAATACCATCTGCATGGTCAATAGAAATGGTAAGGTTTCCTATTATGGATGATCGGTAGCCAAGCGGAACAATATCTGATGGATCAAAGGGCACGGCACGGCCTTGAATTACCAGCTTTCTATCTTCATTAATACTGTAAAAATCGGCATATACATTACCGTCGATAGTAGGGGCATCGTATTGATGATCCCATCCATTGGTTGCTCCTGTAATATATCCTATGAGCAGCTGTTTAAAAAGGCCTTCGGGATTGGTCAGATTAAGCCATACACGGTGTCTTTCCACTTCTAATGCACTTTTAAATTCGGGAGCTGGGTCTTTAAATTTTAAGAATGCGTTTTCCTTTAGTAAGGGCTTAGATAAAAATGGATTTGAGTTTAATGAAATAACATACTGAGCAGCTAAAAGCAGTATGAATGAAAAGAAAAGCTTTTTCATAATTTGATAATTAAAATTTAAAAAATAGGCTGAGTGCCACTATTTGCTTCTCAAATTTTAGATAACAGATGTAGAAAACCGGAGACACTGTAAAGTGCCTCTGCAATAAATAAAAAATTAAAATTTATTAAAGTAGTTGTTTTTCTATAGCTGCAATTTAAATATTGAGATTAATTCGAAAGACAGAAGAAAAAACATGATAATGGTTAGCTGCAGTCTAAACAAAACTTAAAAGTTGTAGTGCCCTTTTAAGCAGTATATCGGTGTTTTTTGCTTTTGGTCGATCAAATATTACATTAAGGTATGAAATTTTACACGAAAAAAGAAAATTTAAATTTTAATTTAACACTATTGTTTAATTTTTTATTATTTGTCACAACTGTGTTAAAATTGAGAATTTGAACTTTAAAATAATTTAATTAGAGTATTGTAATAAAAGGTAGCAGTTTTTACAGAAAAATGATTTCAATTTACAGAAAAGACTGTCTTTTTACTTCCCTTTGAGATCTTTTATAATTTCAAGAATACAACAGTGCAGTATATCGAGATGATCGGCTGTTTCGGCTGTAAATTTTCTTCCGATAGCTTCTCTTTCAACAGCACGCAGATTTTCGCTGAGACTTTCCAGAAGAAAGAGATGAAGCCATAGTTGGAGCTGTTCTGCGGTTTGCAGCACTGTTTCGAAATCATTTCGTTTTACAGCGCTCTGCAATTCTTTAAGCTCTATGGGTGCCTTTTCGATAAACTGGCTTGTCACTTCTTTTTTCCAGCCTGGTTTAATTCGATCTGTTTCTTCTATTTGGGATAAATCTGCTTTTGGGCGCTGTAAATTGCGACTCTCTTTTTTCACGGCAGTTTTAATAGCTTGAAGCAGTTCATGCTGTTTAAAGGGTTTTGGCACATAACCGTCCATTCCGGCTTTGTAGCAGCGGTCTTGTTCGCCAGCGAGCGAATGCGCCGTCATCGCAATAATGGGAATAGGATTATTCATCTCACGGCGGATATATTCTGTGGTTTGGTAACCGTCTTTTACCGGCATCTGAAGATCCATCAGCACCAAATCATATTTCTTGTGCGATAGTAATTCTATTCCCTGTTCGCCATTTTCAGCAGTATCAATTTCAAATCCGAAACTTTCAATAACATTCTGTGCGAGTTTCTGATTCAGCCTATTGTCCTCACAGAGCAGTATACTGAGTCTTCCCAAGTCGTTTACGGGTTTGCTTTCTCGCTGCTCTTCCTCAAACGAGGCTTTTTTATAAGAAGCCGTAAAGAAAAATTCCGAGCCGTATCCCTCGCGGCTTTTAACTTGTATCTGGGAATCATGCAGTTCTACAAGCTGTTTAACAATATTAAGACCAAGTCCAGTGCCTCCAAATTTTCGTGTGGTGCTTTCCTCGGCCTGAGTAAAACGTTCAAAAACCGTATCAAGGTATTCTTGGGGAATACCTATCCCAGTATCTTTCACCGAAAAACGGAGCTGGTAAGCGTCGTGTGTTTCTCCAGTTTTTTTGACCGAAATCGTCACTTCGCCTTCACTGGTAAACTTCAGTGCATTTCCTGCCAGATTGACCAGTATTTGGTTGAGTCTTCCTTGATCTCCAGAAACCATTTCAGGAAGTTCTGCATCGAGATATAGGTTGAATTCTACCTCAGGAACGGCTTTGACCTTGAGCAAATCATAAACATGACGCAGTGCTTTTTTGAGATTAAAAGGCTGTATATCAAGTGTAAGTCCTCCTGATTCAATTTTAGAAAGATCGAGTATATCATTAACAATCAACAGCAGGTTTTCTCCAGCCGTCTGCACATCTTGCACAAATATGCGCTGCTGTTGGTCGAGTTTGGTGCCAGCCAGAAGTTCCGTAAATCCGATAACGGCATTCAGCGGTGTTCTGATTTCATGGCTCATATTGGCTAGAAAATTTTCTTTAGCCGCCACGGCGCGTTCGGCTATTTTTTTTTGACTGGCAAGTTCATTGTTTTTGGTTTCGAGTTCCAGAGTGTTGATAACGTGGCGAGCCACAATCTTAAGCGCACTGCGCTGCCTCGCATTGAGTTTTTTAGGCACATGATCTGCTGCGCAAAGCACGCCAATATGATAGCCATCAGGAGTGGTAAGAGGAACTCCTGCGTAAAAACGTATTTTAAAACCGCCTGTTACATTGGGATCATCTTTGAAACGTTCGCTGAGGAGAGTATCGGGAATTTCAACCAATTTGGAATCCATGATTGTATAGCGGCAGAAGGTGATTTCTCTTGGTACTTGCGAGACGCCTAGTCCAGTTTCAGATTTAAACCATTGACGGTTCTCATCGATAAAGGAAATATAAGCAATCGGAACTCCGCAAATGTAGGACACAAGGGCTGTAGCATCATCAAAGGCGTTATCGGGAAGCGTATCCAGAATGTTATAACGTTTTAAGGCGTCAAGACGCTGCGCTTCATTACGAGGTATGGGCATTTTGGTAGCTTTCATGACCTATAAAATTAATAGGTAAGTTACAAAAGACTGTTTATTAATGTTTTATATATTTTTTGAAGGCTGATTATATAATTTACAGCTTTTCATTTAACTGTTATTTAATGACCTGATGAAACGTTCAAAAAACTATGCAAATGTTTTTGATACATCAACAGCCTTTATGCGTGGCAGACTCGAAAATGGCAATTGGATTACTCCTTTTAATCCTGAATTTCCGTATTATGAATATATGTACCGCGAAGCCAATGCATGGCAGGTTTCGTTTTTTGCTCCTCATGATATGAAAGGACTCGTTGATTTGTATGGAGGAGCAGAAGCTTTTGAAAAAAAATTAGACCAGTTTTTTACCAAACCGTGGAATCCAGATTATATTGCTTGGAATCTTTCAGGTTTTATTGGCCAATACTGTCATGGAAACCAGCCAGATCACGAAGCGCCGTTTTCGTATTATTTTGTAGATAAACCTGAAAAATCACAAAAAAGGATTGACGAAATTTTGGAAACCATGTACGGAATAGGGCCTGAAAAATTAGCCATGTCCGGAATGGATGATGCTGGTGAAATGTCTTCTTGGTATGTATTTGGTGCGTTAGGACTATATCCGCTGTCACCAGCTGATCCAGAATACCTTGTTACCGTTCCAATTTTTAAGGAGGTGGTTTGGATCATGCCATCTTGGAAAAAGCTCAGAATTAGAAATAACTCAGAAAGAAGAAATCTGAAAGCTATCAAGATCAATGGAAAGTTAAACAATAGCTATTTTATTTCGCATGACCTTTTTAAAAATGGAGGTGAAGTCGAACTCGATACACACTAGCAGATTTTTGTGTTATGTAAAGGTATGGTATTATCAATGTTTTTTAGGATCTTTATAATAGAAAAAGCAGTTTTGAATATAGGAGATGTATCAAAGAAGCTTTTAAGAAATAATTTAATAGTTAGTAATAAATAAAGAATTATAAAAATGAAGAAAAAGTTAGCAGTCTTACTAAGTTTAATATGTATAGGAACAATTGAGGCACAAAAAGATTTTAAAGCTCTTTTTGATGGAAAATCAACAGCTGGCTGGCATTCCTACGGAAAAACTGCTGCAGGATCAGGCTGGAAAGCACAAGACGGCATACTTTATTTTGATCCTCAAGCGGCAGTTAATGGGCAGGGTGGAGATTTGGTAACGGATGCTGAATTTCAAAATTTCCATTTAAAATTAGATTGGAAAACAGAAAAAGGCAGTAACAGCGGAATTATTTTTTATGTCAACGAAGATGCGCAAAAATATCAAAATACATATAGTACCGGTTTGGAAATGCAGATCCTTGATAATGAAAAACATCCTGATGGAAAAATTAAAAAACACCGCGCAGGAGATTTGTACGATTTAATCCAGAGCAGATCAGAACCAGTGAGAGAAACCGGTAAATGGAATACAGCTGAAATTATCAGCAAGAATGGAAACTTAACTTTTATCCTAAATGGAGTTATTGTAGTAGAAACAGTGCTTTGGGACGCGGCTTTTCAAAAGCGCATTGCAGATAGTAAATTTGCAGGATGGCCTGAATTTGGAACCTTTAAAAAAGGAAGGATAGCGTTACAAGATCACGGAGACAAAGTATACTTTCGCAATATTCTAATCAAAGAACTATAGCTATAGTTACTGTTATTCTGACAAAAAGCAAAAAAATAGAACTTGATTTAGGTAAGCATTCTAAATTTACAGTTCTATTTTCCGATGCAGAAATTAGCGAAGATATTTCCCAGTAATTCGTCATTAGAAACCTGACCAGTAATCAAGCCAAATTGGTATAAAGCTTCTTTAATATCCAATGCAATTAAATCACTTGAAAGGTTTGTTTCAAGACCAAATTTCACTTTTTGAATTTCATCAAGCGCTTTAAGTAAAGAATCATAATGTCTTGTATTCGTAACGATTGTTTCGTTATTTCGAAGCGCTCCTGTATTTACAAATGAAAGCAGCTGGTTTTTCAAATCTTCAACACCAATTTTTTGTTTTGCCGAAATTAAAAGCAGTATTGCATTTAAATCAGTAAGCTGACTGGTAATGTTCGAAACTTCTTCTTCAGATAAAATATCCTTTTTGTTGACTACAATAATCAGGGGTTTCAACGGATACTTATTTTTAATCTGTTCAATTTCCGAAACAAATTCTAAGCTTGAAGTTTTGAATTTCAAACCGTCAAAAAGATAAATGACCACTTGTGCCTGATCTATTTTTTCAAATGTTTTTTTAATTCCGATGCTTTCTACAACGTCTTTGGTTTCGCGGATACCAGCCGTATCGATAAATCTAAAACCAACACCGCCAATTACGAGTTCGTCTTCAATTGTATCACGCGTTGTTCCAGCAATGTCAGAAACAATAGCACGCTCTTCATTAAGCAAAGCATTCAATAAAGTAGATTTACCTACATTCGGCTCGCCAACAATAGCAACCGGAATTCCGTTTTTAATAACATTCCCAACCGCAAAAGAATCAATCAGACGTTTTAAAACAAATTCAATTCGGTTTAATAATTCATGAAACTGAGTGCGGTCTGCAAATTCTACATCTTCTTCGGCAAAATCCAGTTCAAGCTCTATAAGAGAAGCGAAATTCAGAAGTTCTTCGCGTAATTTGGCAATTTCATTACTAAATCCGCCGCGCATTTGCTGCATGGCGATTTGGTGAGAAGCCTCGTTATCAGAAGAAATCAAATCAGCAACAGCTTCTGCCTGCGATAAATCTAGTTTTCCGTTCAAAAAGGCTCTTAGTGTAAATTCTCCTGCATCAGCCATTCTACAACCTTTTCTCAATAACAATTGAATAATCTGCTGTTGAATGTAAGTAGATCCGTGGCAGGAAATTTCAATCGTATCTTCGCCGGTATAGGAGTTAGGCCCCTTAAAAACCGAAACGAGAACTTCATCCAGAATTTTAGTATCATCAACAATATGACCTAAATGCAGTGTATGCGTTTTTTGTTTGGTTAAATCCTTGTTTTTGATGGATTTAAAAACCGAATTTCCAATAGAAATCGCTTCAGCTCCCGAGATACGGATGATAGCAATAGCTCCCGCTCCAGACGGTGTGGCCAATGCAACTATAGAATCTTGATTTATCATGCTGCAAAGGTATGAAAAAGGAATAACGTGATAAAGCTCTTGAATCTGGTTAAATTTCAGAATTATTCGTAACTTTATTAAGAAATCATTAAGTGTTAAAATCCTGATAATTGTCAGTTTCTTTTGCATTTAGAATGATTAAATTTGAGTAAGAAACCTATAATCTGAAATAAAATGAAAAAGATATTATTCCCTACAGACTTTTCTGAAGCCGCTACTAATGCCTTTGTACATGCTTTAGAATTTGCAAAAATTGTCAAAGCCGAACTGGTTTTACTTCATACATTTGAGATTCCGGTTTATGACAGTCAGTTTTTTCCAGAAAATTACGCTTCAATTTACAGTTCAATCGAACTGGCGAAATTTGAAATGTTTAAAGACGAAATTCCGAAACTCCGAACTATTGCTGCCGAAAGAAAGCTTGATGATATTGTAATAAAACACCGTTTAATGGATGGCGACCTCATTTATAACCTTCGAAATGCAGTGGAAGAAGACCAGATTGATTTTGTTATCATGGGTACCACAGGTGCCTCAGACTGGACGAAGTTTTTCACAGGATCTAATACCAATTCGGTGATTTCAGAAGTAAAAGTGCCAGTATTATGTGTGCCAGCTGATGCTAAATTTAAGAAAGTTAAAACTATAGGTTTTACAACCCGTTATCGTGAAAAAGATAAAGAAGTACTTCGCAGAATCCTGAAGATTGCTAAAAAGATGGATGCTAAAGTCAAAAGTTTATATGTAAAGTCTTCCGGAACTGATGTTACGGATGCTACGATTAAAGAATGGGAAAAAGAATTTGCTACTGATAATGTAGAATTCCTGGTGCTTCCTAGTGACGAGGTAAAAGAAACCATTCTGGATTTTATTCTATACAAAGACATTGATATTCTTACCACTATTACACATAAACGATCATTTTTTGAGTCAATCTTTGATTCTAGTTTTACTAAAAAGATAGCCAAAGAAGTTTCAATTCCCGTTTTGGTAATGCATGAAAGTTAGAAATCAGATAGAAGTTAATTCTTGTTTTGAAGTGTAAAACTTATATTTGTGATTCATTAAAATTATAAAATGGATATCTACCAAAGTAAAGTCGAGCATTTTTCGAAAACATATACAGAAATCAGTAAAAGATACAACAGCATTAGTATTTTAAGGCTTTTAAGCATATTTCTTTGTTTGTCAATGTTGTTTTATTACATCAAGACTAATGAAATAAGCTACGCCGGATTTGCTTTTCTATCTTTTGCTGGTTTTCTTTTTTTAATGAGAGTACATTCCAGGCTTTCATTTAAGAGAGAATTGACAAAAGCAATCTTGAAAATAAACGAAGACGAAATCGCTTATCTGAAAAGAGAAAAATTGTCATTTGAAAACGGAATCGAGTTTAACGATTTCCATCATCCCTACGCTTATGATCTCGATATTTTTGGAGAACATTCTTTATTTCAAAATCTAAATCGAACCGCAACTTTTATTGGAAAAAAGACATTAGCTCATACATTATTGCATCAATTTGCAAACGACGAAATTTTAAAAAATCAAAAAGCCATTGCTGAATTAGCAAAGAAAATTGATTGGCGCCAGGATTTTCAATCCCTTGCCATTGTCAGTTCTGACACAAAAAATACTTATGATTCTATAGTACATTGGAAATCATTTCAAAAGAATTCTTTACCTAAAGTTTTAACTGCACTATCTATTATTCTTCCAACCGCTTTTTTTGGGGTTTTAGCAGCTTATTTCATTACTTCAAAAGCCATTTTTTTATCGTATTTAACGTATATTTTTATTGCTAATCTGGCTGTTTTAGGAAGAGCTTTAAAACGAATTCAATCTGAAATTGCAAAAGCAGATAATGTCGACAAAATCATTAAACAGTATAGTTTATTAGTTCAGAAAATAGAATCTGAAAACTTTGAATCAGAAAAATTAATTACACTTCAAAAACAGCTTGTTTTTAAAAACGAGTCGGCAAGTTCGCATTTAAAACAATTATCAGAATTATTTTCAAGAATGGATACCATAAGCAATTTTGTAACTGCAATTGTTTTTAACGGTTCATTCTTGTTCAATCTGCATGTTCTTAGAGCACTTTTAAAATGGAAAAAGGACTATTCTGATCAACTTGAAAACTGGATTAATATTTTAGGTGAATTTGAAGCCTTGAACAGTCTTGCCAATTTAGCCTATAATAATCCTGATTTTGTTTTCCCAGAAATCAATTCAGACTTTAAAATCGGATTTGAAAACTTGAGTCATCCGTTACTAAATCCGAATGGCAGGGTAAGGAATACTGTTGATTTTTACCCGCAATCGTATATGATTTTAACAGGTTCGAATATGTCTGGAAAAAGTACTTTTTTAAGAAGTCTTGGAATTAATATGGTTTTAGGCGGAATTGGCTCAGTTGTTTGTGCTTCAGAAGCTAAAATACATCCACTTCAAGTTTTAGTTTCAATGCGATTATCGGATTCTTTGGCCGACAGCGAGTCGTATTTCTTTGCTGAAATTAAACGTTTAAAACAAATTATGGATGTTTTGGAAGAACGTCCCGCTTTTGTTCTTCTGGATGAAATTTTGAGAGGAACAAATTCTGATGACAAACGAAACGGAACTATTGAAGTCGTGAAAAAAATCATTGCAAAAAAGGCAGTTGGTGCGATTGCTACACACGATATTGAAGTTTGTCTAACCACTAATGAGTATCCAGATATTTTAACCAATCAGTGTTTTGAAGTCGAAATTCAAAATAATGAATTATACTTTGATTACAAACTTCGAAACGGTATTTGTAAAAATAAAAGTGCCACTTTCTTAATGCAGAAAATGGGCGTAATTTAAACTTTGTTTCAACGCATAAGCATATAAAAAAGCTTCAGGTTTCGAAAAATCCTGAAGCTTTTTTTATTGGTCAGCAGATAATGAAATTATGACTATTTAGATGCTATTAGTGTGTTAAGAAATATAATTTTTTGGCATTTTTTTTAAAAGTGAATATTGCTGAATATGCAAACTTCCACATCAAAAACCCATCAAATCTGCATAAAACCAATGCAAACGCTGTAAAAAGTCAAAATGACAATAAGAGTGTAAAAACCTGTATTTATTGATAATTTCACTTTATTTTGGCATAAAAATAACATTTAATTAAAAATAAATTTTACTAAAACGATTTTGTAAGTTTGGTTTGCATATATTTGCGATGTAATAAAATATCCACTTATAGTTTATATACCCGATGAAAAAGATTACAATTAAAGATATTGCTACAAAAGCGCAGGTTTCGATATCAACCGTATCTTTTGTAATCAATGGAAAGGGCGAAAAAATGGCAATCAGTCCTGCGGTTATTAAAAAAGTTCAGGATGTTGCCCAAAAATTACAATACAAACCCAGCATGATTGCAAGTAGCCTGCGAACTGGAAAAACCAGATCTATTGGACTAATTGTAGAGGATATTTCAAATCAGTTCTTTGCTGACTTAGCACGTGTAATTGAAGACGAAGCGAAAAGTATTGATTATCGAGTTTTTTATTGTAGTACGGGTGATGATAATAACCGCTCAGAAGAATTAGTGCAGAGTCTTTTACAGGCCAATGTTGAAGGTTTTATTATTACACCCACTAAAAATTTAGAGAAAACAATAAGCCATCTTTTAAAAATACAAAAACCGGTGGTACTGATCGACCGTTATTTTGCCAACCAAAAAGTAAGCCACGTCGTGATGGATAATTACGAAGGGTCGTATGCGGCAGTGAAATTTTTACTTGAGAAAGGATATAAAAACATTGCAGTGGTAAATAATAAATCTGGAATGATTCAGATGAAATTACGTGAAAAAGGTTACGTCGAAGCATTGAAGGAGGAAAGAAAGTATAACGAAAATTATACACTGCTGTTGGATTATCACAGTAATGAAAAAAACAGAATCGATTCGATCATACGCTTTTTTGAGGAAAGACCAGAAATTGATGCCGTATTATTTCTGGCAAATTATTTAGGTCTTGCAGGTCTTCAAGCTTTTAAAAGTTTGAAATATAAAATTCCCGATGATATAGCCGTGATTAGTTTTGACGATCACGATAGTTTTAAAATGTATACACCGACCATTTCAGTTGTTGCCCAGCCCATAGAAGAAATAGCAGTTAAATCGATTCAGCTGTTAATGAGTCAAATGACAAGTCTGGAAGATTTTAAAGTCGAAAAAGTGCTCAAAAAAGGATCTTTAATTGTGAGAGAGTCGGTTTAAGTTTACAGATCATTTAGCAGAAAAATAAAGAAATGAGAAAAGAAGTTACGGCTTTTTTTTGCTCATTTTACTAAAACGTTTTAGTAAAACAAAGCCTTGATTTTAGTGGATTTACACTTCTAAATTTCAAAGCTTATAAAAATAATAAAGCCCATATAGAGTAGTGTTTTTTAGAGAATCATTCACACTTTAGAAAAGGTTTTTATTGAGAATCAAGTTCAAATTTTATTAATTATTTAAAGCAGAAAAAAACAAACACAAACACAAACACAAATCAAAAACAAATAACCAAAAAGAATGCTTATGAAACGAATATTAGCAGTGTTAGGACTGGTATTGCTGAGCAGCTTAAGTGCTGTGGCGCAAAATCGATTGATAACCGGTATAGTAGCTGATGCAGAAAACAAGGGAATTGTTGCCGCAACGGTAGAAGTTCAGGGAAAACCATTTAGTGCTATTACAGATGCCGAAGGGCGATTTAGAATGAATGTTCCCGAAGGTAAAGTTACTCTGAATGTATCTTCTATTGGATTTGATTCCAAATCAGTAGTGCTTCAGGAGAATGAAACAAGAGTTTCTGTTGTATTAATTGAAAACAGACAGGAATTAAAAGACGTAGTGGTAACTTCGTTTGGAGTAAAAAAACAAAAGAAAAGTCTGGGATACGCCGTTGGAGAATTAAAAGGCGAGGAACTGACTAAAAATAAAGAAATCAACTTAGGAAATGCTTTGCAGGGCAAAATTGCCGGTGTTAACGTTTCTGTGCCAGTAACTGGACCATCAGGTTCAAGCCGTGTTGTAATTCGTGGAGCTACTTCGGCATCTGGACTGAACCAGCCGTTGTATGTGGTAGACGGAATCCCGATTGACAACACACAGCAAGGAAATGCCGGAATGTGGGGAGGTGCCGATAAAGGTGATGGTATGTCATCTTTCAACCCAGACGATATTGCTTCGATTTCAGTTTTAAAGGGTAGTGCTGCTTCTGCTCTTTATGGATACAGAGGATCAAATGGTGTTATCTTGATTACAACTAAAAAGGGTAAAAACGGAACAGGAATTGGAGTAGATTTCAGTACAAACTCAACTTTTAATACACCAGCAAGTTTATTAAACTGGCAGGATCAGTACGGTGCTGGAGCGCCAGATGCAAACGGTGTACCTAAAAGATTTACGAACTTACAAGAATTAAGAGATTCGTATTATTTTGCTTGGGGTGATAAATATGACGGAACAAGTTCATTATCACTTGATGGTGCTACAAGACCATACAAACCTTATGGAAAAGACAATGTTGAAAATTTCTACAGAACTGGATATTCTTTCAGCAATACATTGGCAATTTCAGGTGGAAATGAAACAACAAACTTCAGATTGTCTTTCGGAAATACTAAAGATGAATCGATTATGCCGGGAACGACTTTCGGAAGAAATAACGTGGCTTTGAGTTTGAATTCAGCTCCAAATAAAAGAATCAGTATTGAGAGCAATGCTCAGTATATTTCAGAGAAAAGTCATAACAGACCTTATCTAAACGATTCTCCAAGAAACCCTTCTTTCCCAACTACTTTCATGACACCAGGAAGTGATATTAGATGGTTGAGCAACCCGTATGATGCAAACGGAGGCGAAGAAGATTTCTTAGGTGCAAACGTATACCACACAAATCCTTATTTCGCTACAAAATCACCCTTAAATGATGATCTTAGAAAGCGTTTTATTGGTTCTGCAAAAGTAAACTACAACATTACAGATAAGATTTATGCAAAAGCTGTGCTTGGAATTGATGATATTAATTATGAATATACTGAAATAGAACCTACAGGAATTAATTACAGTCCGGGTGGATCTATCGAAAACAGAATCGAAACTCGTTCTGAGGTAAATGCTTCAGGATTTTTAGGGTACAAAGGCGATATTGTAAAAAATCTTTCACTTGATGCTTTCATTGGTGCCAACCGTCAGCACAACCGTTACAGCGGTATCAAAATGAAAGGAAACAACTTTATTGTTCCATTCAAATATTTCTATGCCAACACACAGCCCGATAAAACAGAAAAATTATTCTCAGAAAGCGAAGTAAACTCTCTTTTTTATTCTGCTGATATTGGATACAAAGATTTCTTGTACGTAAGTTTAACAGGACGTCAGGATTGGTTCTCAACATTAGATCCATCCAATAATACAACTTTTTATCCTTCTGTAAGTTCAAGTTTAATTTACTCTGAAATTATCAAATTACCAGAATGGATTACTTACGGTAAATTAAGAGCAGGCTGGGGTAACGTAGGAGGAGCACTTCCTGAAGCGTATGCATTAGCATTGACGTATACAATTCCTGACGGACAAACGGATTCTTTAGGACAGCCAATTTTAGGGGTTAACGGAGAAACAATTCCAAATAGAACTTTAAAACCGTACAACGTAAGCACTATTGAGTTTGGTTTTGAAAACACGTTCTTCAATAACCGATTAAGTACAGATTTGACTTTTTACTACAAGAAAACAACAAACGATATTACCGATGCTGACGTTTCTCAGGCTTCTGGTTATAGAACAACAAAAATCAATGTGGGTGAAATCTTAAACAAAGGGGTGGAGTTTGCTATTAATTATAAAGCCATTAAAACACCAAACTTTTCTTGGAGCGTAGGATATAATTTTGCGTATAATGACAGTGAAGTTTTAAACCTTTCGGATAAAATCACTACAAAATCTCTTGAAGGAAATAGAGATGGAAGAGCTAACGTAGTTTTAGAAAAAGGACAGCCATTTGGAGTAATTAAAGCTTACGATTATTTAAGAGATGCGCAAGGAAATATTATTTTAGATTCGAGCGGAAGATTCTTAAGAGGAAATCTAATCATTGCAGGACAAGGTGTTGCGCCAACTTCAATGGGACTTTCAAATGATTTCTCATATAAAAACTTTACACTTTCAGTATTTGTTGATGCTAAATTTGGAGGTGAAATCTATTCAGCAACCAATCAGTTAGGAACTCGTTACGGATTATCAGAAATTACACTTCCGGGTCGTGAAGGCGGTATTGCCGTTTCAGGAAAAGATGCAAATGGAAATGCTGTTAATCAAACAGTTTCGGCATACAACTACTGGAGAAGTTATAGTGATGTTACGTCAAATTTTGTTTACGATGCTGACTTTGTGAAACTAAGAGCAATTTCTTTCGCTTACAATTTCCCGAAAATGTATTTAGAGAAAACACCATTTCAATCGATCAGTTTAGCATTTTCTGCTCATAACTTATGGACAATTTATGATAAAGTTCCAAATATCGATCCTGAATCAAATTATTCAAATAGTAATGCACAAGGTATGGAAAGAGCTTCTATGCCATTGACCAGAAACTATGGTTTAACACTTAATGTTAAATTCTAATACTAGTAAAGATGAAAAATAGATATATAAAAATATTTTGTATTGCAGTAGTTGGTGCTTTTACATTGGCTTCATGCGACAAAGGATTCGAAGAAATGAATAAGAATCCAAATGCGTTAACAGATCCAGCTTTAAAATCAATGTTTACATTAGCAGAGATTTATGTAGACGGGCAGGATTTCTCTAACACCAGAGGAAATAATTTATACGCAGCACAAATCGTACAGCACTTTTCTTCATTAGGCGGACCAGGTTCAAAATACACCTATTCTTCTGAATATTCAGCGGCACTTTTTGGAGAAACCTACGGAAAAGGTTTAAATCAAATTTTCCAATTAATGTCGGTTATACCAGAAGGTCCTGAAAATTCAAACATGATTCAGGCGTGTCGTATTATGAAAGTTTTTCTTTTCCAGAAGTTAACCGATACGTATGGTGAAGTTCCTTATTTTGAAGCTGTAAAAGGATATAACGGAAATATTTTCAACCCGAAATATGATACTCAGGAAGCGATTTATAATGACCTTTTAAAAGAACTTGATGAAGCGGGTACGGCTTTAGATGCCGGAAAAGGTTTTGTAGGCAGTGCCGATTTATATTACCAAGGAGACGTGGCAAGATGGAAAAAATTAGCAAACTCGCTGATGTTAAGAGTAGCTATGCGTTTGTCGAAAGTAAATCCTGCGAAAGCAAAAGAATATGTAGAAAAAGCGTATTCAAAAGGTGTATTTACTTCAAACGATGATAGTCTTGTTTTAAAACACGATGCAGGTCCAGCGGGAGTTAAAACCAATCCAATTACTTCTTCATGGGTACGAAATGATTTGAACGGAGGAGAATCTAACATAAAATTCAGTAAAACTTTTATTGATTTATTGAAAAATACAAACGATCCACGTTTAAGAATTTATGCCAAAATTGAAGCGACAGGCGATAACAATCCTGCAAATCAGCAAGGACTTGCAAATGATGCTAAAGAATTTCCAGGAGGAGATAAAAAAGTTTTCTCAGATCCCAATACCTCTACAGTACTACGTTTAGATGCTCCAACTTTGATTATGTCATTTGCAGAAGTTCAATTTATATTGGCAGAAGCATCTGTAAAAGGATGGAACGTTGGCGGATCAGCACAAACGTATTATGAAAACGGAGTAAGAGCAGCGATGAACATTTTAACGATTTTTGGCGATAAAGTGCCTGCAGTTACACCAGCAGAATATAACACTTACATTACAACATATCCATTTAAATCTGCTGGAACAGAAGCTCAAAAAATTGAGCAAATCATTACTCAAAAATGGATTGTATTGTTATTCAATGGTTTCGAAGCATTTTCAGAATACAGAAGAACAGGTTACCCAGTTTTAGTTCCTGTAAATGATCCAACTGGAGAAACAAACGGTACAATTCCAAGAAGATTAATTTACGATCAGTCAGAATTGATTACCAATGCGGCTAATTTTAAAGAAGCCATTCAACGTCAAGGTTTAGATTTAATGACCACTAGAATCTGGTGGGATAAATAATTTTTAAATTAGGTTGGTTAGTTAGAATAAGTCGGGTAACCTGATACCCGGCTTATTTTTAAATCTTTTATCAATTAAAAAACATTTAGAAAAAAAGGATTTAGAATGCTGAATGTCTTTTTTTTCGCAGTGACAAAGAGTGCCAGTGCTGAAAAAGAAGGGATTTCATAAAGGAAACACAAATCCAAACAATCGGAATGTTTTATTGTATTGATAATTCGGTTTAAAAAAGAAACAAATTAAACCAAAATAGAAAATAAAGAATATGGCAGATTAAGGAAAAATATTACTGAAGATTTTTTGAGTTATTAACAGTCAATACAATCCAACAAAGAGAAGGAATAATTGTACGTCCGTTCCTTCTCTTAACTGCCAAATTAGTAAATTGCTCTTTCTTTTGTACTTAAGAAAAAGCTTTAACTGTTATACAATACAATGATTTACAACAAAAAACTCTATCTTTTAATTGGCATTTTTCTGGCTGGCTTTTCATCAAAAGTTTTGGCTCAGAATGTTGATTTAAAAAATAACTGGAGTTACCGAGAAGAAAAAACTCAAAAATGGTATCCGGCCAGCGTTCCCGGAGAAATTCATACTGATTTATTAAAGAACAAATTAATACCAGATCCATTTTATAGAGACAACGAAAAAAAACTGCAATGGATTGAACGAAAAAATTGGGAATACAAAACAACTTTTCAGGCAACAGCTTCGATACTAAAAAAGAAAAACACAGAATTAGTTTTTGACGGATTAGATACTTATGCCTCAATATATGTAAACAACCAACTGGTTTTAAAAGCCGATAATATGTTTCGTCAATGGCGTGTTGATGTTAAAAAAGTTTTGAAATCAGGAAATAACGATTTACGGATCGTATTTCAATCGGCACAAAATGTTGTCGATTCGCTGGCTAAAAAAGAGTATCCATTTGTCATTCCAGACAATCCGCGCGCTTATGTCCGCAAAGCACAGTATCATTTTGGCTGGGATTGGGGACCGAAGTTTACAACTTGTGGTATTACGAAAGTTCCTCGATTAGAAGCTTATAACGAAAAAACTCCTGAACAACCATATGTTCTAAATCGCAAAATTGAACTAATACAAGAACCTGACAGTTTGGGACAATCGTTTTATTTTAAGATTGATGGAAAACCAGTTTATATGAAAGGAGCGAATTATATTCCGTCAGATGCCTTTCTTTCGCGTGTAACCAAAAAAGAATATGAAAAAGTAATTGCCTTAGCCAAAGAGGGCAATATGAATATGCTTCGTGTTTGGGGCGGTGGTATTTATGAAGATGATTATTTCTATGATTTATGCGACAAATACGGAATAAACGTCTGGCAGGATTTTATGTTTGCAGGAACAATGGTTCCTGGAGACGATGCTTTTTTTGATAATGTAAAAAAAGAAGTTCATTATCAAGTAAAACGTCTGCGTCATCATCCAAGTATTGTTTTGTGGTGTGGCAATAACGAATCAGATGAAGCTTTTAAAAACTGGGGCTGGATGAAAAGCTTCAAAATCTCAAAGCAGGATTCTATTCGTTTATGGAAAGATTATACGCGTTTGTTTCACGATAGTATTCCGAAATGGGTAAAAGAAGTTGATGATAAACGTCCTTATTTAAGTTCATCGCCTTTGTATCATTGGTCTAAAGATAAAAGTGTTACAAATGGTGACAGTCATTATTGGGGAATTTGGTGGGGATTGAAGGATATTGAAGAAACCAATACGAAAACCGGACGTTTTGTAAGCGAATATGGAATGTTGTCTTTCCCGAATTATGCTTCAGTCGAAAGTTTCACTTCAGAAGAAGACCGTCGTTTATATTCAGATGTATTAAAAGTACATTTAAAAGCAGGAAAAGGTTTTGAAAAATTAGACTCTTATCTCGGTAGATATTTCATTGATGCCTCTAAAATAAAAAAGATGAACTTGGAAGATTATGCCTATTTGAGCCAATGTATGCATTATTATTCCATAAAAAATATTGTAGGTATTCACCGTTCAAAAGCACCTTATAATATGGGAACTTTAGTCTGGCAGTTAAACGACTGCTGGCCGGTTGCAAGCTGGAGTATTTCGGATTATGAGAACCGACAACCGAAAGCTGCTTGGTATGCCATAAAAGAAGCCTATAGAGATGATATAAAACCAGAAATTGATTTGACGCGTCCGATAAATTTAAAACTAGAAAATCCGAAAATAAGCTGGCAGATAAAAGGAAATAAAATCATCTTAAAAGCAGAAAAAGCGGCTAAATATATTTGTATTTCAGCCAAAGGATACACTGGAAAATGGAGCGACAATTATTTTGATTTAGTTGCGGGTGAAGAAAAAACAATTTCATTTGAAGGAAAAATAACGGAATCTGAAATTAAGATTTATTCTTTGTTTGACGTTTTGGAAAGAAATAAATAAGAGGTTCAAAGGGGCAAAGGTGCAGAGGAACAAAGGTTTTCTGTAGAGCGCACCGCAGTGCGTCTCCTTATGAAAATTGAATTCTATTGTTTATTGAGGATTCTTGCAATTGACAAAAGGTTTCTGTAGAGGCGCACCGCAGTGCGTCTCCTTATGAAAATTGGATTTTATTGTTTATTGAGAGGTTATTACAATTGACAAAGGTTTTGTGTCGAGGCGCACCGCAGTGCGTCTCGGCAAGGTGATTAAAAAATACGTAAATCGTTTAAATCTTTTTTTGATTATTGATTTAAATTGAAATAATAAAAACAAACAAAATGGTTAAAAAATACAATAGAATTGCTCTTGGTGGCATTTTAGCTTTAAACCTGATTTTTGTGAATCCTATAAATTCACAGAAGAAAAAAGACAAACAAATACAGACAAATTACACACAATACGTCGATCCCATTATCGGATCTGCAGGTCACGGTCACGTGTTCGTGGGGGCAAATGTTCCTTTTGGAGCGGTGCAGTTAGGTCCTGTAAATATTTTCGAAGGCTGGGATTGGTGCAGCGGTTACAATTACGCCAGTAATACCATTTTAGGTTTTACACACACGCATTTAAGCGGAACCGGAATTGGCGATTTAAATGATATTTTGGTGCTTCCAGTAAGCGGAAAAGTCGGTTTGACGAAGGGAACAAAAGAAGACATGGTAAACGGTTATGGTTCGTATTTCTCTCATAAAAATGAAGTAACCAAACCTGGATATTACAGCGTTTTATTAGATAAATATAAAATCAAAGCCGAATTAACGGCCAGCGAAAGAGTTGGTTTTCATAAATACACTTTCGAAGACACAAACGATTCACATATTTTAATTGATCTTGCCGACGGAATTGGCTGGGACAGACCTGTAAAAACGTTCATTAAAAAAATCAGCGAAACCAAAATTGAAGGATATCGTTATTCGACAGGCTGGGCTTCAGATCAGCGTGTTTATTTTGCAATGGAATTTTCGGAACCTATTACCAACATGGCGGTTTATGACAGTACTGCTGTGGTGAAAGGAGCGGAAGGAGAAGGCTTAAAAATAAAAGCGGTTTTAGATTTTAAAACCTTAAAAAACAAACAGATTCTAGTAAAAGTTGGAATTTCTCCAGTAAGTACCGAAAATGCATCTGCCAATATAAAAGCAGAAATTCCAGATTGGAATTTTGATGCCGTTGTAAAATTAGCAGATTCAAAATGGAACAAAGAACTCCATAAAGTTCAGATAAGGGCAGATGAAAAAACAATGAAAGTTTTCTATACTTCATTGTACCACACGATGTTTGCGCCTTCCATTTTTAATGATGCCAACGGAGATTACAGAGGAACAGACAAAAAAGTTTATGAAAAAGCCAATTTTACCAATTATACGACTTTTTCACTTTGGGATACTTATCGTGGCTTGCATCCATTATACACGATTACGCAGCCAGAAAAAATCAATGATATTGTAAAATCGTTTCTGGCGATTTACGAACAGCAAGGCAGATTACCCGTTTGGCATTTAATGGGCAACGAAACCAATACCATGAACGGAAACCATTCTATAGCCGTTATTGTTGACGCTTATTTAAAAGGATATCGTGATTACGATACGAATTTAGCCTACGAAGCCATCAAAAAAACAGCAATGCAAACCCGTGACGGAATGGATTATGTTCAAAAACTCGAATATATTCCAGCCGATAAATTATTAGAATCGGTTGGAAATGCTTTAGAATATGCAATCGATGATTATTGTATTGCTTTGATGGCGAAATCTTTAAACAAAACAGACGATTATAATTACTTTACCAACAGAGCCAATTTATACAAACAGTATTTTGATAAAGAAACCACTTTTATGCGTGGCAAATTAACCAACGGAAATTGGAGAACGCCATTTAATCCGCTTTCGTCAGCGCACCGTAAAGACGATTATGTCGAAGGAAATGCGTGGCAGTACACTTGGTTGGTGCCTCAGGTTCCGTACGGTTTAATTGAATTATTTGGAAGCGAAGAAAAATTTATCGCCAAACTAGATTCACTTTTCTTATTGACGGATAAAGTAGAAGGTGAGGATGTTTCACCAGATATCAGCGGTTTGATTGGTCAGTACGCACACGGAAACGAACCCAATCATCATATTCCGTATTTGTATGCATATGTGGGCCAGCCTTGGAAAACAGCAAAATTAATTCGTGAAATCGATGATAAATTTTATTCTGTAAAACCAGACGGATTATGTGGTAACGAAGATTTAGGGCAAATGTCGGCTTGGTATATTTTATCATCTATGGGATTTTATTCGGTTAATCCTGCAAATGGAGTTTATGTTTTGGGAAGTCCGCTAGTAAACACAGCCGTTATTCATCATATAAAAGAGGTTTCTTTTACGATAAATGCAGTTAATAACAGTGCTTCAAATATCTATATCCAAAAAGCGGAATACAATGGAAAACCCTATACAAAATCGTACATCACACATGAGATGATTGTAAAAGGCGGAGAATTAAAATTGTATATGGGAGACAAACCTTCAACAACTTGGGGAGTTAAAAAAGAGGATAGACCTCAATAATTTAAGATTTCTGATTTTAGATTTTAGATTTTTCAGCAACACTCCTGCAAGGTTTTCAAAACCTTGTAGGTATTTAGACAAAGCTTAAAGCATAAAGCAAAAAAAAAATGAAAATAAAGAGTTTAATTTTTTTAGGAATATTGCAGTCCTGCTTTTTCCTAAATGCACAAAATTTAGATCCTGTAGAATATGTAAATCCTTTAATGGGAACACAATCGCTGCATAATCTTTCAAACGGAAATACGTATCCTGCAATCTGCAGACCTTGGGGAATGAATTTCTGGACGCCTCAAACGGGAAAAATGGGCGATGGCTGGGCTTACACCTATACAGCCGAAAAAATCAGAGGATTTAAACAGACGCATCAGCCTTCACCGTGGATGAACGATTACGGACAGTTTTCGATTATGCCGGTTACAGGAAAATTGGCTTTCGCCGAAGACGATCGAGCAAGTTGGTTTAGTCATAAAGCAGAAGTTTCAAAACCCTATTATTACAGCGTTTATCTTGCCGATCATGATGTTACAACCGAAATTACAACAACCGAAAGAGCCGCGCATTTTCAAATTACTTTTCCTGAAAATGAGCAATCTTCTATCGTAATCGATGCTTTTGATAAAGGTTCATATATCAAAATAATTCCTTCAGAAAATAAAGTAATTGGTTATACAACGCGAAACAGCGGCGGAGTGCCACAAAACTTCAAAAACTATTTTGTTTTACAATTTGATAAATCGTTTTTAACCCATTCAACATGGACAGATAAAATCCTGACCAAAGATAAATTAGAAGCATCAGGACTGCATACAGGAGCTGTAATTGGTTTTAAAACCAAAAAAGGAGAAAAAGTAAATGTGAGAATAGCTTCTTCTTTCATAAGTCCAGAACAGGCAGAATTGAATTTAAAAAACGAATTAGGCACATCGACTTTTGAAGAAACTGTAGCAAAATCAAAAGAGGAATGGAATAAAGTTTTAGGAAGAATTAATGTAGAAGATACGAACCAAGAGCAATTAAAAACATTTTATTCTTGTTTGTACAGAACTGTTTGTTTTCCTCAAAAACAATATGAAATCAATAAAGATGGCGATATAGTGCACTATAGTCCGTATAACGGAAAAGTTCTTTCAGGTTATATGTATGCTGGAACTGGTTTTTGGGACACGTTCCGTGCTTTATATCCTTTGTTAAACCTAGTTTATCCTTCGGTAAACAAAGAAATGCAGGAAGGTTTGATAAACGATTATAAAGAAGGCGGATTTTTGCCAGAATGGTCAAGCCCTGGTTTTAGAGACGTAATGGTAGGAAATAATTCTGCTTCTGTCGTTTCAGATGCATATATGAAAGGTTTACGCGGTTATGACATCAATACTTTATATGAAGCTTTACTGCACGGAGCTAACAATGAAGGACCTTTGGAAGCAGTTGGCAGGAAAGGAGTTCAATATTACAATACGTTAGGATATGTTCCGTATGATGTAAATATCAACGAAAATGCGGCACGAACTTTAGAATACGCTTATGATGATTTTACGATTTGGAAACTGGCAAAAGCATTAAATCGTCCGAAAAAAGAAATCAATCTGCTAGAAAAACGAATGCTGAATTACAAAAAACTCTATAATCCGTCAGTAGGATTAATGAGCGGACGAAATAAAGACGGCAGTTTTCCTGTGAATTTTAATCCGTTTAAATGGGGAGATGCTTTCACCGAAGGAAACAGCTGGCATTACAGCTGGAGCGTTTTTCACGATATTCAAGGTTTGATTGATTTAATAGGAGGCGAGAAAAATTTCACAGCAAAATTAGACGCTGTATTTACAACACCGCCAATTTTTGATGATAGTTATTATGGAGCCGTTATTCATGAAATCCGCGAAATGCAGATTATGAATATGGGACAATATGCTCACGGAAACCAGCCCATTCAGCACATGATTTATTTGTACAATTATGCTGGCGAACCTTGGAAAACACAATATTGGTCACGAGAAGTTATGAACCGCTTGTACAAACCAACTCCAGACGGTTATTGTGGAGACGAAGATAACGGACAGACTTCTGCATGGTATATTTTTTCGGCTTTGGGATTTTATCCCGTCTGCCCAGGAACAGAAGAATATGTTTTGGGAGCACCATTATTTAAGAAAACAACTTTACAGTTCGAAGATGGAAAACAACTTATCATCAACGCACCTAACAATTCTGATGTCAGCCGATATGTAAATGAATTAAAATGGCAAGATTCAGCTTATCCTAAAAACTATCTCAATCATTTTGAGCTTTTAAAAGGTGGTGAATTATACTTTGATATGGTTAGTTCACCAAATTTACAAAGAGGTACGACAAAAGATTCGTACCCATATTCTTATTCAATTTCAAAATAAAAAGATATGCAGTCACGTAGAAAATTTATAAAAAACGCTGGCATTTTTTCAGCAGGATTATTAGCACTTCAAACAGAAGCTTTTGGGTTCAATTCAGATACTTTTCAGTTTCCTTTAAAAGATTTTGTTTCGAAAAGACCTCCAGTTGCCGAAAGAAAATTTACGAGTAAAGCAATTGAAGCTGCCATTGTCCGCATTAAAAAACAAATTGCTAATCCTGAATTGGCTTGGATATTCGAAAACTGTTTTCCAAATACATTAGATACAACAGTCGATTTCGAAATTATCGACGGAAAACCAGATACCTATGTAATTACAGGAGATATCGATGCCATGTGGCTGAGAGACAGTACAGCACAGATTTGGCCGTATATTCCGTTTGTAAAAGAAGATCCAAAATTGGCTGAATTAGTAAAAGGTGTAATCAATCGTCAAGCGAAATGTATTCTGCTGGATCCGTATGCAAATGCTTTTTATAAAGATTTTACCAAAGAAAGTGAATGGAAAAATGACCTTACCAAAATGCAGCCTGGAATTCATGAAAGAAAATGGGAAATCGACAGTTTGTGTTATCCAGTTCGATTAGCGCACGGCTATTGGAAAGAAACAGGAGACATCAGCTTATTTGATGCAAAATGGAAAGAAGCCATGCTTTTAATTCTTCAGACTTTTAAAGAGCAGCAAAGATTAGACGGAAAAGGCGGACCATATAGTTTTCAGCGTCAGACAGCTTGGGCAACAGACGGAGTTCCGTTGGGCGGTTATGGTTATCCTGTAAAACCTTGCGGGTTAATTGTTTCGACTTTCAGACCAAGCGACGATTCTACTTTGTTTGGTTATTTGATTCCGAGTAATATGTTTGCGATTGAAATCTTAGGTTATTTAATTGAAATTTTCTCTCTTCCAGCTTTAAAAGACAATGATTTGGTGGCAAAAGCGACAGAACTAAGAGATCAGGTTCAAAAAGGTTTAAACGAACACGGAATCATCAATCATCCTAAATTCGGGAAAATTATTGCTTTTGAAGTCAACGGATACGGCAGCTTTCACATGATGGACGATGCGAATGTTCCTTCATTATTATCATTGCCTTATTTAGGCGCTATTGCTCCAAATGATCCTTTATATTTAAATACCAGAAAAGTAGTTTTATCAGAAAATAATCCGTTTTTCTACAAAGGAAAAGCAGGAGAAGGTATTGGAGGTCCACACACAGGAGTCGATACCATCTGGCCTATGAGTATAGTTTTAAGAGCCATTACCAGTGTTGATGAAAAAGAAATAAAGGCCTGCATCAG
This sequence comes from Flavobacterium sp. H4147, assembly GCF_029360735.1. Taxonomy (NCBI): domain Bacteria; kingdom Pseudomonadati; phylum Bacteroidota; class Flavobacteriia; order Flavobacteriales; family Flavobacteriaceae; genus Flavobacterium; species Flavobacterium sp. H4147. The sequence goes on along the minus strand of NZ_JARKNB010000003.1, from coordinate 23,194 downwards.
CAATTTAATTAAAACCAATGCCGATACTGGATTTATGCACGAATCATTTCATAAAGACGATGTAAATAAGTTTACCCGTAAATGGTTTGCGTGGGCCAATACCTTATTTGGTGAAATGATTGTACACACAAGTATTCATTATCCTCAAATTTTAAAAGACAAAAATATCTAGTACTAAAGCTAAAAAAGTAAAAATGAATACATCATATGCCATTGGGCTGGATATAGGAGGAACGCACATTACTGCGGCGGTTATCAATAAAACAGATATGAAAGTTTTGGATTTTTCGGTCTGTAAAGAATCTTTTGATTCGAATTTACCCGCAGATCAGGTTATGAATATTTGGAAGAAAGTAATCTGTACAGCAATAGAAAATTCTAAAATAAAAAATATTACCGGAATTGCCGTTTGTATGCCGGGACCGTTTGATTATAAAAATGGAATCTGCTGGATAAAAGATCAATCTAAATACGAACATTTTTACGGATTAAACATAAGGGAATTGCTTTTGGAAACTCTTGGTTTTTCTACAGATTTTCCAGTTCTTTTTGAAAATGACGCTGTTTGTTTTGGAAAAGGGGAAGTTTTTAAACAACAGAAAAATCTTTCTAAAAAAGTAATGGCTGTCACATTAGGCACAGGATTAGGAGCATGTTTTATTGACAAAGGAGTTTCAATAAGTTCTGGAGATTCTGTTCCTGTTGATGGGGAAATTTATAATTTACCTTATCAAGATGGTATGGCAGAAGATTATATTTCAGTTAGAGGTCTTTTATCACATTACAAATCTTTAAGTGGTACTGTGCTAAATAATGGTTTAGAATTGTATAATCTGGCGAAAAGCGGAGATCAGTCCGCTATTAAAGTATTTGGAAAAATGGGGGAGGATTTAGCGGCAGTTGTGATTCCGTGGATTAAAAACTTCAAAGCTGATCATATTATTATTGGCGGAAAAATTGCCAATGCAAGCGATTTGTTTTTATCTTCATTCAATAAAACAATTCAGGAATCTAGTTTGAAAATCGAGGTTTCTATTTCAAATGACAATGAAATTGCGGCCTTGTTGGGAGCAGTTAGTTTTCTTTGTGATTAAATAAAAACGGATGAGTTATAAGCTCATCCGTTTTTATTTTCTGTGTGTTAAAAATTATTTCAAACCTTCTTTTATTGTCTGTACAAAAGCTTCAACCGGCTGTGCGCCTGATACGGCATATTTTCGGTCAAAAACAAAGAAAGGAACACCTTGAACACCAATTTGCTGCGCTTCGTTAATATCGTGTTCTACTTCTTTAATAAAAAGAGTATCGCTTTGCAATACGTCCAGAACCTCTTCTTTATTTAATCCTGCTTTTTCAGCAAGTTCAATTAAAGTTGGGCCATCGTTTAAATCTCTTCCTTCTGTAAAATAAGCTTTAAAGAAAATCTCTTCGATTTCATCGCCTAATTTTTTAGTTTTAGCAAGCTGAATAATTCTGTGAGCTTCTAATGAATTTGAAATAACAGCCTTATCAAAGTTATAATCCAAACCAACACTTTTAGCACGTTCTGCGACACCTTTGTGCATTTCTTTTGATTGTTCAAGCGTCATGCCTTTTCGTTCCGCTAAATACGTATAAACGTCTTTTCCGGGTTGTGGTGTAATAGATGGATCAAGCTGGAAACTTTTCCACTCGATTTCAAATTCATTTTCGGGAAACTGTTTTAAAGCCGTTTCCAATTGTCTTTTTCCGATATAACAAAACGGACACATGATATCCGACCAAATTTCTATTTTCATTTTACAAAAATACGGAAAATTTGTTTCAGGTTATTTTGTTTCAAATGATTTCACCTCAAAGGACGCAAAGAATTAATCATTATGAAACTAAATAAAACGCAGAGTTCGCAAAGGCTTTGAAAAAAACTTTGCGAACTCTGCGTAAACCTTAGCGTTCTTTGCGGTTAAATAAAAAACAACTAAAACTAAAAAACCGCAACTCTCAAAAAAGAATTGCGGTTTCTAGGTATAAAAAATGGTTGGTTAATAGCGATATTATTTTTTTTACAATGATATGTCTTTAATTTTAAACTAAAAAAAATCCCTGTAACAAAAAGAAACTTTGATGTTAACTATTTAACATCACTGGCATTACCAACATCGTTACGGTTTCACCTTCTTCAAGACCATCAACCGGAGTTAAGATTCCAGCTCTATTTGGCAATGACATTTCTAACATAATCATGTCTGATTGCAAATTGGTAAGCATTTCGATTAAGAAACGTGAATTGAATCCAATTTGTAAATCATCACCTTGATAATCACAAGTTAATCTTTCTTCGGCTTTGTTTGAGTAATCAATATCTTCAGCAGAAACGTTTAATTCAGCACCAGCAATTTTTAAACGAATTTGGTGTGTTGTTTTGTTTGAGAAAATCGCAACACGACGAACAGAACTTAAAAATAAAGAACGATCGATCATTAATTTGTTTGGATTTTCTTTTGGAATTACCGCTTCGTAATTAGGGTATTTTCCGTCGATTAAACGACACATTAAGATATAATTGTCAAATGAGAAAGTCGCATTTGAATCGTTGTATTCAATTTTTACTTCAGCATCAGAAGAACCTAAAATTCCTTTTAAAATGTTCAAAGGTTTTTTCGGCATAATAAAATCAGCAACCTGAGATGCTTTTACATCTGCACGAGCATATTTTACCAGTTTGTGAGCGTCTGTAGCCACAAAAGTCAAACCTTCAGGAGAGAATTGGAAGAAAACACCAGACATTACCGGACGTAAATCGTCGTTTCCGGCAGCAAAAATAGTTTTACTTACAGCGGTTGCCAAAACATCAGCAGGAACTAAAGTAACAGACGGTTCTTCAAGATTTACAGCTTTAGGAAATTCTTCTCCAGCAGCATATGCTAATGCATATTTACCTGAGTTAGAACTGATTTCTACTGTGTTGTTATCTTCAACAGTAAAAGTTAAAGGCTGTTCTGGAAATGTTTTTAAAATTTCAAGTAAAAGTTTTGCAGGTACCGCAACGCTGCCTTTACTTTTAGAATCGATTGATAATGTAGCAGACATTGTGGTTTCAAGATCTGAAGCCGAAACAGTCAACTCACTATTGTCTAGTTCAAATAAAAAGTTATCTAAAATAGGAAGTGTATTGCTGCTATTAATAACACTACCTAATACTTGTAATTGTTTTAATAAGTACGAACTCGATACTATAAATTTCATCGTCTTTTGTTTTATTTTTTGCTTTTTCTCTCAATTTTTTGAGAACAGGTATGGTTTTACAAATATATCGTAAACATTCTTAGTTTCGTAATTTTTTTATTAACATCTATCGGCTGTACTTCTTTTTTCTGATAAATGTAAATAGTAATCCAAAAATCAATAAAATTAGAATTGGAAGTCCGATAGTTATGAATTGGGTAAAGGTGTACTTTTCGTAAACCTTTTCTTTATCCAGTAATGGCAGTTCTACATCTTTACTTCTAATGTTAATAAGTCCTGTATCGTCCAATAAATAATTAACACAGTTCATCATGAAATCCTTGTTGTCATAAAGGTTTCCAGTTCTTTGATCGTAGCCAAGTTCAACCGGAAGCATGTTTTTGTCTAATTGGTTTCGGGCAATATCACCATCAGCAATTACAATCATTTTGGTTGGTTTTCCTTTTGGCTGGAAAGAATTGTCCTTGAAAGGCAATACACGATTTTCAAACACAGAATGGAAATTCCCTTCTAACAAAACCGAAAGCACCAGATTTCCTTTATTGGCATAATCCTGAGGAGTAGTCTGTTCTGTCACCATATTCAGATTGATCTCGGCTGGTGTTCCTATTTTTTTTGAATATAGAGAAGATTGTAACAAAACCGTTTTTTTGATTCCGTTTTTCAAAGTGTCAATCGGACTGGTAAAATCGAATTTAATGCCGCCTAAATTTTTTACAATTGGATGCTGGCTTTCAGGAACAACAATTGGAGCAAATTTCCATTTAAATTCTTGATATTGAGTTGCACTTCCTTGTTCGCCAGTCGCTAGTTTTATTGGACTGCCGTATTCATCTTTTACCAAATCAGGATTAATTCTGATTCCGTATTTGAAGAACATATCGTTTAAATTCAAATCTCTCGGATAAGCAAGTGTGGCACCAGCGTCGTTGTAAAGGCTGTCCATATCGGCAGCAACCTGATCGATCATCCACAACGTTTTTCCGCCATTCATGATAAACTGATCCAGAACTTCTTTTTCTTCGTCGGTAAAAGTTTCTGTTGGTTTTGAAATAATCGCTAAATCGTATTTCTTAAGAGCATCTAAAGTTCCGTTTGGATCTTTAGCAACAGAATCTAAAGTAAACGGCCCGATATAATAACTTTCTTTGATTTGTCGTAATAACTTACCAATGTGAATTTCAGATAATTCGCCGTTTCCTTTAATGATAGCGACTTTTTTCTGTCTGTCTTTCGTTACTTTATTAATCGCATCAGCAATTGAATATTCTAAGTGTTGTATAGAACCAATAACTTTTCGGGTAGTCGAAGCTCCCATAATGTTTTTCAATAAAGGAATATTAACTTCTTTATTGTTATAAACAGCAATTGCCCAGGGAAAAACCATTGCCTGAGATTGTTTCCCTTTATCATCAACCGTAATGTTAACTGGAGTAAGTCCTTTTTGATAAAGTGATTTTATCATTTCCATACTTTCGTCTTCGTTTTCCAGCGGATTTACGAATTCAAAAACAACGTTGTTATTATAAGCCTGAAATTCTTCCAGTAACTGTTTAGTTTCCTGTTGTAAACGTCTAAAATCGGCAGGAAGTTCACCCTGCATATAAATCTTAATCGAAAGCGGGTTTTTTACCTGTTTTAAGATTTGTAATGAAGTAGGAGATAAGGTATATCGTTTGTCTTTGGTTAAATCAAAACGGTGGAAAAATAAGCTTCCTAATACATTTAAAACAATTAAAATGAAAATTGTAATGCCTAATGTCTTTAAATTTAATTTATTAGATGCTTTCATTACGCTTTAAAAGATTTTAATTGATAAACAGTAAAAGATAAAAATAACACGCTGATACTTAAAAAGTAAATTACATCACGAGTGTCAATAACACCTCGGCTCATACTTTTAAAATGATCCTGCATTCCAAAAGCAGAAATAATGCCTGACTGTGCTGGAATTACTGATGCTATACCTTCAAAACCAAAATAGAAAATAAAGCATACAAACACGGCAATTATAAACGCAACGATTTGATTTTCTGAAAGGGTAGAAGTAAAAATCCCAATTGCCGAATAAGACGTAATTAAAAACAACAATCCAAAATAAGAACCGATTGTGCTTCCCATATCGATATTGCCTTCAGGAGAACCTAATCCGTAAATTACATACACATAAATCAAGGTTGGAATTATAGCCAGAATAATCAGTAAAAATGCTCCGAAAAATTTTCCGTTTACAATTTCCCAAACCGATAATGGTTTGGTTAAGAGGAGTTCTAGAGTTCCTTGTTTTCTTTCGTCAGAGAAACTTCTCATGGTTACGGCAGGGATTAAGAAAATTAAAATCCAAGGTGCCAATGTGAAAAACGGAGTCAGATCGGCATAACCAGTATTTAATATGTTGTAATCTCCTTCAAATACCCATAAAAAAAGTCCGTTGATGATTAAGAAAACTGCAATGACTAAATAGCCAATTGGTGAGCCAAAAAAGGATTTTATTTCTCTTAAAATGATTGATTTCATTTGTTTTTATTTTGTTTCAAGTTTTTCTTGTTTCAGGTTTCAACTTGTTTTCTTTGTGTTTTTTAACCTCAAAGATCCCAAAGTTTTTCGCAAAGTTTGCAAAGTTTTTATTCAAAAGCTTTACGTTTTTTGCGGTTAAATTAGTTTTCAAATATTAATTTAAACTAACCAATTTATCAACGCTCCAAGCTTCTGGTTTTGCATTGAATAATTTCTTTGTGAAATCCCAAACCGTATTAAAAAGTTCTGATTGTCTGTACTTTTCCAAATCCTCTTCGGTTTCCCAGTAGCTGTAAGTAAAGAAAATGCATTTGTCATTTTTATCTTGATATAATTCTAAAAAACGATTTCCTTCTGCATTTCGTATTTTGTGTTTTACAGATTCAAAATTCTCCAGAAAATCAGAAATTTTATCTTCATGAAAACTCATTTTTACTATTCTTACGAACATAGTGTTATTCTTAGATTGTTGATTTTGGACTTTAGATTTTTCTAAAGTCTTACAGGTGCGCAAAAATACCAAATTTGATTGTTGTTTTTATAAAAAAGTAAAATTCCAATAAAGAAATTCCAAATTTCAAATTTTAAAGTTTTCAAATCTAAAATCGGATATCTAAAATCTAAAATTTTTCTAAGAAAATTTAATGGTAATCACATCACGATAGTTCAATCCTAATAAACTATTGGCAGAACCTACTTTTGAAGGATTGCTTCTGAAAATAGCGATTTCAAGAAATCCTGCTTCGTTAAAAATAGCCAGTTTTTCACCTTCATAAGTTTTAATCGGATATTTATCTGAAGTGGCAATAGCCGAATAATTTGGCAGAATGGTTTTGATGCTTTTTGGTTTCATGACAATTTCATACGGACGACCACGTGAAATTTCCAGAAATTGCTTTTTCGAAATATTCGTTACTACGTTTCCAAAATGATCAATATAAATAACATATCCTTTTATCGAATTTCCATCATCGGCTACGACAGACTGTAATTCTGTTGCTTCTTTTACAGATGGGATTTCTTTTCCAATAACATTCAATAAACCGCCCTTTGCCAAATGACAAGCTACTTGAATAAAAATATCCAAATCAGTTGATTCTATTGGAAAACGATCGTGAATATTTATGGCAACAATTTTCTGCGGTACTATCTTCTGCGTAAGCATACTCAAAATTCCATTATCGGCACAAATAAAGTAGTGGTCATTCCACTGCATGGCGATATGCTGGTTCTCTTTATTGCGTTCAATATCGACTCCAATTAGATGTACTGTTCCTTTTGGAAAACTTAAATAAGAAGCACCAATTACATAACTGGCTTCTGCTGTATTAAATGGATCAATATCGTGAGAAATGTCAATGATTTGAGCCTCTGAATATTCAGATAAAATTTTACCCTTTAGCGAACCCACAAAGTGATCCTTCAAGCCGTAGTCTGTAGTAAGGGTAATTATTGACATAATTTTGTTTATAACTATTGATAGTATTTAAATCTAATTTTCATTAAATTTGAGAAATGCAAAGCTAATAATAGTAAACACAAATTGAAAGAAAGAAAAGACAATTTGTGTTTTTTAGGGCTAAGCAGCTCATATAGCAGTTTCTGTTGTTGTTTTAAATCATAAGTCTCTGTTTTCGGTTTACAAAATGTAGAGAAAACGACAATGCTGTGACAAAAACACTGAATACTGCGATTAAAAAGTACCCGACAGTCAATTATATAATAACTGAATTAATTTAATTTAAAACTACTTCATTTGAACGAAAGAATAATCGAGCTAATAGACATCGCTCCTAAAGAGTTTTGGGGCGCTCAAGACAGCCATTTAGAAATTATTAAAAAGTATTACCCAAAGCTTAAAATCGTAGCGCGAGGGACCACTTTGAAAGCATTTGGCGAAAAAGAAGTCTTAGATGAATTCGAAAAAAGATTTCAAAGATTAATGCTCCATTTTACCCGATATAACAATATTGATGATAATGTAATTGAACGAGTAATAATGAGTGATGGTCAGGATGAAAAAAGAGCATACGATCATGACAAAATATTAGTTCACGGGGTTGGCGGTAAAATTGTAAAAGCGATGACGCCAAACCAGCAGTTACTGGTTGACACAATCAAAAAGAATGATATGGTTTTTGCGGTAGGACCAGCTGGAACTGGAAAAACGTACACGGGTGTCGCGATGGCTGTAAAAATGCTGAAGGATAAAGAAGTAAAACGAATCATATTAACACGTCCGGCTGTTGAAGCAGGAGAAAATCTTGGATTTTTACCGGGTGATATGAAAGAAAAACTAGATCCTTATATGCAGCCGCTTTATGATGCATTACGCGATATGATCCCGAATGAAAAACTAGAAGATTATATCCTGAAAGGAATTATTCAGATTGCTCCTTTGGCTTTTATGCGCGGACGTACACTTGACAATGCATTTGTAATTCTTGACGAGGCTCAAAATACCACGCATTCCCAAATGAAAATGTTCCTGACCCGTATGGGAAAAAATGCCAAATTTATGATTACGGGCGATCCAGGACAGGTCGATTTACCACGCCGAACGATTTCTGGTCTTAAAGAAGCTCTTTTGGTTCTAAAAGACATTGAAGGAATTGGAATTATTTATCTTGATGATAAAGATATTGTACGCCACAGATTGGTTAAAAAGGTAATCGATGCGTATAAGCAGATAGAAAATCACGATTAATAAAATTTAGTCAAATGTTAAATGTAAATCATGAATTGTGTTTTAACATTTATTAATATTCGTTTTATTTAGTTTCTTTTTGGAAATAAATAAAACGAATATTTTTTTGATAGAATTCAAAGTGAAGAATTGCAAAATGAGAATTAAAAAAATTGTATTGTTGTTTCATCAAATAGTTAAATAAATAATAAACTTACAATACTTCGACTTTCTGAAGATTGTAATCTTTGGTCTTCCGAGCTTAAAACCGTAAATTTGCAATCATACCAATTTGATTATTAATATGACAAAACTTAAAAATATGAAAGTGGTGGTAAGTGATCTTGACGGAACCTTACTCAACCCTTCGCACAGAATATCCGATTATACTAAATCCGTATTTCAAGAACTTCACAACCAAAATTATCTTATTGTTGTAGCAACAGGACGTCATCATCTTGATGCGACGGCAATTATAGAAACGCTTGAAGTTCCGGTTTATTTAGTCAGTTCAAACGGTGCAAGAATTCATTCACCAGAAAAAGAAGAACTTTTCGCTTTCAACTTAAACAGCGACATAGTAAAAGCAGCTTTAAATGTTGAAATTGATCCCGAAATTACAGTCGTTTTATTTAAAGAAAACGTTTGGCAGACCAACAGAATAAACGAAAGATTAAATGCTTTTCAGCATGAATTAAAATACAAACCAGAATTAGTTGATTATAAAACGTTAGAAGATTTTGGTGCGATTAAAATTTTCTTTTCATGCGAAGATCATGAAAAATTAGTAAAACTAAAAGATGCTATTTTGGCAAATTCTTCAGAACATTTACATCATGCTTTCAGTCTTCCAACTTGCTTGGAATTTATGGATAAATCTATCGATAAGGCTGTTGCGATTGAAAGAGTTTTAGAAAGAGAAGGTTTTACATTGTCTGAAGCCGTATCTTTTGGAGACGGATTTAATGACGTACAAATGTTATCGGCGTCAGGAAAAGGTTTAATTATGGGAAATGCTCCTGCTATTTTAAAAGAAACGCTGCCTGATTTAGAAGTAATTAAAACCAATGCAGAAGATGGTGTTGCGAAATATATTGCTTCAAAAATTTTAGACAAAGAATTAGCTGCGGGCTGATTTTCGATTTATATTTCAAAAAAATAGAAATCCCTGAATAATTGTTTGGGGATTTTTTATTTAGGATTCTTAAAAATTTCATGGTGTAACTCTCTGAAATAATTTTAAATTTGCATTCATAAAAAACAACACAACTAAAAATGAGCAATACAATCACAACCACAAATTTTAATTTCCCGAATCAGAAATCAGTTTACCGCGGAAAAGTGAGAGAAGTTTATAACATTAACGATGAACTTTTGGTAATGGTAGCAACTGACAGACTTTCGGCATTTGATGTGGTTTTACCAAAAGGAATTCCATACAAAGGACAAATCTTAAATCAGATTGCAACTAAATTCATGGAATTAACGGAGGATATTGTTCCGAATTGGCTGATTGCAACTCCAGATCCAAATGTTGCTGTTGGACATTTATGCGAACCTTTTAAAGTAGAAATGGTAATTCGCGGTTATGTTTCTGGACACGCTGCTCGTGAATATGCAGACGGAAAAAGAAAACTTTGCGGAGTTACTATGCCTGAAGGTTTAAAAGAAAACGACAAATTCCCAGAACCAATTATTACACCAACAACAAAAGCGGATAATGGCTCTCATGACGAAGATATTTCTCGTGAAGATATTTTAGCAAAAGGAATTGTTTCTGAAGAAGATTATTTAATCCTTGAGAAATATACTCGTGCTTTATTCCAAAGAGGAACAGAAATCGCTGCTGAACGCGGTTTAATTTTAGTAGATACTAAATATGAATTTGGAAAAACAAAAGACGGTGTTATTGTTTTAATCGATGAAATTCATACTCCTGATTCTTCTCGTTATTTTTATGCTGAAGGATATGCCGAAAGACAAGCAAAAGGTGAGGAGCAAAAACAATTATCAAAAGAATTTGTTCGCCGCTGGTTAATCGAAAATGGTTTTCAAGGAAAAGAAGGACAGCAGATTCCAGAAATGACGGATGAATACATCGAATCAGTTTCTGAAAGATATATCGAATTATATGAAAATATCATTGGTGAAAAATTTGTAAAAGCTGATATTGATAATATTGACCAACGTATTGATAAAAACGTATTAGAATACCTTTCATCAAAATAGTACTTTTCGGGTTTAAACTAACTATTTAAACCATGAATTTTATAACAACTAAAAAAAGTGCCCTGCTATTGTGTATCACAGCAGGGCATTTTCTTTTGGCGCAAATTGATAAAAAAGCGACAAAAGAAACCCAGAATCTGTATCATAATCTTAAAATCATTTCAAAAAAACACATTTTGTTTGGACATCAGCATGCTTTTGAATACGGGCATGGTTGGTCTAATGAACCTAATAAATCTGATGTGAAATTAGTGACCGGTTCGCATCCTGCCGTTGTGGGAATTGATTTCAGTGATTTTTCTGGACGTTCAAAAGAAGAAATTGAAAAAGCCCAAAAAACTTTAAAACAAAATGTTATAGATACGTATGAACGCGGCGGCATAACTACGGTTTCATGGCATTTTAATAATCCTGCTTCTGGAGGCGGATTTTACTGGAAAGATTCGGTTTCGGTGCCAGCCATGTCATTTATTAAAAAAGGCGGTTCTCATCATGAGCAATACAAAGAAATTTTGAAAACAATTGCCGATTTTGCTCATTCTGTAAAAGCCAAAGACGGAAAATTAGCCCCGATGATTTTTAGACCATTTCACGAATTTGATGGAGATTGGTTTTGGTGGGGAAAAAAATATACGTCACGTGAGGATTTTATAGAAGTCTGGCGATTTACAGTTTCCTATTTAAAAAACGAATTAGGAGTTCATAATTTCATTTATGCCTTTTCTCCTGATAATAGATTTAATTCAGAAGAAGAATATCTAGAACGTTATCCCGGAGATGATTATGTCGATTTGTTTGGGATAGATAATTATGGCGATTTTGGACGCGACGGAAATTACAATTTAGAAGCAGGTGTAAAGAAACTTACAATTATTTCTGATGTAGCTGTCAAAAAGAATAAACTGGCTGCATTTACCGAAACTGGTTTAGAATCAATACCAAATCCAGAATGGTGGACAGAAGTTCTTTTAAAATCTCTAAAGCAAGGGAAAATAAAATTATGTTACGTTTTAGTCTGGAGAAATGATAAAATGAGTCCAACACATTATTATGCACCATTTCCTGGACAAATAAGTGCTCCAAATTTTATCAAATTTTATAATGACGACTATATATTGTTTGAAGCAGACTTAAAGAATGTTTATCAAAAGAAATTGAAATATTAAATCATCATTAGTGTTAAAATAATGCAACTACCACGTTTTTGTTTCGTATTTTTCTTACTATTTTTAAATTTATGAAAATAATTTATTTTAATGATAAATTCACATTTTGTAGGCTAAAATTTTAACATTAATGAAAATTTTCTGCCTTTTTTATATATCATAATGTTATGGCGTTAAAACATTACAAGATTAGCCGTTGTTTTTTCTAAAAAATAAAGATCAAAAAATGAAAAAATATTCTGTTTCGTGTAACATTTCTACATTTGTGGCGTCTTTTATATAGAATCACGATTTTTTGACATCAATATTTTTAATCCATTAATATAACGTTAAGAATTAGTTAAAACATGGTAGCTTGTAATACATAATACCAAATTTTAATTTACATTTGTCAAGAATTTAAAATTCAAAATCAATCAAAATAAGTATCAATCAATTAAACAACCCAATCATTATGAAAAAGTCAGTTATTTTTTTAGGAGCAGCTTTATTAGCATTCGCAAATGTTTCTATCGCTTCAAACAGCACAGCTGTTAAAAATCAAGTTGCAGTATCAGCTGCATACGATGAAGGAACACCACTTGTAGTTGCAGTAAGTAAAGGTGATATTGAAGTAGTAAAAAAATTCATTGAGTACGGAGCTAACGTAAATGAGAGATCTGATGATATGTCTCCATTAATGACAGCTGCTCGTTACAACAAAGTAGAAATCATTAAAGTTTTGTTGGCAGCAGGTGCTCGTCCAAACGATAAAAACGAAAAAGGATATACAGCTTTAAAATATGCACAATTATCAAATGCTACAGAAGCAATTGCTATTCTGAAAAATTTGTAAAAAACAGTTTTTAAAAGTTTGAGTTAGTACAAACGGCCTTCTTTGAGCGGATGGCCGTTTTTTTATGCACTTATTTTTGATCAATATTTTATAAATCAAAAAAGCACCATTTATATAAATGATGCTTTTCCTTCTTAAACCAAATTAATCTAACCAAAATTAATTTACTTTTTATTCGATTGTTTCATGCTTTTTACGGTTAAATACCCAGAACAAAATTGGGAAAACCAATAAAGTTAAAATAGTAGCAGTAACCAGTCCGCCGATAATTACAATGGCAAGCGGTTTTTGAGATTCAGAACCAATTCCAGTTGAAATAGCAGCTGGCATTAAACCAATTGAAGCCATTAATGCGGTCATAACTACTGCTCTTGTTCTGGCTTTTACACCTCGCAAAACTGATTCCTGTAGACTGAGTTTTGCCTTGAGATTATGATGGAATTCTGATATTAGGATAACTCCATTTTGAATACAAATTCCAAGTAAGGCGATAAAACCAACTCCGGCAGAAATTCCGAAGTTCATTCCGGTTAAATGTAGAGCAATAATTCCTCCAATTACTGCAAAAGGCACATTCGCTAAAACAAGCAGTGAATCTTTGAAATTTCCAAATAATATAAAGAGTAAGACAAATATTCCAATTAAACTGATAGGCACAACCTGAGCCAGACGGGCACTTGCACGAACTTGATTTTCAAATTCTCCAGTCCATCCTGTGGTATACCCTGGCGGCATTTTAACTTCCGTTACTTTTGATTGTGCTTCTGCGATGGTACTTCCTAAATCTCGGTCACGAACAGAAAATTTTACTCCAATAAAACGTTTGGTATTGTCTCTGTAAATAAATGCCGGACCTGTTATAGTTTTGATATCACATATTTCTTTCAATGGAATTTTAGCTCCGCTGATTGTGGGAACTTTTAATTCAGCCAGATCTTCTTCATCTTTACGATATTCTTTAGAAAAACGAACTCTAACATCGAATTTCTTTTCGTCTTCATATTTCTGAGTTGCCGTTTTTCCTCCAAAAGCCAATTCTAAAACGGCTTGTGCATCGCTTAAGGTTACACCATACGCTGCCATTTTTTCTCGATCCAGAATAACGCTGATTTCTGGTTGTCCCACATTTCGCAGAATCCCCACATCTTTTATACCTGGAATATTTCTGATTTTCGCTAAAACTTCATTCGATAATTCGTCTAATTTATCCAAATCATCACCATAAATTTTAACGGCATTGGAAGCTTTAAATCCCGCTACAGATTCGGCAACGTTATCAATTACAGGCTGAGAATAATTATAAGTTATTCCTTGATGCACTTTCAGCTTTTCGTCCATTTCATTTATAAGATCGTCCATAGAAATTTTTCGTTTCCAATCGGCTTTTGGTTTTAAATCAACTTGCAGCTGAATAAATCCAAAACCATTTGGATCTGTTCCATCATTACTTCGCCCTGTCTGCGATAACACATTTTTTACTTCAGGAAAAGCTTCAAGATCTTTTCGAATCATTGCGGCTGTTTTAACACTTTCTGGCAATGACGTACTCATGGGTAATTCGGCGGTAACCCACAAAGCGCCTTCGTTTAATTGTGGTAAAAATTCGGTTCCTAAAAAAGTTGCCGAAAAGAATACAGCAGCAATTAATGCCGTAGAAGCAATTAGTGTTTTTGCCTTATGTTTGAATGTCCAAGCAAAACCTTTTGCTACAATTCTATCCCAAAAATTCACGAAAGGATTGTTCTTTTCTTTTACATTTTTATTCAATAAAATATGAGATAAAACCGGCACGAGAGTTAAAGTAAAAAGTAAAGCTCCCATTAAGGCAAATCCTAAAGTGTAAGCAAGAGGCGAAAACATTTTTCCTTCTACTTTTTGGAATGAAAATATTGGGAGTAAAGCGGTAATAATGATCAGTTTCGAGAAAAAGATCGCTTTACCCATTTCAGTTCCTGTTTTTTTAATGATGCTTCCCTTGGCAATTTTATTATAAGCTGTCATTCCTAGTTGATGTGCCCTATGATCGAGAACTACAAATAATCCTTCAACCATAACCACGGCGCCATCTATAATAATCCCAAAATCGACTGCACCTAAACTTAGTAAGTTGGCGCTCATTCCCATCATTTTTAAGCATAAGAATGCAAATAATAAGGAAAGCGGAATTACAATTGAAACCGTAAAAGTTGTTCGCCAATCGGCCATAAATAAGAATACTACACAAGTAACCAGAATGATTCCTTCAAATAAGTTATGCATTACGGTTTCGGTTGTGAAATTCATCAGATTATCACGATCGTAAAAAGTTTCTATTTTGATGTCTTTTGGTAAAACATTTTCATTTAAATCTTTGATTTTATCTTTGATTAAAGCCAAAGTTTCTTTTGCATTTTCGCCTTTACGCATTACGACGATTCCTTCTACAGCATCATCATTTTTGCCAATCCCTGTTTGTCCCACGCGAGGCATAGAACTTTCGTAAACATCGGCAACGTTTTTAACTAAAATAGGATTTCCACCAGCATCATCTACAATAATGTTTTCTATGTCTTTTCTAGATTTTAAAAGTCCGACACCGCGAACAACAAAAGCCTGCCCGTTTTTCTCAATAATATCACCACCCACGTTTAAGTTTCCTGCATCAATGGCGTTATAAACTTGCAAAGGAGTAATATTATATTTCGCTAATTTAATTGGATCGACACCCACTTCATATGTTTTGGTTTGGCCTCCAAAAACATTTAAATCAGCAACTCCGGGAACGGCACGTAGTTGCTTGTCGATAACCCAGTTTTGATAAGTCAATAATTCACGGCTGTCCCTGCTGTCACTTTTAACAATATACCTAAAAATTTCGCCCGTTGGTCCGTAGGGAGGCTGAACATCTGGTTCAACATCATCAGGAAGAGTTACGTTTTTTAATAAATTATTGACTTGAAAGCGGGCAAAAGTATCGTCGACACCATCATCAAAAATGATTTTAATTACTGATAAACCAAACATCGTGATGCTTCGTACACTTGTTTTTTTCTGTACGGAGTTCATCGAAATTTCGATTGGTGTTGTTACAAAACGTTCTACTTCCTCGGCACTCTTACCATTCCATTGTGTAATAATAATGATTTGTGTATTGGTTACATCTGGAAAGGCATCAATGGGCATATTTTTGAATGAAATAAAACCTGCAACAGCCAGCATTCCAACCCAAAAGAAGGTAAATGCTTTATTCTTAAGCGAAAAAGCAATTATATTGCGTATGAATTTGTTCATATCTTAATCGTTTAAAGCGCGATAAATAAATAATTGGTTGTTGGTAATGACTTTTTCATTTTCTTTTAAACCTCCCGAGATATAAGTGGTTTCTCCAACAACTCTGTAAACATCAACTTGTCTGGTTTCGATATTGTGACGGTCTTTAAAGATCATGACGAAGTTTTTGCTTTTATCAAATACAATGGCCTTACTTGGTATCGCAATCATGGATTGATTTTGTTCGTTGTATGACAATTTGATATTGGCATTCATATCAGGTTTTAATAAAAATCCTGGATTTTGAAGTTTTATTCGCGCCTGCATGGCTTTGGTTTCAGGATCGATAACGTTGAAAATTTTATCGACTTTTCCTTTAAAAATTTTGTCAGGATAACTTAAAGTAGTAACATCGGCATCAATTCCCAATTTTATTTTATTGATATCAATTTCGTTGATGTTTGCCATTGCCCAAACTTCGCTGATTTCCGCAATATCAAAAATGTTATCAGAACGATCTGAACGTAATAACATATCTTGATTGATGCTTTTTTGAATGATAAAACCGCTGATTGGTGCAGTTACTTCATAAATAGAACCTGCTCTAATGTTATAGATTTTATATGTTTCCTGAATTTTGCTTAATTGAGACTGCGCTTTGTTTACTTCTGATTTTGCCTGCAGCACATCGCTTTCAGAATTTAATTTTCCATCAAATAATTCCTGGGCTACTTTTAGTTGGTTTTTGGCAACAAGTAAATCATTTTTAGCATCGATAGATTGTTTTTCAAAATCAGCAATATCCGTACTTTTTATCGTAGCCAGAACTTGTCCTTTTTTTACATAATCTCCTAATTCGACATTTACTTTAACGACACTTCCGCCCACAAGAGGGTAAACGTCAATCATTTTATTATTGTCGGCAGTAATTTTTCCATAAAAACTTAATTCATTTTTTACAGGTTCCGTTTTTGCTTCGGCGGTACTGGTTGTTTTCAGCATATTATCGCTAAGCGAAAATGTACTTTTTGTTTCAGGATTTTCAACTTCCTTTTTGCAGCTTGCAATTGATAAACTTACCAACGCAATTCCTATAAGTAATGTATGCCTCATTATTATTTAGTTTTAAAATAAATCCTTGTTGATGGTGCTGTTTAATTCTTCTCCAGATAAAGCCAGTTTTTTCTTTAATTCGTTAACTTGAACATTGGCTTGGTTGTAACTTTCCATAAAATCTGTAAATTCCAGTAAACTGATATTTCGTTTTTGGAAATTGGTTAAGATTCCGTTGTAAACAGCTTCAAAATCGGCATTTACAGTCGGTTTTATTACAGCATAATTTTTACGGGATTCTTCCCATTTATTCCATGCTGATGTAATTTCGGTTTCTAACTGCAGATCAAAATTCTGTTTTTCTACTTTAGACTGTGCCAAAATGGTTTGAGCATATTTGATATTTCCTTTGTTCTTGTTCCAAAGCGGCAATGGAATTCCAACGGTAAGATTGGCTTCACGGTTAAAAGCACCGCTTCGCTGGTCATAATTGGCACCAAGCGTAATATCTGGAACAGAAAGTGATTTCTGCCACTTTATATTTAGTTCATTAGCTTCAATTTCTTTTTGCTTTGCCAAATAATCTGGTCGGTTAGCAATTGCATCACTTTCTAAAGCTTTTATATCAAAAGGGATTTCTTTTAAATATTTACTAAATTCATTTTCATAAACTTTTGGAACTATCATTTCTTTAGAATTCAAAAGAAGTCTCAAATTGGCTTGTTGTTCAATATTATCATTGACAACTTCCATCCGTTCATTTTTAAAGTTCAGATACAAGGTTTGCAGACGCACAACATCTCTTAAGGGAATATTTCCTTTTTGTGCCTGAATGGAGTAGGAGTTGATCAAATCTTCAATATGAGCGATTTGTTTATCTGTAGTTTCCAGACTTTTAGTATTGTAATAAACCGTATAAAAACTCTGGCGTAACTGAAGCTTTAAATTCCTCAGAAGATCATTAAACTGAAGCTCTGCCAATTGCTCGTTGGTTTTGGCCAGCTTTATTTCATTTCGTTTTTTGCCTCCCAAATAAATAAGTTGTTCGATACCAAATGCTTTTTGTCCTTCTTTTCCAATATCAAAATATTGGTTTCTTTCTGGATTGTAAGCATTCAATTCGGCAGTAAGATTGGGATTGTCCCAAATTCGAGCCTGAATAGTTAAGGCTTTTGCTGCATCAATATTATAATGCGAAGCCAGTAAAAAAAGATTGTTTTTAAGAAACTGGCTCTCGCAATCCTCAAGCGTGACTGCATTTTGAGCCGTTACTACTTGATTGAGAAATACAAGTAATAATAATGCATAGAGTTTTCTCATTGTATCAAAAATTTATTTTATACAAAAATGCTATCGGCAGACTTTAATAAGGCTTAAAATCTAGCTTAAAATTAGCTTAAAATAAATTATCAATGAAAAAATAATTGAAATAAATTACTGTTAATATCTGGAATACTGTAAGTTATAGTTGATTTATGTAGGTTTAAAATGCGTTGGACAATTCGTAAACCAAGTCCAAATCCAGTTGTTCCTTTCGAATTTTTGCCACGCATAAAGGGCTGGAAAAGATTCTTCTGTTCCTTTTCGCTTAAGGTTTTTCCGGTGTTTAATATCGAAATTATAAGCTGATTTTCGTTTGTGCTTATTTTTACTTCTGCCTGATTGTTGTCAGAATATAAACAGGCATTTTTCAAAACATTAATTAACGCAATTTCAAGAAGGTTTTTATTGCCTTTTACTTCCAATAAAGTATCGAGATTATCACTTTCTTCAATTTCAAATAAAATAGAAAATTCAGGAAAGCTCTTTTTGAGGTTTTCCATGGCAGAAAATAGAATCTCATCCATACGATGAATTTCATTGTTTTCAGCTTCATTAGTATCAATTTTAGATAAAATCAATAATGAATTTATTAGTTCTGTAAGATGATTAACATCAGATAAAATAGCCTTTAAGAAAGTTTTTCCTTTAATAGAAGTTGCCGGATCTGCAATCGTGTTTTCGATCTGCGCCGTTATTCTTGATAAAGGCGTTCTTAATTCATGAGAAGCGTGAGCCGTAAATTCTTTTTGCTTTTGATAGGAAATCTCAATGCGATCCATCATGTAATTGAATTCATTAGCCAGAAGATCAATTTCATCTTTCTTGCTTTTGGAAACGATACGCGAATCAAGATTGTTTTCGTTAATGTTTTTTATTTTCTGATGAAATAATCCAAGCGGATTCAGTGCCTTTCTTACCATGAAAGAAGTCAGAATCCAGCAAATGCAAGTAAAAAATATGTATGAAACCACCAAAGTATATCTAAGGAAAAGAAGTTTTCGTTTTCCATAATCATCTGTAGCGGATATTAAAGCATAGAAATCTTTGTCTTTTGTGTCGTAAAAAACGCCATAAACTTCATAATCGCCCTGCTGTTTAAAAAAGGTTTTGTTCTTTTTAAGGTATTTTAAATCTTCTTCAGACCATTTTATTTTAGCGTCGTCAATACTGCTGTAAATTAATTTGAAATTCGAATCAAAAACCAATGTTTTTTCATCATATAATTTATTGATTGAATTTTGGTCAATCATTTTCAGCAGCTGTTCATCGACTTCTTTTACATCAACTAAAAGTTTAATATTGGAAAGTGCTTTAATTTCGAGACGTTCACGGAATTCTTCTTTTCTAAAATTAGAATACAAAACAAATATCACGGTTGATGCCAATCCAAAAAGGATTGTAAACAATAAACTTACCAATAATGATATTCTGTTTTTTAAAGTCATTCGTGATTGCTTAAGTAATATCCATAACCAATTTTAGTGCGGATAAGTTTTGTTTCTTGGTCTTTATCGATTTTCTTGCGAAGAAAGTTGATGTAAACTTCAATAGTATTCTGATTGGTTTCGATGTGATAATCCCAAAGTTTCTCTGCAATAAACTGCTTAGAAAGCACTTTTCCTTTGGCATGGGCCAGAATAAGAATAAGTTTGAATTCTTTTGGAGTTAATTTAATTTCTTCACCTGAACGAAAAACTTTCATTTCTTCTTCCAGAATTTCTAAATCTTCAATAATGATTTTGTGTTCTATCTGCTGTGGTATTTCTTTTCGTCTTAATAAAGAAGAAATTCGGGCATATAATTCTTCAAAATGAAAAGGTTTTACCAAATAATCATCAGCACCATTGTTAAATGAATCTAGTTTGTCTTCAATTTCACTAAAAGCGGTTAACATTATAATAGGTGTTTTTTTGTCGATTTCTCGGATACCTTTGCAAACCTCTATACCATTTGTGCCTGGAACATTAATATCCAGAATGATTAAATCATATTCGTATGGAAAGTATTTTTTTAATAGTAACGAACCATCATAATAAGGAATGCACTCGAATTGTTTAGTGGTAAAAAAAGCCGAGATTTCCTTAGACAATGTAAAATCGTCTTCGAGCAGCAGTATTTTCATTCTTGGGGGAATTTATAAATTCGGCCATTCAAAAACAGCCGAATTTAATATGGAATAGTTTTTATTTGAAATAAGAGAAAGTCTCGTTATTCTCAATTTTCAATAATGACTCATAAATCAATTGAATAACATTTTCAACATCTTCCTTATGAACCATTTCTACAGTGGTATGCATATAACGTAATGGTAATGAAATCAATGCAGAAGGAACACCGCCGTTACTGTAAGCAAAAGCATCTGTATCTGTTCCTGTGGCACGAGAAGTTGCGTGGCGCTGAAATGGTATTTTATTTTCTTCAGCGGTTTCTACAATTAAATCACGTAGTTTATTTTGAATCGCAGGAGAATACCCAATAACAGGACCTCTTCCCATTTTAAGATCACCTTCTACTTTTTTGTCAATCATTGGAGTAGTTGTATCGTGGCAAACATCTGTCACAATAGCAACATTTGGTTTTATTCTGTGGGCAATCATTTCAGCTCCGCGTAAACCAATTTCTTCTTGAACTGAATTCACAATATAAAGTCCAAATGGAAGTTCTTTTTTGTTTTCCTTTAATAAACGAGCTACTTCAGCAATCATAAAACCACCCATTCTATTATCGATAGCACGACAAACAAATTTATTTTCGTTTAAAATCATAAATTCATCCGGATAAGTGATTACACAACCAACATGAACCCCTAAAGCTTCAACCTGCTCTTTGGTTTCGCAACCAAGATCTATAAATATGTTACTTAATTTAGGTATTTCTTCTTTGTCACGTAAACGGGTATGAATAGCAGGCCATCCAAAAACACCTTTTACAATTCCGTTTTTAGTATGAATGTTTACTCTTTTAGAAGGAGCAATCTGATGATCAGATCCACCATTTCGGATTACATATAATAAACCATCTTCAGTAATGTAGTTTACATACCATGAAATTTCATCAGCATGACCTTCAATTACTACCTTATATGGAGTATCTGGATTAATAACTCCAACTGCTGTACCATAAGTATCCGTAATAAAAGTATCAACATAAGGTTGCAGGTAATTCATCCAAAGTTTTTGCCCTTCGCTTTCATAACCTGTCGGCGAAGCGTTATTTAGATAGCTTTCTAGGAAAGCAATAGAAGAATCATTTAAGATTGATTTTGTGCTCATAAAAATATTTTTGCGCTAATTTATAAATTTGGTATTAGAGTTGTGTATAAATATATAATTTTACATTTAAATTAAGACTCTATGAGATATACCATCTGTATTCTGTTTTTTACATTGATTTCGTTTACAAGCCAAGCTCAGGTTACTCCAAAAGAAAACCAGGAAATGGGTTATATATTAACTGAGAAAGATTCTATTCTTAACGATACAATCCAGTTGCCGGAAATTATTATTTCGAAAGGAGAGAAGATGAGTCCAGAAGAATTAAAGCAGTTTCAGATTCTTCAGATGAGAGTATATAAGGTATATCCTTATGCGCGATTGGCTTCTGATCGTTTAACTGCTTTGAATGCTGGTATGGCACGTTTAAAAACAAATCGTGAAAAGAAAAAATACTTTAAAATTGTAGAAGACTACCTTAATAATGAGTTTGAAGACCGATTAAAGAAACTTTCTAGAAAACAAGGACAAATTTTGGTAAAGCTGATTCATCGTCAAACAGGAAACACCGCCTATGATTTAATTAAAACTTTAAAAAGTGGATTCAAAGCTTTTGTATCAAACACCACAGCCAATTTATTTGATATAAGTTTAAAGACAGAATACAAACCCTATGAAGTCAATGAAGACTATTTAATAGAAAGTATATTAGTTCGTGCATTCGAATCAGGTCGCTTGGTTAACCAAAAATCTGCAAATCCAGTTAACTACGACGATCTCATGAATCATTGGGAAGCAAAAGCTAAAGAGGTCAACAAAAAATAATACACCTATATATATTATAATACAACCCGGCAGGTTTTAAAACCCGCCGGGTTTGTTTTTTTATACATATATAATATATAAGTACAGCTTGTCCGGCTGAGCGGAGCCGGAGCTTTTGGAATCTGGAATTTAAGAATTTTAATAAATATAAGGAGCTATTTCCCGCTATCCGCTTCAATCTTTTTGGGGCGAACCCCGCCCCAAAAAGGATTTCCGCTCCTATCGGGGCTATGAAATCAGTTTCCAAAAGAAAAATGGAGAAAAACTTGGCGTCTTTGCCCCTCTGCGAGAGCAGAAGGGGCAGAAGGGAGGCTTTCGGATCTTAAATTCTTTCCATAGAGCGGGCATAAAATCTGAAAATTCCGCAAAACTGCCAATCTAAACGATGGGTAAAATAAGAAAAACACGTCTGAATACAGAAAAACCCCACAGGAAATTAAAAATAATCAAAATGTAAAAGCACTTCTGCCAGCGGGTTAAGAAATAGTTTTAAAAAACATGGAAAAAATATAAAATAAAAGCTTGTAAATGTAAATAAAGGTTCTACTTTTGCACCCGCATCAGCGAAACGCTCTTAGAAATACCGTCAGGCAGTTGAATTGAAATGAAAAGAAATTTTCTTAAAAAAAGTTCAAAAAAAGCTTGCGGGAATTGAAAAAGCTTTTTACATTTGCACCCCGCAAAACACGGAAAGTTCCTTGGTAGACTGGAAGAAAAATTAGAAAATGAGACGAAAAAAAAGTTTCAAATTTTTTTTAAATTTTTCTTGCAGGTTTTAAAAAGAAGTTTTAGTTTTGCACCCGCTTTGAGAGATAAGCGGAAAAGAAAAGAAATTACGTTCGTAGACATATTGAATTGACAGCCGTTCTGATGA
>NZ_JARKNB010000024.1:0-505 GCF_029360735.1 Flavobacterium sp. H4147 | reverse complement strand
AGGGGGTATATCGCTGCGATAATAAAGACAAGGATGTTCGATGTCTCTTATGCCTTTTCCCATTTCTCCTTTTTCTCAATTCTTTGGTTTTCAATAGGGCGATGAGAAACCCATCCAGGTAGAGAGTCTTAACCATGTCCCGTGTGAAGGACACGCACCTCTACCCTAAAGCGACACGGCGAGGCGTGCTCCAACTCAAGCTGGGAACTGGAAAGGAGGGAGCTGAGGGCGAGTTTCTTTCTTGGTGGCCCAGGCCTTGATGGCAATAGCCAAAATCTCACAGGCCATTATGAAAGCGGTCACTCCCATAGCGACAGTGAAAATAAACATCGCATCGAGCTCGTAAAACTCCATGGCATCAACCACATTTCGGGTACTCAACATGAAAATCAAGCCACCGGAGATCAAGCAGAAAGCGGCAACAATCTCAGTGGGAGGACGAGAAGGCAGATACGAGGTTGGTGGCTTGAGATACGTGATGACATAAGTCATACATCTAGCAAAC
>NZ_JARKNB010000023.1:0-507 GCF_029360735.1 Flavobacterium sp. H4147 | reverse complement strand
CAAATAAACACCTTTTTCCATCCACAACCAACTATTCTTTTCACTCCCAACCCAACCTAACATACCAATTCAATCAAAATGTCTGGAATCAAGGCCGGTGACAGCTTCCCCTCCGACGTTGTCTTCTCATACATCCCCTACACCGAGGAGGCTGACAAGTTCAACGTTTGCGGTATCCCCATCAACTACAACGCCTCCAAGGAGTGGGCCGACAAGAAGGTTATCCTCTTCGCTCTTCCCGGTGCCTTCACTCCCGTCTGCTCTGCAAACCACGTCCCCGAGTACAAGGAGAAGCTCCCTGAGATCCGTGAGAAGGGTGTCGACGTTGTTGCTGTCCTTGCTTACAACGATGCCTACGTCATGAGCGCCTGGGCCAAGGCCAACGGTGTCAAGAACGACGACATTCTCTTCCTTTCCGACCCCGATGCTAAGTTCTCCAAGAGCCTCGGCTGGGCCGATGAGGAGGGCCGCACCAAGCGCTACGCCATCGTCATTGACCACGGCAAG
>NZ_JARKNB010000022.1:0-521 GCF_029360735.1 Flavobacterium sp. H4147 | reverse complement strand
ATCTGTCTGAGGAGCCCGTCGACTACAACATCCAGACCACCGCCGCCTACCTCAAGCGCGCTGCCCCCATGAAGCAGTGGCTCGAGATGGAAATCGGTATCACTGGTGGTGAGGAGGATGGTGTCAACAACGAGGACGTTGACAACAACTCCCTGTACACCCAGCCCAAGGATATCCTCGCCATTCACAAGGCTCTCTCCCCCATCAGCCCTTACTTCTCCATTGCCGCTGGTTTCGGTAATGTCCACGGTGTCTACAAGCCCGGCAACGTCAAGCTCCACCCCGAGCTTCTCAAGAAGCACCAGGCTTACGTCAAGGAGAAGATTGGCTCCAACAAGGACAAGCCTGTCTTCTTCGTCTTCCACGGTGGCTCTGGTTCCTCCAAGGAGGAGTACAAGGAGGCCATCAGCTATGGTGTCGTCAAGGTCAACGTCGACACTGACATGCAGTTCGCCTACATGTCCGGTATCCGTGACTACATCCTGAAGAAGAAGGACTACCTCATGACCGCCGTTGGCAAC
>NZ_JARKNB010000021.1:0-527 GCF_029360735.1 Flavobacterium sp. H4147 | reverse complement strand
CGAGGAATCAAAAACTAAATTGTCAAAGACCTAAAGCTAAATGGGTGACTACAACAAACAGCAAGCCCTTACTATTGTCAACCAAACAAAAGCACACAAGTAGACGACAGAAAGCGTGTACAACGGCCGCGTACAAGGAAAAAGGCATAGGTTCACTGAGCAGCACAAGGGGTCAATAGTACCCACACCCCAGTGGTCACACAATGGGATCGTCAACAACCATAGTTTAACAGTTGTAAACCAACATGAAGCCGATATCCGCGCCATTCCCAACAGAGTTCTGGAAATTGACACTTCCAGCCGAGCTCTGCCATTCACTCAACTGCACCAACCAGCTCATGGTGGTAGAGCAAGTGTTAGATGCCAATACGGTGCGGGTCGACTTCGTGGTTGGTCCCTTGGGGAAGATGTAGGTCGCGACCATTTCTCTTTTGTGTGGCGGATGGTTATACGTGGGGACCGAGCTGCCGTCTACTGGGTCGGCAGACCAGACATCTGCCTGGGTGTCGCTGGGAGCGATTTGGCCG
>NZ_JARKNB010000020.1:0-543 GCF_029360735.1 Flavobacterium sp. H4147 | reverse complement strand
GAGAAATTTAAGGATCTCGGTCTGAACACCATCCGTGTCTACTCCGTGGATAACTCCAAGAACCATGACGAGTGTATGAACGCCTTGGCGGATGCTGGCATCTACCTGGTGCTCGATGTCAACACTCCCAAGTACTCTCTCAACCGTGCCAGCCCCAAGATTTCCTACAACGAAAACTATCTTCAGTACATCTTCGCCACTGTCGATGCCTTCGCCGGCTACAAGAACACTCTGGCGTTCTTCTCCGGTAACGAGGTCATTAATGACGGCCCCTCCTCCAAGGCCGCCCCTTACGTTAAGGCGGTTACTCGTGACCTTCGTCAGTACATTCGCAGCCGCAACTACCGTGAAATTCCCGTTGGATACTCTGCTGCCGATATCGACACCAACCGTCTCCAGATGGCCCAGTTCATGAACTGCGGTACTGATGACGAGCGCAGTGACTTCTTCGCTTTCAACGACTACTCCTGGTGTGATCCTTCCTCATTCAAGACGTCCGGCTGGGATGAGAAGGTGAAGAACTTCACTGGCTATGGTCTTCCC